>JBKEBM010000002.1:0-8948 GCA_047973165.1 Chthoniobacterales bacterium
TACGACGGTTGGTATCAACTCATGAATGGGTATAGTCCGGTTAGAACGGCTTTCGGTTCCACTGGTTATACGACCGCCGCTGCTGTCAATGCTGCCAGCCCGACAAAGGTGTCGGCCTCCACTTCAACCGGAACAAATGCCTGGCTTTACGGCTATAATATGAGTCTGGATGAGTTTCGCATTGTTCAGAATGGTACGGTGCTGATTCCCGAGCCTTCTTCTGCTTTTCTGATTGGACTGAGCGGACTCGGATTACTGGTAAGACGTCGCAAATAAAACCCAACAAGGAGAGAACAAGCAGAGGTGGATACCAGGCACCTGCCCGCGTGAGTTGTGGGGTCATTCACTTTCCTTTGGATGGCTCGCCTATCCCCAAACAAAGCGTGTATAAATGCGATTTGCAACTTTTAGCGGCATATCGTGTCAATGGGGAAGAGGTATCCGGCTGTGTTGCCTGACAATGCTTTCCCCGGCAGGGTCATTTTTATAAAACGACCCTGCCGGGCTTTTACCAAATCAATTTATGTAATGCGCCACTGCTGTTGCTTCACCTTCGGCATCCTTGCCTGTGTGCAGGGAAAATATTAGCAACTTGTCTTACTAAATCGTATAAGTGCCCTTTGTATTATCCACAAAGGTCGGCCATGCTAACCCAGCCAATACGACTCTGCCGACCGGCTCGCTCGAAGTGAAACCGATGAACACCGATAAATCAGAAAAGGGCACTTCGCTGAGAGTTCCAATCAGTTCGTCACTGGTATTATAAACGGCAAACGATTCATTGTTCGAATTGCCATTGTCTCCGAGAAACCAACCGAATCCGAATACAGCCGAACCGGAGGAGCTCGTAAACACAGCGTACCAGTCGTCATTCTGGTAATTATTTATATCGCCTACGGACAGCCCGCCCCACTGCGGACCATCTCCCTCGTTATCATTAAAGGTAAACCCGGCACTCTGTTGCAATGCTCTGAGGGTGAAGTCGATTCCGAATCCTGTATTTGTATCAAGGAAGGTCAGATTTTTTCCCAGTCCCGTATTATATTTGGTCCGGGTTCGGTATCGACTTCTTCAGCAATTACAATATTCGAAGGAGAGGAAAGACTGAAGTAATGCCTGCTCTCCACAGCACTTTCCCATGTGGCTCTGTCTGAATAGAAAGATACCTCGGCAGATGCCTTCCAGCAGGAAAATATGAGGAGGATCAATAATTGTATGGATACTCTGGATTTCAGGATGAGGTAACGCATGATTCCGGTAAGGGTATTTTGCCCGATCAACAGGCCTTACTAAGGAAGCCGCACATAACAACAAACGAATGTCCGTGCTCAGGGCAATATGTGATCCCAGGAACACCCTTTCAACCCGGATTGGATCGTACAAGTTTTTTTTGAGGTGTGACGAATTCCTTACGGCTTTAGCTGATCCAGCACATCAAGATAGGTGCGATCAATTACCTTGCGTGTCTCGGGTTCGAAGGTCTCGACACGCATTGTTTTCAGAAACCACTGGCCGTCGATTTTTTGCACGCCGACAACCTCGAAACGTTTAATCAGATGCCCCTGCCAGTCGTAGCCCTCCATGCGCAGCAGGGAACCCGTGGCCTTATCCACCCACAGGCGCACGACGCCGTAAAGAGATTTTATTTTTTGTCCGGGGTGCACTTCGATTTTGTGTGCACTGCGCGTGCGAATCACATCGCTCCCGAGATATTTTGAGATCGGCCAGTAGAGGAAGCGCATTGCGAGGTCTTCGTAGGTCACCGAACTCTCGCGCACGCGATGATCAAAGCGGGCCCCTTTTACCTCTGAGCTTTTGTCGCCCTTTTGTTCCGCGAGCCAGGGGCCGTCGTCACGCAGTTCCAGGATCACTGCCTCCTCCGGATCGGTAAATTTATAACGAATCACCCGGTCCTTTAAAATAATCGTAAAAGGAATGCGTTGCCCCTCCCAGCGAAGTCGTGCGGACAGGGCAGCCTCATTTTGCACCTGATTGATCCGTGCCAGACGCAAAATTTCCGCCGCATCTTCCTGGGCATTTACGACAAGCGAAAAAATTAAAAATGCAAAAAAGGCTGTTATTTGTTTCACTGCACTATTCCTGTAGCAGTTTTCAGCATGGATCAAAACCTTCTTTACAGCATAAATCGCGACTGGACGACTCCCTGGCTGGACACCGTGATGGCTGCAGCCTCAAGCTGGGCCGCATGGTGGCCGCTGGTGTTGATCGCCGGATTACTCGTCATTATCTTTGGTGGTTTTCGCGGACGAAGTTATATTTTTTGCTGCCTCGTTTCAGTTGCTTTAGTCGATGGATTCATGACGAATTCGATTAAGAAACTTGTGGGGCGTCCGCGTCCGCACATGGTGATGCCGGAGGTCCGCCAGGTCGATCTGGTAAAAGCTACCCCACGCATCCTGGCGGTCCTGCAGCCAGTAAAAGTCCACCTCTCGACACCGCAGATTCGCCCCGTGCGCGGTGCTTCTTTCCCCTCCGGCCACACGGCAAATAATTTTTGTATCGCCACGGTAACTTTTATTTTTTTCCGCCGTTGGGGATGGGTATTTTATTTCCCCGCTGCTCTGGTTGCCTGGTCCCGCGTGTATGTGGGTTCGCACTGGCCAAGCGATGTATTCATTACGATTTTCCTCAGTGTTGGCTTCACTCTGCTTATCCTCGCGTATCTTGCCGCCATCTGGAAACGCCTGGCTCCCCATTTTCTCCCCCGATTTTCGACCAATCATCCCCACCTTATCCCGACGTGAAATTTCCTTCTCTCGCCATTTTACTTTTCCTCCTTGCGCTCACCGCTCTGCGACTCTCCCTCGCAGCAGCAATGCCGATCAGCGCAGATGAGGCCGTCCGCTTCCTGATCGCCGCAAAGTGGGACTGGGCCTCCTTCGACGGACCGGGAGGGGTGACCGGCATCATCCGAATGGCCTCCCACTTTCTTGGTGCCTCTGCTCTCGCTCTGCGCCTGGCCGCTCCGATCTCCCTGTTACTCGGCTCCCTTGGTATCTTTGCGCTGACCGCAGCATGGGGCACGCGCACCGCTGCAAGTTGGGCACTACTCGCATGGAACCTTCTCCCCGGCTTCAACGATCCCCTGCAATTTTCAAATCCGGACGTTATCGGCGCAGCATGGCTCCCGCTTGTTTTTTTCACGGCCTGGTCCGCCTGGGATTCAGAAAAAATTTACCGCTGGGTTCTTTGTGGCATTTTTCTGAGCATCGCAATCTTCCTGAGCTACTGGAACCTCTTGACCATCCCCGCACTTTTTCTCCTCTTCGCCCTGGCCCGCTTTCGGCGCAGTGCCGGTCGCAACACCAGCAAAATAAATCAAAATGCCGAAATAAAAAACAAAAGCGACTCGCACTCTTCGTTGAAAATCCGCCTGGGCCTGGTCCTTGCAACCCTGATTGGCCTCACCGGAGCAATCGGTCCGTTTTACTGGAACGCCAGCACTCAGTGGCTTGCTTTCTCAGATTTCACGCTGCAAACCCTGCTCGACCCCGCCAGTTGGGCTCAAATTAAAAATACCCTGCGCTCTGGAATCTCCATCGTCTCACTCGTCATGGGACTCGGGCTGGGAACCTGTTTTCTGGTGCTTACGTATTCTTTAAAGAAAGGCCCCCTTAACCGCGCGGCCTTTGCATTTGCCGCCCCCTTCGCAGTTGCCTGTCTCTGTCTGATCTGGCACGGCGGGTTACCCCTCGCCGCCGCACTTTCAGTGGCCGCACCCCTCATCGTTGCCGCAGCCGCAGCCATCTTTGATCCCGACCGCTCCCAACTGGGAGCACTCCCCCAACCCATTCTCATCGGCATCACCCTGCTCTGCATTGGGCTTACACTCTTTCACACCAGCACGCGGGTTATTTTTTCCAGCCGGACACAGGACGAACCCGACTGGCAAAGCCTCTCAACCCGACTCGAACGCGCCTTGGTCATTCACCAACCCGTGGGCGAAACACCTCTCTTTCTGATTGCCGACAACGAACGCTCCGCAGCCGCCCTGGGATTCTGGATGGTCACTCACGATACAACTCCCAAAGGCTTTCCACCCGTTTTTTTGCGAGAGTCTCAGGACATCTCAAACCAGTTTGGCCTCTGGCATCGCTACGACGCTTTTGTCGAGAGCAGCGTCGTCACAGACCAGTATTTTACGGAGCAAAAAGGCGTTAATCCCTACCTCGGCCGCTCTGCGCTCTACCTCGGCACCGAAGCTCCGGACGAGCTTCCGCGCAGCATTCAGGACGGTTTTGCCGAAGTCGTCGTGCTCGAAAAAATCCGTATCAAATCAGACAACGGTGGCAGCAGTGCCTGGTTTCTTTACCTCTGCAAAAACTACGAAACCGCGCCGTTGTGATTTTTTATCTCACGACTGCACGTGCTCATCCTCACGCACCGTTCCGTCATCCGAACGATCGATTTTTTCATGCAGCAGCAATATAGCCATACGTTTCAGATCAACAAAACCTCCCCAAAGAAACCACACGACAGTTACAACCCCCAGAATTACGCTGATCGCAATCTGAAAGCCCCACCATTTTTCCCAAACTGAATCCGGAATATCATAAACCAGACCAACAAAGGTCCCTCCAAAGAAGACGAGGATAAAAAAGGATGCCCAGCACAGTTTAAAATAATAAATCACCTTATCACCAAGCGTAAACTCCGGTCCGATCCCCAGGCGCTCCTGAAAAGTTTTTGCCTTTTTGATATGGATCGGATCGGCCGCCGGCACACGCTGGGGATCTTTGCCGACGTGATCTCCCTGAACTGCATATTTACCACGATGCAAAAGCTTCTCCATATTGGCAGGAGGTCGGCGCGAAAGTAATGAGAAAATAACATACGCCAGAATCGCAATAATCGCTGAGAAAAAGGCCATTTGGGTTCCATTATACGGAAAGTCCTCCGGCAAGGCCTGAATCCACGCCGTATCCGCATACTCCGAACGCCAGGACGGCAGATAATACGGCCAGATAACATTCCTCGTCACTATCCCCGTCACCGCACAAACAAGCCCCGTCGTCATTCCTGCCCAGGCCCCCTCACTCGACCCATGCTTCCAGTAGAGGCCACCCAGAATCACCGATCCGGCACCACCCAGGAAAATCGCTCCTGTAAGCTGGAAATACATCAGGATATACTCATGCAGCGGAAAATACGTGCTCCAGAAAAAGCCAAATACAGCCACAAAAATAATAGACCCTCTCAGCAACCACAAATGAGCTTTCGGACCGAAAGGCTTCTTCCGAAAAGGCAAAACAACATCCTGGACAAAAATACTCCCCCAGGAGTGCAAATAAGTATTATCTGTTGAAATCGCCGCAAAAGCAATTACCGCAGCAAAAAGCCCCATCACTCCCGTGGGCAGGATACCCCCCAGTGCGACCGGCACACGCATCTGCTTCGCCGTTTGCGGATTCTCAAAACCATCCAGGTGCTGCTGCACAAGAGCTGACTGCTCAGTAAACTGGGGCAGATTTAAATAAGCGTAGATAAAAACAGGAATCAAAAGAACAACCAGCGTCGTTACAATCCCGCGAAACTCACCCAGGATTCCGGCCATCTTTGCCTCATGCGCATTCAATGCCGAAGCATTATACCCCTGGTTCCCCTGCCAGGCACGATACCCGTAAACCGAGATGAAAGCCGAAATGAGAAAGAACCAGATATTAAAATCCGGTATATTTTCCTGCTTAAACGGATTAAGCATAGACTGACCCTCCGGAGCCATACGCAGCCCCTCAAGCACCGTTGACCACGACATATTTGCAAAAAGAATCCCCAGGATAACCAGCATAACAATCGTCGTAAACTGTCCCTGCAAAAAATCCGTTATCATGATAGCTATCTGCCCGCCCGATATAGCCATCATAACAGCGATCGAAAGCATAATAATCATCGTAACCGAAAAGGTCGATATCTCCCATCCCCCCAATAAAAAGGTCTCCGGAAGGCCCGCAAAATGAATTAAAAAACGCGCCGAAATCGCAGGAAAAATCCCGTAATTAAGCACACCGGAAAGCCAAGCCAGGATACCCGCATAAATTCGAAAATTTCGACTGTAACGCACCTCAAAAAACTGAGCCATCGTAAAAACCCGAGTCTCACGGTAGCGATAAATCACAAAGCCCGACAAAGCCATAACCAGGCCAATCGGCCCCAGCATCTGCCCCCACCAGTAGGCACCAAAACCCGCCTGGTAATATTTTTCAAAAATCGCAGCAATCGAAATCGCCCCCATTCCTGCCATCCCCGAAGACACCGAAAGCAAATAACGCCCCGCCGAGCGATTCGCTGCCAGAAAGTCTGCCACACTGCGTGTCAAACGCGAAGCGACCGTCGCAATCACCACCAGTAAAACAACCAGGGTGCCCAGGATCGCCCAGTCCAGAGTTTGCATGTTCACAGGAAGTAACCTCCTTCAAACCGGGGAAAATAAAAAGTCATGACAGGGAACTAAGGGACAGCATCAAATAAAGCCAGCACGGATTCAAAATTTCAGAAAAAGCGTGTGCCGAAATTTCGATTTGGGGGTGGCCGGACTCGAACCGACAACCAAGCGGTTATGAGCCGCCTGCTCTAACCATTGAGCTACACCCCCTGCAAATTCTGCGAATGAAAGCTAGGCCGATCCCCATATTTTGCAAGCACCGACTCACTCTATTATTCAGGACCTGTTAAGGTAACAAAAAAAGTAATACCCAAAACCAGCACATTTCACGCCAGCGACTTTCGCGCACAATAGCACTTATCAGATCGTCAGACACACCAGTGCGATACCTTCATCCCACCAGTTCAGCAAATCTTCGGACGCATAAACATGCACACCAACCTGAGCGACATTCCCCGCGTCCCCTTCTGTCTTGTGTTCCCCATATCACGAGTAAACAAAAGTATGCCTCCCCCATGGGCATTTAGCAGAACTCCCGAGGTATCCCACCACAACTCGCCGGGGCAAAACGAAACTTCAGGCTCCTCCTGCACGGTCAAAGTTTTTCTCTCTCACCCGGCAAACGCCTTTTCCCACTATTCGCGCTGAGCGGCAACGTGGAGAAACTCCCGCCAGTTACGGGCATACACCTCCGCCTGCTCGCGGTAGCTTTCGTGCGGCGCAGCATCCCCCACCTCGAAGGTTACCGGACCCTGAAAATCGATATCCCGCAGTGCGCAGATCACCTCCGGCCAGTCGATGCTTCCGATGCCGGGAGGACGGTGCAGGTCGCGATCGGCAAAGTTATCGTGAAAATGAGTCTCCACCAGCATCTTCCCGGCCTGCCGGATCGCGCCCGGAACGTCGCCCATGAAGAGGTGGCTGTGCCCGGAATCCAGGCAGATGCCGAGATTGGGACGGTCTATTTGGCGAATGTATTCCTGGATTTGTGTGGGCGTTTTTGTCAGGTGGCAGGTGCCCGTTTCGATATTGATGGTGAGGTTTCGCTGTGCCGCTTCGTCGCAAAGCCAGCGGAAGAGTTCGTTGTTTTTTTCCAAAAAAGCTTCCTGCCCCCCCAGTTTTGCAAAGGCTTCGTGATACAGAGGCTCGCAGCCAGTCACCCAGTTTCTCCTCATACCCGCCAGGATTTCGTCGGACAAAAATCCCGGCGTATCCATCTTCGTGATCGAAAGATAATGCGTGGTCACACATTGCAATCCCAGCTCCGCCGCCGTGTCGAGATCACGCAGGTGCTCGGACTTCAACCCCTCCATGGTATGGCCGGGACCGGGATAAAGGTATTTGAAGTGACCAGACTGCACCTTCATTCCGGAGTTTTTCAAAGCATCCCTGATCGCGGGCAGGTCGCCTTTTTCCCGCACATGGGAAAACATATTGTCGGCGATATAGGCGTAGTCGTATCCGACTTTCAGGAGCATATCGAGCTGCCGTGCGAAACTCTCCGGCGTTTCGATCCCGATGATGATCCCAAGAACCGAAAGGTTTTTAAAAGACTCCATGGATTGAGAAATGTAAGCCGCCAAACTCTGAAGTGCAGAATTATTCCGACTCCGAGTTGTAAACCCTGATGTTATCGAATTGTCCTTTTGCCCGCCACGCCACGAGGGCCAGTTTGGATGGGTCCCCTCCCGCCGGAGGATTCACCTGAGTAAATTCCCCGACAACCTCTCCATCAACCTCCCACTGGAAGGCATACCCATCATCAAGAACCTGCCGGGTCACACGAAAATGATACATCTTTCCATACTCGATATCCTCTTTCTTCAGGCCACCCAGACTTTCCTTCCTGTCCGCTTCCTTGTAGATGAACCAAAACCCTTTTTCCTGGATCACAAACAAACATCTCGCACTGTCCCCTCCCCCAAGAATGATGCCGGCGAAACCGCCCGCTCCCTCTTCCGCCTTTTCAGGGTCCGGCTCGAAGGACACATCCGCCTCCACCACACAATTCGGCTCCAACTCCACCGAAGAACTCGCGTTCCCGCCACGTTCTGTGATCAAAATCCCCTCATTCACAGCCCATTGCGCCGCCGAATCGGGCTTAAAATTTCCCTCAAGCGGCCCGTTCAGCTCAAACGTCTCCTCCATAATCGGCGTTTCTGAATCCGCCAGAATTCTCGTTAAAGTACCGCAAAACAGCACGGCCAGACTAAGTAATAAACGGGTTCCAATACGCGGGATATTTTTGATCATAAGTGGGAATAAACAGATGGTTTTCTTTCGGAGAAAATGAAACGATTCAAATTCTTAAGGGCATCTGATCGAATTGCAAGTTTTTTCCTGAGTTCGGGTGGATTCGCAGATGCGCGGGATGTCCGCAGATTGGGAGAACCACAAAAGGCGCAAAATTCACAAAAGAGAGAAAGGTATTCCCTGGAGTGGCGCAGACATGTCGCCCCCGGAGAAAGCGGCGTCGTGCCGCTGCACTCTCCAAAGAGGTCATTGTCCGAAAATTCCTACCTCCGCGCCACCGCACGGCGACGCA
>JBKEBM010000033.1:0-17342 GCA_047973165.1 Chthoniobacterales bacterium
CATCGCGGCCATCGCCTCTGGGGCACAGGGACGAAAGCTCTTAGCATTTTCTTCAGCAGCGGATTTAAGGAAAGAATTTACGAGCAGGGGGATGTCCTCTCTGCGGTCGCGCAGGGGCGGCATGGTGATCCGAACCACATTGAGGCGAAAGTATAAATCCTCCCTGAAAGTCCCTTCCTGGACCATGGCTTCCAAATTTTTATTTGTTGCGGCGAGAAGGCGGACATCTGCCTGCAGAGTTGTATTGCCCCCCACCCGCTCAAAGTTTTTTTCACCTAAAACACGGAGAATTTTCACCTGGGTGCTGGAGTCGATTTCTCCAATTTCATCGAGAAAAAGCGTCCCGCCACGCGCCTGCTCGAAACGTCCGATACGGCGTTCCGTCGCACCGGTGAAAGCACCGCGTTCGTGACCAAACAATTCGCTCTCCAGTAATTGCGGGCTCAGTGCAGCACAATGGACTGCAACGAATTTCTCATCCGCACGCGGGCTTAATTGGTGAATCGCGTGAGCCGCGAGTTCCTTTCCCGTTCCGCTCTCCCCCTCGATCAGCACCGTAACCCGCGACGAAGCGACTTGTTTGATTTTATCGAAGATACTCACAATCGCAGGGGAACTGCCAATCATGTTTTCGATTCCCACCACCTGACCGATTCGCTGGCGCAGTTCTGTATTTTCGCGCTGCGTATTTTTTTCCCGAAGCGCACGACGAATCAGCAATTCCATTCGGTCCATATTCACCGGCTTCGTCACAAAATCATAGGCTCCCTGTTTCATCGCCTCGACGGCTGTATCCACCGAGCCATAGGCCGTCATCATAATACAAACTGGTGCTTTTGGCAAAGCCAGTGCCTGTGCAATCAGCTCCATCCCATCAACCTTTCCCAAACGCAAATCCGTAACCATAAGATCAACCGCTTCGTTTTTCAAAACCTGGAGTGCGGCAGCAGCATCACTTGCGAGATAAACATCGAAGTCCCCCTGCAAATAATCGCGAATTCCTTCACGGGTATTCTTTTCGTCATCAACGATGAGAATGATGGGTTCTTTTGACACGGAGATTAGCAATCCCTGAAGAAGCGAGCCAACGCAAGCAGAATGCTGGGCGAAAGAGCGGGTAGAGGGAATCGAACCCTCATAGCCAGCTTGGAAGGCTGGAGTTTTACCACTAAACTATACCCGCTGGAAGAGGATGCACATTAGATCACTCCACAGACCGCTGTCAACTCCTATGCTTTTTTTTCAAAAATATCTTTGCTTCACGGAGCGAGCACCTCGACACCCTCAGGCTTCCGGTGAGGGTGACTTCGAGAGAAAAGCCTCCACCGCCTCCCGGGTTATCACATGGCGCCTGCCACATCTCGGGCACTGCACCCGCACACTTGCTTCATCCCGGAATATCGCATCAGCATTTTTTCGAATTTCTGCCTCCAGTGCTCTGATAATTTTTTCCTGCGAACATCCACACTCCAGGCGATAATACCGCTGCTCCAGCAGGCTCAACTCCTCGTCCTTATCAAGACTGCGAATCGCCTCCTGAGTCAATCCGCTCAACCACTCTTCATCACAATCCGGCTGCGCGGACACAAACACCATATCTTCTTCCGAATGATAAAAAAAACGTCCTGGACGCTGCTCACTCTGCACCATAAATATTTCCGCTCCCTGCAAAACATTTACACCTTCGGCAAAGTCAATCACGCTGCGCCGGGGTGCTTTATGCGGGCGAACAAAGTCTGAATAAAAAAGGTTTTTCCCCATTGAACGCACATCCGTATCGAAGGCTGTTCCGGTCACACGCCCCTGCGTATTATCGGCATTCACAAAAAGATTCAGCAGCGGAGATTCGAAATGAATTGTCCAGGCGTAACACTCATCATGTGGGCGAGCCGCTGCATAAAGCGTAACCGCCGCCAGGGCTTCCTTTAAAAATTTGTCAGGTGTTTCGGAAAAGCGTTGACCAGTATCCGAGAGGTGTAAGTAGTGATTCACGTAGAGATCACTAAAGTCAGCCCGCGTGACCAAAGCGTTTCGACCACGGACAAAGTAACTTCGAACTTCAAAGCTATCCTCCGATGCCAGTGTAAGGGGGGATTGTTTATTATTATCACTTTCCGGAGTGCTGTTCTTTTCCACAAGCCATTGGTAGGCGGGATCGGCCATTCACTTCCAGTGAAAAAAAGCAAAGCCGGGGAAAAAATCAAATCTAACCCAGCTTTCACACGCGAAGCAGGGAGAACCGAATCAGAAAAAGTGCTCGGGGGGGGACTCGAACCCCCACGCCTTGCGGCATACGCCCCTCAAGCGTACGTGTCTGCCATTTCACCACCCGAGCTTTGATTGGGTCGATGAGATGCGCACTTTGGTTTTGTCTGCGGGGAATTTCAAGCGGAATCCGCAATTTTTTTTCTGCACCAAAAAAAGTGTCTGCAATTCCTGCTTGAAGTCACGAGAGCGGACGGGCAGGGTTCAGGCTTATGACGATGAGAACTGACGGTCGGCTTCCGAATCAACTCCGGACAATAAGTATCGAAACCGGGATAGCACCCCATGCGGGAGGGTCTGTTTTGATAGGCTTTGGAAATACGCGGGTCATTTGTGCAGCGAATATCGAGGATGGGGTTCCGCGCTGGATGAAGGATCAAAAGGTATCGGGAGGCTGGCTGACTGCGGAGTATTCGATGCTGCCGTATTCCACGCTTTCGCGAAAGGCGCGGGATATTTCGCGTGGAAAAATGGACGGGCGTGGGACGGAGATTCAGAGGTTGATTGGGCGTTCACTTCGAGCCGTGGTTGATCTGGAGGCTCTTGGGCCGCGAACTTTGTGGGTGGATTGCGACGTACTGCAGGCAGACGGAGGAACGAGGACCGCTTCGATCACCGGTGCCTGCATTGCAGTAGAACTGGCGGCACAAAAGCTGATCGAGGAAAAAAAACTAACCGCCAGTCCGCTAAAGGACTACCTGGCAGCAGTCAGCGTGGGGGTTGTGGGCAGCGAGGTATTTCTGGACCTGGAGTATGTGGAGGATCGGGATGCTGAGGTGGACCTGAACCTCGTTATGACCGGCGCAGGCGAATTTGTGGAAATCCAGGCATCCGGAGAGGAAGCGACTTTTTCCTCGGAGCAGCTTTCGAAAATGCTTGAGTTCGGACGCGCCGGGATTGAAGAACTGATCGCGAAACAAAAAGCAGTTTCGGGGGGTATTTAATATAGTCACAGCCGCTCAAAACGGATTCGAAGATCAGAAAGATTTCAGAAAATGGCTTGACGGCACACTCAACAAGCCTAGCATGTCTCACTCTTCAGGGTTTTTTGCCCGCACGGAGAAAGCTGGGGACTTACTAAAGAGAGTTTCCGCTTAATCTCATTTCATCATTTTACCTGTTAATAGTTATGTCCAGAGTTTGCAGCATTACCGGAGCCAGACCTCACAAAGGGTCGGTTATTCATCGTCGTGGTTTAGCCAAGAAAAAAGGAGGGATTGGCATGCACGTTACCAAAGTCGTCCCTCGTGAATTTTCTCCGAACCTTAAAAATAAGCGCATCTGGGTTCCTGAGCTTGGGAAATTTGTGCGTGTAAAGCTGACGGCACGCGCCATTAAAACCATCAATAAAAACGGTGCGTATAAAACTTTAAAAAAAGCGGGCTTGGTTTAAATCAGTTTTTCTGATTCTAGTAGGGCTCGTTAACCCACACATCAAACATCAACCCCCTAAAGGAGTAAAAAAATGGCATTTAGTGTTCAAAGTAAAAAGTCCGGAAAAACATATTTCCTTCACAAGCGTTTGCAGGATTTAAAAGGCGGCCGTCAGGTAACGCTTTATTATTTTGCTGGTAAGCCAGGCGATGGAGCTATCGACAGTCTTCCCGATGGCTATATTGTTTCCGAAAACGAACGCACCGGCCTGCCTCTGCTTAAAAAAGACAGGAAATAATTCCTCCCGAGGCGCTTCAGCGTTTAGATTTACAGCCCGCTTTCCGTGCTCATGGAAGCGGGCTTTTTTTATATAAGGGCACATCCGAAAACCTCATTTGCAGCACAGAGTTATTCAAAATCCTGGAGACGGCCTTGAAAAGATGCCCGTTGGGACAAGACCAGCAGCTATCTTTTCGCCTTGTCTCCAAAATTTTGTCCGGCCTCTCTGCCGAAAAGCAGCTTTCCGGATACGCCCATAAATTTATCCCGGTAAACCGTATGGGTTAAAAAAATCTCCTGGGCCAGGGCATTATCGCTGTTAAAATATCTTCACAAAAATAAAAAGGATTGGCAGCTTTTCTGATCTTTCAGCGATCTCCCGAATTCCAATCTTATTTCCAACCGAAAGTGTCATCCAAAGCGACCCACTCATCCAAATCGAATCTTCGAACCGATACCGACAAATCGAAAGTCCAGCAATCCCGGGTTGCTGTTCGTCAGATATCACACTACCTGCGCCCCTATCGCGTTAGTGTCGTAATTGCATTTTTGGCTCTCATTGTTTCCACCCTTCTGGGGCTTGCCTTTCCTTACCTGGCCGGACTGCTCCTTGATGCAGCAATATTAAAAGAAGACGTCGTTGCCCACTGGACTCACAATATAAATGCCGTTGCTGTTATCCTCCTGGCAGTCCTTGGGATAAAAGCCGTCTTCTCATTCTTTGCGAGTTACGGTTTTTATCGCTGTGGAGAAAGTGCCCTGGTTGACCTTCGACGCGAGTCCTTTGCTCACCTCCTGGGGCAACCCATGAATTTTTTTAGCAAACGACGTGTCGGCGAATTATCCAGTCGTCTGAGCAATGACCTCACGCTCATTCAGGACACCATCACGGTTACCATTCAACAGTTTCTTCGCCAGCTCCTGCTCTTAACCGGCGGACTGATACTCGTTATCATCACCTCCCCAAAGCTTGCAGGGCTCATGGTATGCACCTTTCCGGTTTTTGTTTTTGTGGCTATTTTATTTGGACGCTTCATTCGTAAATACGCCCGCATCGCTCAGGACAATCTCGCCGAGGGCAGCACCATCATCGAAGAGTCTCTCCAGGGAATCGCCGAGGTAAAAGCCTATGGAAATGAGTTTTTCGAATTAAACCGCTACTCCGCTAAACTGGAAAATTTTTTAAAACAAGTCATCCTTGCAGCTCGCCTCAGAGCTCTCATGATTTCCTTTATCATTTTTGGAATTTTCGGCTCCATCGTTCTCGTTTTCTGGTATGGTGCTTTTCTGGTTCAAAATAACGAGCTTACTTTTGGTGAACTCACACGCTTCATTCTCTACACAACTTTCATTGGAGGCTCAGTCGCATCCTTCGCCGAGGTCTATGGCCAGGTCCAAAAAATGCTCGGTGCCACCGAGCGAGTCCGGGAACTCTTCAGTGAACCCGTGGAAATAAAAGCTACCCAACCCGGCAAAACAGCTACTCTCAAACGCCTCACCGGACATGTTGCCTTCGACGAAGTTTCTTTTCGTTATCCATCGCGCCCGGAACTTAGTGTCCTGAAGTCCGTCTCTCTCCATGCCGAACCCGGAGAAAAAATTGCTCTGGTCGGTGCCAGCGGTGCGGGAAAAACAACCATCGTCTCGCTTCTGCCGCGTTTTTACGAACCTGAGACCGGACAAATTCGTTTTGATAATATTCCGGCCAGCAAACTTTCTCTCACCGATCTGCGCAGCAACATCGCAATCGTTCCCCAGGAGGTTTTACTGTTCGGCGGCAGCATTGAAGAGAATATCCTCTACGGTCGCCCCGACGCCTCAAAAGAAGAAATTTTAAAAGCCTCCCGCCTGGCAGCCTGCGACGAATTTATCAGCAAATTTCCCGAGGGTTACGCGACCCGTGTCGGAGACCGCGGGGTCAAACTCAGCGGCGGCCAGCGGCAACGAATTGCCCTGGCCCGGGCTTTTCTGAAAAGTCCGTCCATTCTGATTCTCGACGAGGCTACCAGCTCACTCGACTCCGAAAGCGAATGGCTAATCCAGCAGGCTCTGGAAAAATTACTTGAGGGCCGCACCGCCTTCATCATCGCTCATCGACTCTCCACGATACGAAAAGCTGATCGCATCTACGTCATCGACGAGGGGCGTGTCGTCGAGCAGGGCCGCCACGAAGAACTCCTTTCTCGTCTCGACGGCACCTACCGCCGACTCCACGAAATGCAATTTTCAGAAGAAATTCGACAACCCAGCGAGAGCAAAGCTGAAAGCGAATTTACCGCGTCGGCTTAACCCTCCGCTGGCTCGTTTATATCTCCCAGCAGGCGAAAAACCCCGTTTTTATCACGATAAAAACCTCTTAGAATCACCTGAGAATCTCTTTCAAGTGCCTCCGATCGCGAGCAATTTCCAACCTCCTCCGGAGTCCAGGAACCGGGACGAACACGCCCCCTCCGTGTCAGCAACTCTTCCGCAGGCACGGTCAGCCTGTCATATTCCGCATCTGAAAGTGACACATCAGCCAGATGTTTTTTATTATAAATGGACAACCACCAGGCACCATAAGCATCCGGCGCCGTCCGGGGCGTTACTTCAAACATCAAATCCCCCGCCTGCTTTTTCCCTTTTTTTAATCCGATACTGTAAAGAGCTGCAACCTCCTCGCGTGTTGTCAAAAAACCTGCGAGGTAACTTCGCAAAACTTTTCGTAAAGCCTTACCTGGCCGCAATCCGTAAACCCCCATCTCAATCCCAGCCGGATTCTTTGGATCACCGTAAATATTGATCTCAACATTCTTATTAATACGAAACGACATATACGGAACATTTTTAAAAACGCCGTTGTCCACTCGCACAGAAGGAATCTGCACCAGAGTTTTAACGTTATCCATCGTCCGAAGGTCATTTACTATAACCTGCCAGGAGGGCAGTTCGCCATGCCTGGCTGCCGTCATGTATTCCTCATTTGGGAGATCATCGATGCGTGCAATTTCAGATTTTGGATAGGTAACCTCCTTATTATATTGCTGCAAAGTAACGTCTTTAGCCGTATTGGAGACGATCAGCCCGTTGATTTTCTGGCCATTTTTTAAGACAATCCTGTCCATCGTCCGAAAATCAATTTCCGCAGCCGACAGCGACAAAACAGGTCCCAGGAGTCCTGCAAAACTTCCGGAGACCAACAGTATATAAGCAAGTTTCATAACGTATTTCCGCATTGAAGTGATTCGATTCTTAATTAACCTTAGTCAATTTCACACCACCAACTCAATCCCCAAAATGCTCACTTCGACTCGAATCCCATCAACCGCACTGCTCGCACTCCTCCTGGGCATCTGTCTCCCGTCCTGCGTCCTTCCGCCCAAGCCCTATCATAAAGACAAGACGGCCCAGGTAAGTCGTGCTTCCATTGAAAAGAAAAACTCTCACAGCATTGATACCGGAAAATTCTGGTGGGGAACCTCTACCTCAAGCTTCCAAAATGAAGATCGCGGAGAAAAACCCGGCTCATCCAAATACTTCAAAACAGACTGGGACGAATTTGCTGAGGAAGGAGTCATCCCTCCACGCGGAGAAGATGCCACTTTTTCCTGGACGCTTTTTAATCGCGACCTTCGGACTCTGAAAGACATCGGCGTTACTCATTACCGCTTCGGCATCGAATGGGGACGCGTCGAACCCCGCCCAAACGAATTTAACGAAGAAGCCATTCAGCAATACGTCGATATGGCAAAAAAACTGCGAGCCCGCGGTATCACTCCCATCGTCACGCTCTGGCACTTCACTTTCCCCGGCTGGCTTTACGACGGAAAAAAGAAAAATCGCTCAAATTTTTTGCATCCTGATGTTGAAAAACACTGGGCCGTATTTGTTGCAAAAATGGTAACCGCGCTTGCACCCTACGTTCAAATTTACGTTCCGCAAAATGAACCCAACGGCGACCTTTATCTCGGATACTTTGCCGGGCACTGGCCTCCGGCCCTTCTCCTCACCCCAGGCTCTTTGAAAAAAGCAACCGCCGTTTGCGTGCGAATGTTTCGCGAAGCCTCCAGGATCATTCGCGAAAAACGCTCCGACGCTATCGTCATGGGAATTTATTCTATTCCTAAATGGAACCGCAATTACCTGCAGGACCCAACGGGCTTTGTTTATAATATGATGATGCATCAGAACTTTGATCACCTCGATCAGGTCGTTGATTACATGGATGTCATCGGAGTAAATTATTATTATTCTCAGGATGCCTCGGCACTGCGCTTTATCGTTCGTCCACAGGGAGAGGTCTCCTCAAACTACACGCAAAACGGCTGGGAGATTATTCCCGAGGGACTTTATGAAGTCCTCATGGACGTTTCCAAACGCTACGATAAACCCATCGTCATCACCGAAAACGGAATTGGCACCCAAAGCGAGCAAAAGAAAATTCGCTACTTTCGTGAACACATCAACCAGATGCGCCGCGCCATGAACGACGGTGTCGATGTCCGCGGATATATGCCCTGGACACTCATCGACAACTACGAATGGGCCGAGGGCTACGGTGCAAATTTCGGACTCACCCGCATGGATAAAAAATCCAAAGACCTTATTCCGGAACCCTCTGGCCATTGGTTTAAAGAGTTTATAAAAGTCAATCCCGAGCCTTAATCACACACTTCATCAAGTGCCTTTTTCAAAGCATCCAGGCACTGGTCGATCTGCTCCAAACTACTGCAATAAGGCGGTATCAGCACGATAGTGTCACGAATGGGTCGAGTCAGAAGGCCATATTTTTTTGCGGCCTCACATACCTTTGCACCCACTTGTTGCTGCCAGGGATAAAATTGCTGTGTGCCTGTCTCATCGGCTTTTTTCTTTACGACATCGATTCCGGCGATGAAACCGATTTGACGAATCTCTCCCACATGCGGATGTTCAGCCAGGCCCGCCAGCCCCTGCTTCAGGTGCGCAATTTTCGGCTGTAGATTTTCGAGTGTTTTTTCTTTTTCAAAAATATCCAGGCTGGCAAGTGCAGCAGCACACCCCAGGGCGTTCGCGGTGTAACTGTGGCCGTAAAAAAAGCTCCGGAGTTCCTCGTAAGAGCCCAGGAACCCCTCAAAGACACGGCGCGTCGTCAGGGTCGCAGCAAGCGGCAGGTAGCCGCCGGTCAGCCCCTTAGCCAGGCAAAGAAAATCGGGTGTCACGTCTTCATGCTGACAAGCAAACATTTTTCCCGTTCGGCCAAAGCCCGTCATGATTTCATCGAGGATTAAAAAAGTATCGTGCTGGCTGCACAGGTCGCGCAGTTTTGAGAGCATACCCTCCGGCCACAGCCGAATGCCTGCAACGGCCTGAACCATCGGCTCAATAATGACACCGGCCACACGCCCGGCAGCCAGTTCCGGAAGAGCCGCACATTCCTCCAGCGAACGAACCCGCAAAACCGGAAAGTGAAATTTTTTAAAACGCTCATGAAAAGTCGGGATGCCACCAAGACTTGAAGCACCGAAAGTATCTCCGTGGTAAGCATTATCAAAAGCGACAAAATAGTTGCGATCCGGAGCAGCATTTTGCTGCCAGTATTGTGCTGCCATTTTCAGTGCGACTTCGACTGCCGTCGATCCGTCGTCCGAAAAAAAGACGCGTTCGAGAGTCTCCGGTTCAAAAAAATCTACCAGCCGCCCGGCAAGCTCCGAGGCACCGGGATGCCCGGACCCCAGGTAGGAAACATGGGCGACTCGCTCAAGCTGTGCGGTAATGGCTGCGTTGATTTTCGGATGTGCATGCCCGTGGAGATTTGTCCAGATCGAGGAATTGCCATCGATATACTCCCGCCCCTGGACATCACACAAAATGGCTCCCCTACCCGACTCCAGCATCAGCGGCGAGTAAGCTGGATCGCACCAGTCACGCATTTGAGTAAAAGGATGCCAGCCAAACTGCTGGTCGAGCTCCGCCGCAGACTTATTAAAACCTGATTTTCTTTGATCCGAAGAAGACATGGCAGGCAATTCTATAAAAATCGATTCCCGGTAAAAGACTATTAAACAGTATTGATTTTTGAAGTGATTGCTCACTAGCCTGGAGCGATGCGGATTGATGTGCTGACTTTGTTTCCGGAGATGTGTGAAGGACCTCTCACTGAAAGTATGATGCGACGTGCGCAGAAGCTGGAAAAGGTCGAAATAAAAGTCCACAACATTCGCGACTGGGCACAGGATAAGCACCGGGTCACCGATGAGCCTCCCTACGGCGGCGGGCCGGGTATGGTTTTAAAAATCGAGCCGATTTACGAGGCACTGAAAAGTCTGCGCGGTCCGGAGAGCCGTGTTATTTATCTCTCGCCACAGGGACAACCCTTCGTTCAAAAACAAGCGGAGCAACTCGCCGAAGAACAGCACCTGATTTTTCTTTGCGGACACTATGAGGGAGTGGACGAGCGCGTGGTCAAACATCTCGTCGATGAGCAAATTTCGATTGGAGACTACGTGCTCACAAACGGCGTCCTGCCCGCGCTGGTTGTCATCGATACCGTCGTGCGGCTGATTCCGGGCGTACTTGGAGATTCCGAATCAGCAAACCGGGATTCTTTTTCGACAGGAGAGCTGGATTATCCGCACTACACACGACCCGCTGAGTTTATGGGGTGGAAAGTTCCCGAAGTTTTGCTTTCGGGAAACCATGCTGCGATTGAGCAGTGGCGACAGCAAAAAGCCGCTGAACTGACCAGGGAAAGACGCCCGGATTTGGCGAAATAGAAAAGGTTTTGGTATATCGGGCTGGTCAATTCGGGCGGCTTGTGTAGGGTTCCGTTCTTATGTTTTCACGTCTTTCAGACAAGCTGCAGGATGTGTTCAAGGATTTACGAGGACACGGAAAAATCAGCGAGACCAATGTGACTGCTGCCTTGCGAGAGGTGCGCCTGGCACTCCTCGAAGCCGATGTACATTACCAGGTCGCTAAGGACTTTATTGCACGGGTAAAAGACAAGGCACTCGGAGAGGAAGTCCTGCGCAGTGTCACGCCGGGTCAGCAAATTATAAAAATTTTTCAGGACGAACTCGTGGCACTCCTGGGTGGGGACTCCGAGCATTTCGAACTGCCAAAGCATGCAAAAATTCTGATGGTGGGGCTCAATGGTGCGGGTAAGACAACCAGTTCAGCAAAGCTCGCACTGCATTTAAAATCCCTGGGACGCAAGCCTGGCCTCATCGCCTGCGACCTTGTGCGCCCTGCTGCGATTGATCAACTCGCCACCCTGGGGCGCCAGACAGACATCCCCGTTTTTACTCCGGATAAGGACGAAAAAAATGTTCTCACCGTTGCCAAGCAGGCCCGTGCCTGGGCGGAAGAGAATGGTTTCGATACGGAGATTTATGATACGGCGGGACGCCAGGAAATCGACGAACCTCTGGTGCAGGAGCTGGTGCGGCTCCGCGATTTTCTCACGCCCGATGAGATTTTACTGACCTGCGATGCGGCGACCGGACAACAGGCCGTGAGCGTGGCCGAGCATTTTCACGGTGCGCTTGGCATTAGCGGAGTTGTTTTGACAAAACTCGATGGTGATGCACGAGGCGGTGCTGCATTGTCCCTGCGCGAAGTCACAAAGCAGCCGATAAAGTTTGCCGGCGTCGGTGAGAAGCTGGAGCAATTTGAGGTTTTCCATCCCGATCGTGTAGCCGGGCGCATCCTGGGAATGGGAGATGTCGTTTCCCTGGTGGAGAAAGCTGCTGATGCAATTACCGAGGAAGATGCCGCGCGAATGGAGAGAAAACTGCGCACGGCAAGCTTCGACCTGGAGGACTTTCTTCAGCAGTTTAAACTGCTTCGTCGCATGGGTCCGCTTGAAAATGTGCTTGGCATGATCCCTGGGATGGATAAGCTCAAAGATTCTTCGATTGACGAGAAGCAACTAAAACGTGTAGAGGCTATCGTTCTCTCCATGACGCGAGAGGAACGTGCGCGGCCTGCAATTTTAAATGCTCGTCGTCGCCAGCGTGTCGCTCGCGGCAGCGGAACTTCCGTCAGCGAGGTGAACAATCTTCTTCTGAAGTTTAGTCAGATGAAAAAAATGATGAAGAAGATGGGAAAAATGAAAAAGCTCATGCCAAACTTCGCAAAGGGGGGCGGCATGGGACCGGAGAGTCTCAAAGGTCTGAAAGGACTCAAAGGGCTTTGACTTAGTAAAAACAAAACAACATAACTTATTTTATGGCAGTAGCAATTCGATTAAAACGTGAAGGGGCCAGAAACAACCCCTACTATAAAATCGTGGTCGCCGATAAACGGAGTCCGCGGGACGGCAAATTCATTGAGATCATTGGCACTTACGATCCGAAGGTCGAGGGAGAAAATTTTTCCCTGAAACTGGATCGGGCGGAATACTGGGTAGGAGTTGGTGCACAGCCCTCACAGACCGTCAACAGCATCATCAATAAAGCTCGCAAAAAAGAAACTGCGACGGCTTAAACCCCGTGGAAGAATTTCTCCGATTTGTAATTAACAACCTCGTCGAATATCCCGACGAGGTTATTATTACTTCGGCGGAAGACGGGGACCGGATTGTTTTTCGCCTCGCAATGAGAAAAAGCGATCTGGGCCGTGTCATCGGGCGAGCCGGGCATACGATCAATGCTTTGCGCAGTCTTTTGTCCGCCGCAGCTGCAAAGCGCGGGATAAAAGCAGACCTGCAAATTGTTGAGTAAAATAAATTTTCTTTCTCGTAATTTTAATTTTTAAATTCGATTTACACCTTTGATTATGAAGCAGATTCTCAGCCTCACTTTTCTTCTTGCTGTGCTTGCGGCAATGACTCTTTCCACGACCTCTTGTCAGCGTTTTCCGGCCTCGGAAACAGTCATTGAAGATGCTCACGGGAAAGGCGGCCACGGCGATCACAGTTCAGAAGGCGACCATCATTCAGCCGACAAGAGCGAAAAACACGCCTCGCAGTCCCACGGTGACGACGGCAAAGCTCCGACTTATTTCCCGGATCAGAAAGCGGACTGATTTTTCAGTCGATTTGGAATAAATTTGGCAGGGTCGTTTTGATAAAACGACCGCCTCGTGTGACTACATCTTCATCCCGCGATCGTTTTATCAAACGACCCTACCGGGGGGGAACTTGTTATACGATTTAGTGAGACAAGTTAATACGCAAATTTGGATTACTAAATCGGATTACTTCGCCTGCGGGCCGTAGTAGGTGCAGCGTGCACGAGGGGTTTCGTGCAATACGATTTTGTAAAGGCCGGGTAATTTTTTCTCCAGATTTTCCCAGAGCCATACGCACATGTTTTCAATCGTCGGATTTTCCAGGCCGGGGAGCTCGTTGAGGTAGGCGTGGTCGAGCTGATCGAGTAAGGGCTGCATGGCCTCACTGATTTTGGAGTGATCGTAAACCCAGGCCGTTTTTGGGTCGGCTTCTCCCTGGATGCTGATCTCGGCTTTGAAGCTGTGGCCGTGGAGCTGTCTGCATTTATGACCTTCCGGAACGGTAGGGAGTGTCTGTGCGGATTCGAAGCGAAAGTCTTTTGTGATTCGGAACATGATATTGATGAGTTGAGTTTTTTAAACGCCTTGTTTGGTGGGTTCCCAGATAAATTTGTGCATTTGAAGCTGAAAACGTGCGGGCAGCTTATCTTCTAACATCCAGTTGACAATATGGCGTGGGTCAATTTTTCCAAAAATCGGGCTTAGCAGGATGGCGCGGACTTTGCTGTCGATTTGGTGAAGTTGTATTTGTTCGCGAGTCCACTCGTAATCTTCCCGACTGCCGATTACAAATTTGACTTCGTCGCGTGTTGTGAGGTGGGAGATGTTTGAGAAAAGATTTCGCAGGGATTCTCCGCTGGAGGGCGTCTTCAGGTCCATGATGCGATGGACTCTCGAATCGATGCCGGAGATATCGTGGGCACCACTGGTTTCGATAAGGACAGTCCGACCCTGATCGCAGAGAGCCGTCATGAGAGGGAGGACATTTTTTTGCAGGAGAGGTTCACCGCCCGTGATCTCAACAAGCGGACAATCGAAAGAGAGAACTTTTTCGATAATGTCTTTGAGGAGCATTTTTTCACCCTTGTAAAAGGCGTATTCAGTATCGCAGTAGCTGCAGCGAAGATCACAAAAAGTGAGACGCACAAAGACACAGGGAAGGCCTGCCCAGGTGCTTTCGCCCTGAATGGAATGATAGATTTCGTTGATGGTGAGTTTTTTTTCCGAAGTGCTCACGGTGGCGGCGTTATGTCAGGTAAAAGAGATTGGAGGAAGTCTTTTTCTGAAACTGGAATCAGATAGAACCAGTCTTCTTCACCATGATGCAGGCTGATAAGCCCCGCAAACTGCAGCAAAAGACAAGCCGCCTGGATACTCGCAGGACTGCCACCCATTCCCGAAATCATGCTTTGGTAAATTTTTCCATTCCGGTAAATTTCGTTTAGAATCTGCCAGGCCTGTCGAATGAGTGGCTTGGAAAGCGGCTGCCAGGCGTGAAGGCTGTCACTTATTCCAAAAGTGAGAGTGGCTGGAAGGAGAAATAATTCCCATAAAACGTGAAGGCCGAGAATGGGACGATCCCGGAGACGCGGATAGCGATAAATCATCCGGACGATGATGCTGAAGATGGTTATTGAAAAAGCAACCGCCGGAAAAACCCAACGAAACCATGAAGGCAACGCAGCCTCCACCCCATCGGTCACCGAATAAAAAGCGATGAAGAGAAATTTAATCGCAAAGTAGATTGCAAACCAAATGAAGATGGTGGCCAGAAGGTAGAACAGAGCGAAAAAAATTACGCGAAAATTATGAGCGTGAAGACGCCGGACAAAAGCATCGGGTATGGTGGAACTGCTCATTAATCAGAGCCTGTTTTTAACCGTCAGGCAAGCGAGCCCTGATAGCCCAGCGGGTCGATCTCAACTTCAGAAAAACCGAGGGATCGAAGGCAGGCGATGATTTGTGATTGCCGGGCCTGCGCATACGGTAGTTCAGCCGGAGCAACCTGAACGTTTGCTCCGTGCTGCTGCGAGATTTTATTAGCAGGATCGACGAGTAATTTGTAACGAACCCGCAGAATACGAAACCCGAAATTTTTCAGGCTCTCTTCGGCTTTTTCAATGAGTGTAAGAGCCTCCGAAGTGACCGGTGTTCCGTAAGGAATACGCGAACTCAGGCAGGGTGCCGCCGGCAATTCGGCAGAAGAAAGATTCCACTGCTGCGCAAGTTCGCGAACAGCCGCTTTTCCAATACCTGCACTTTTGAGCGGTGCGAGGACTGAGAATTCCCTCGCGGCAACAGCACCCGGACGGGTCGCTGCCGGATCGTCCGCATTTTCTCCATAAGCAATCGCCGAAAATTCACGACTGCGTGCCAGAGCATCCATTGACTGAAAAAGCTCTGCCTTGCAAAAGTAACAGCGGTTGATCGGATTGGCCGCGTAGTCCGAATTTTGCATTTCCTGCGTGTTAAGAATTTCAACCCTGGCTCCGATACGCTCAGCCTGAGCAAGAGCCTCGCGCAGAGCCTGGCGAGGCAGACTGGGCGAATCCGCTATGACTCCGAGAGCTTTTTCCCCCAGGCAGCGATGAGTCAGCGCAAGGAGAACACTGCTGTCCACACCGCCCGAATAAGCAATCATCACCGGAGCATGGGCATGTAAAATCTCGCTCGCCAACTCAAGTGAGCGAGTCAGGTCGGAAGAAAGATTTTTTTGCATATCCGGCATATCCTGGATTTCAGAGACCCATTTTGCAAGAGAGGGTTGAGAGCCAGTCTTAAAATTATCAAGTATCGCGTTGCGGAGAATCTTTCTCCTTCCCCTTTCTATGTTGGCACTACTGGCTATGGGCCTGGGTGTACTTTCACTGACGCCATTTTTTCAGCCGTCGCTCCGCTGCAAGATACTGGCGTGGGTGACGCAGGATGCCTGGCAGAAGCGGAATCAGGCCTGGCAGGATGCATTCAAGGGTTTTGATTTTGAATGCACCCAGGGGTGAGCGGTGGAGCTTCATGCGACTAAGCAGGGGTTCAGGAATATTTTCCGTCGCCAGAAAATTCAACTGATTGTGAAGCGGGGTTTTCGGATTTTTTAAAATATACTTTGCAACCTCCGCGCACTCGGGTCGACTGCCGAGATAATCCCCGCGCAGCATATCGACAAAGTATTCCCGGAAGCTGCGCCAGTCCTGAGGGCCGTAGTCGGCCTTCAGACCGAAGCATTCACCGAAGCGGTGCATGTCTTTGTAGTGCTCCGTCTTGCCTGCTTCGGTCAGTGGCTGACAAAAACGCTCGTAGGAATCGAAGGCCGAAATAATCAGGGTCGCCGTAACCCACATTAGCGCGTCCTGGGAGAAGGCGTTGTAAGGAATCGGGTCTTTGCCGTGCACGGGCCGGTGCAGTTCGCCGATGTCGGCCACCATTTTCTCCGCATCCTCTTTTGTTCCGAAAACAAGTGTATAGACTGCCTCCAGGGTCCGGTGAAGTCGCCCGGTGGGGTCTGTCTTAAATCTGCTGTGATGGGTAACGGCGACAGCAACCTCCGGATGCGCCGCCTGCAACACCGCCGCCAGGGGGCCGCCAAGCAAAATCACCAACTCGGAGGTCACTCTCCAAATCGAGGAATCCGGACTAAAGCGGTGCGTCGGAAGTTGCAAAGAATTTTTAGCTCGGCTCGTTGATCACGGGATTTGTCAGGCGACCGATTTTTTCGATTTCGATTGTGACTTCGTCGCCGGCTTTCAGCCAGACGGGAGGTTTTGCAGCCATGCCAACGCCGTGAGGTGTCCCGGTCAGGATAACGGTTCCCGGCAGCAGAGTCGTGCTTCCGCTCAGAAATTCAATGATAGCCGGAATATCGAAAATCATGTCGTTTGTATTCCAGTCCTGAACGGTTTTGCCATTGAGGATGGTTTTTATTTTCAGATTATTCGGGTCGCCAACTTCGTCGGTCGTAGTGATGCAGGGGCCGAGCGGGGCAAAGGTATCAAAGAATTTCCCCCGGCACCATTGGCCACCGCCTTTAGCAATCTGCCAGTCGCGTGCGCTGACGTCATTGGCACAGGTGAAGCCGAGAACGTAATCGAGAGCCTTTTCGCGGGAGACATTTTTGCAGGCTTTTCCGATGACGACAGCAAGTTCGCATTCGTAATCCACTTCGTTGCTGGCCATTTGCGTAGGTATCTCGATGGGGTCACCTGGGTTTTGCAGGGTGTTGATTCCTTTGACAAAAAGCACCGGGAGTTCCGGAACTTTAGCTCCGGATTCTTCGGCGTGGAAGCGGTAGTTGAGCCCGATACAAAGAATGGATGTGGGTTGCAGCGGTGCCAGAAGTTTTTGGACATCTGCCGCCTCATCGGTTGTTTTCAGGCCGGAGTAGAGTTCGCCCTCCATACGATGATATGTGCCTTGGCCGCGTTCCTCGCCGTAGTGAATTTTACCTTGTGAATCCT
>JBKEBM010000102.1:0-9824 GCA_047973165.1 Chthoniobacterales bacterium
GTCATTCGAAAATTCCGGACGTCGCCACGGCAAATCGCGCCCGTTTTCACGGAACCAGGCGAGCAGCCTGCGCCTCACCCGCGAATGATTCAATTCGGAATCTGATTTCAGAAAACGTGGCATACGAAACTCCAATCCCAACGAAGCTGTGAAAACAAAACGATAAATTTATCTTTGGTCCGAGCAGAATTCTCCCAATCCATATACGGACAAAAAAAATCGGAGGAGAACAGATCGCTCTTTTCCCCTCCGATTGAATGTAACCAGAAAACAGGTTATTTCTTTTTGGCTGGCTTTTTGGCAGCTGCTTTTTTCTTAGGTGCAGCCTTTTTCTTAGGTGCTGCTTTTTTGGCAACAGCTTTCTTAGCCGGTTTCTTTGCAGCGGCCTTTTTAGCTGGCCTTTTGGCGGCTGCTTTTTTCTTAGGTGCTGCTTTTTTAGCTGCTGGTTTTTTAGCTTTTTTTGCTGGCATAAATTTTTCCCCTCCTTTCATTCTGCTGGTGCAGGAAACTTGTGAATAGCTTGTGAATAACTCTTTGAAATTGTGAATAAGTATCGACCTGAAGGTGGTCAATCTTTTTATTTATGTTTTTAACTTACTTTGTGAAGTTTACATTCCGGGGTTTTTAAAACATCGATGAAATCCTTGACAAACGCAGGCCGTTAAGGCGAACGAGTCCTCAGCGATTTCGTAAGGATCAAAACAATATATTTTCTGTTTTTACTCAATACTTTTTATGCGCGGACTTAAAAAAATTAAAACTTGGTATTCGAAAATTTTTTATATCTGTCTTGTATCTGCATGAATTTACCACGACCCAAACGAGTTAATGTTTTAGGCGTTGGAGTCAGTGCCATTTGTATGGAGGAGGCTGTGGAGCTCATTATAAACGCTGCTCAAAATAATGATCGTGGCTACGTCACGGTAACGGGTGTTCATGGCGTTATGGAATCTCAGGATTGTGAAAAACTGCGAGCGATTCACAACGATGCTTTTTTAGTAACACCTGACGGGATGCCGATGTCCTGGCTGGGATGGCTATACGGATATCGCAAAATGGACAGAGTTTACGGACCAGACCTCATGCTGGAAATCATGCAGGCCACGCGAGACGGGAAGCTGCAACATTTTTTTTACGGTGGAGCAGATGGAGTGGCTCAGGAATTAAAGTCCGCTTTTGAGAAACGTTGCCCGGGAGTTAATATTGTCGGGACTTATACACCGCCTTTTCGTCCGCTTAATGAAACGGAAAAAAAGGATTTGCTGACGCAGTGGGAAGAAAGCAGGCCACAAATTGTTTGGGTTGGGTTGAGCACTCCGAAGCAGGAGCGTTTCATGGCAGAGTATGTCTCACAAGGGGCACCGGCAATTTTTGTCGGAGTCGGTGCAGCTTTTGATTTTCATACGGGAAAAGTTAGTCAGGCACCACGCTGGATGCAGCGTGCAGGGTTGGAGTGGTTTTACCGCGTGACCCAGGAGCCGAAGCGTCTTTGGAAACGCTACTTTATCAATAACCCCAAATTTTTATTTTTGATTGCCCTCCAACTGCTGGGCCTGAGAAAAAAACTACTGCCAAAAAGTTTTTGAGTGAAGTGGAATCGCCTTGAAAATAATTTGGCTTTGCGTAGGATTCGCCCTTCTCAGGCAGACGAAAATCACAAGATTTATTTATGAAAGATCAACTTATTGTCGTAGCAGGTGGTGGAGGATTTATTGGAGGTCATCTTATTGATGCGCTTAGAAAAGATGGCTACACGCGGCTTCGCTCTGTTGATTGCAAACCTTTCTCCGAATGGTATCAGGTCTTTGACGATGTTGAAAATCTGGAACTTGATTTACAATATCTCGATCCCTGTCGACAAGCCTGTGCCGGGGCAGCGCAGATTTACAACCTTGCGGCCGACATGGGAGGGATGGGATTCATCGAACTGAATAAAGCAGCCTGCATGCTCAGTGTCCTGATCAACACTCATCTCCTCGTCGCGTCTCGTGATGCAGGTCTCCGGCGCTTTTTCTACTCTTCTTCCGCCTGTGTTTATAACGCCGAAAAACAGCGCGATCCAAATGTGACTGCACTGAAAGAGGAAGATGCTTATCCCGGCATGCCCGAGGATGGTTACGGCTGGGAAAAATTATTCAGTGAGCGCATGTGCCGCCATTTCAGCGAGGATTTCGGCCTGGCTACACGCGTTGCACGTTATCATAATGTTTACGGTCCACTCGGAACTTACGATGGAGGGCGCGAGAAAGCACCGGCCGCAATTTGCCGAAAAGTCATCGAAGCAAAGCTCTCCGGAAAACACGAAATCGAAATCTGGGGAGATGGGCACCAGACCCGTAGTTTTCAATACATCGACGATTGTGTTTACGGAACCCGCATGATCATGGATAACGACTTTGCAGAGCCGATCAACTTGGGCAGCAGCGAGCTTGTTTCCATCAATCAACTCGTGGATATCGTCGAAGAAATTGCCGGAATCAAACTTGAACGCCGTTACAAACTCGATGCACCAAAAGGAGTCAACGGACGAAACAGCGATAACACCCTCATCAAAAAAATCTACGGCTGGGAACCCTCCACGCTCCTGTGCGATGGTATGAAGAAAACTTACGACTGGATCTACGGCGAGATGACAAAGGCATAGTTGTCTTTTTTCAATACGCAGATACATCCATATACCAAGGGAAGACGGATCGATAATACTGCGGGGCGTCGCCAGTTTGTTTCGAGCGATATTCCCAGGATCGCATTCCAACGCTATCTTTTCCCGGAACGAATATAAACTCTTCCGAGCCGTATTTTACAGAGGAAATTTTATGCTGCTTTTTATTTCGATCCGTAAAGATTATCTGGAATGGATGCTTTGAAAAAATTGCAGCACTGTATCCAGGCCACAAAAAATTTGTTTCATCCTTCTCCGGTAAAGCAAATGAAACAAATTCATTACCACGGAATTTTTCAATCAATATCTCGGTCTGCTCATCGGACTGAGAATTTACAATGTCCGTCGAAACAACAATACGAAAAGGATCAGATCCATTAGGATTAACCGATTCATAATTATATTTCTTCAAATAATTGTAATAATTTGCCGAGTTTTTGGCATTCCAGGAAGGAATTGAACGCACTAAAGAACGCCAATCCACATAAAAAGATTCTTCCTCTTCGAGATCATTAATATCCTCAAGCATCTCGAACTTATAACCTCTCAGGTAAGCCGCTAGTTTATAATAGGCAAACATGGGTGTTTTTAAAAATATCAGCTTTTTTCCCGGTGTTTCACGGTAAGTAGCAGTTAAAGCATTTTGCCAGATGGGCTGATTATGGTCGTGTCGGAATCCTGTTTTACGCATTTTCAGGAGACGTTCAAAATACCCTCCCATTGTCAAAATTCCATCTGCTGACGGAAGCTCTGTTCCGCTGGCAAGCACCAGACGCGGACGCAAGGGGGATTCCAGACGTAAGCCTAAAAAACAAGGTAGGAGAGCCATTAGAAAAATGAAACTCAACACGAGCATTCTCTGAATTTTCGACGATACAAAAGACTTCAGATTTACAAGAGCCGCTCCGCGTTTTGAAAACATGAAAAGGATTAGTCCCGTTAACAGCACCGTCCAGTGACGTGTCGAAAAAAGTTGAAGGGAATAGTAAATATAAGCAGGGAGCAGAGTTGCCGCACCTAAAAGATAATAAATTTTTTGTCGGATTTGAGAGCGTCTTATTCCCAGTAGGAAAAGGCGTGCAAAGATTCCGTTAAAAATAAAAAAAGCAACTCCCAAGCCAAACAAGGCATAAGCTGTATAAACCTTATAATTAAAAAAAGGTTCGTAAAAATCCTTTATTGGTGCTGTAGAAATCAAACGTCCGAAAACAGCCGCCCCCACCCCGGCAAGCGCAACCAGCAAAACACCACGCGAAAAACACCAGCGAAAGAAACTCGCCCTTGGAAACTGCAACCATGCAAGTAAAGGTAAAACGGCTAACGTATCTAACCGAGCGGCAGAGGCCAAAGCGCACAACAAAACGGCGCCTGCAAAGGCATAAATATTTGAAAAGCTAAAGAGTCCAAAAGCCAAGAAAAGAAGACCCGCTGCAATAAAGTTAGATGCAGCAAAAGCTGCGTGCTGCCAGATAAGCGGTGTTAAGAAAAGAGAGGCGAGCAACACAGATTGCGCCTGATTTCTCGGAGGTCTGCAGCAAAGTAAAAAAGCAATTCCTGCGAAATATATCCCCATCGAAATCCCGTTTGTTACCCAAACCGGATCTAAATTTTTAAAAATAAACAACGGCACTGCCAAGAGCGCATAAGCGGCATACTGTTTATCAAAATTATAAAAATCTGCTCCCCAAAAGGAACTGTCACCGCGAGCAAGTTCCAGTGCACCTAATAACAAGGAGGCCTGATCCGTTTCGTGCATGACCGGCCCGGATACCAGGCAGAGCGAACCAAGCACAAAAATTAAAACCGCCCATGGTAAGCTAACTATACAGATATTTCTCATCCTGGATGAGCCTATTTTTAAACCGCCAGCCACCCCAGCAAAATACCTCCCAAAACAACGAGGTATCCCGAAAAATCTCTGAGTGCGAAATCCACCGGATCGATTTCCATCTTTGAGCGCAGCGTTCGCCCCCATGCCCGCGCAAACCAAGCCCAGACAAGCGGAGCCGCTGCATAAATATAAACGGGGTTTTGATAAAGCAAATCAGCCTGATCGCTACCTGCATAGATAACTAGCGAAAGCCCGGCCAGCAGAGCAAACAAGATACCCAGGGTATTCAAAGTAAAAAGCGATTTTCGGCCATAGGGACGCCCCTCCATTTTTTTATACGGATTTTGCTGAACCTCAGCACTGCGTTTCATTAAAGCCAAACTCAAAAAACTACAGGTAGCAAATCCCATTACCCACCAGGAAGGAGTAATCTCTGTAGCTGCTCCACCCATATATATACGCAGCAAATAAAAAATTGTCAGAAAAATCACATCCACGCCGGGAAACCGCTTCAGACCAAATATGTAGAGACTGACCGCCAGCAAATAGGCAATCCAGAAGAACAAAAAATTCGGCGGCAACAAAAACAAAAAAGCCCCTGCCAGCAGAATACAAAATAAAGACGCCCTCAAAGCACTCCTGGGTGAAATCTGTCCGCAGGCTACCGGTCGGCAAGATTTTTGAGGATGCTGACGATCTGCCGAGGCATCAACAACATCATTCAATGCGTAAATTGCAGACGCCGTCAGCGACATGCACACAAAACCCAGGAAACAAGGCCAGGCAAGCGGCCAGTTAAAAAATTGATGTGCCGCAATTAAAGGGACAAAAAGAAGTAGGTTTTTAATCCACTGATGCGGACGCATCAGCGCAAACCAAGGATTTTTCTTTAAATACCTCACCATAAGCAACCAGTTGGGTGATTACTAAAGCTGCTGAACGAAAAAATACCAACAAATAATCCGGCTCACCAGAACCCCCACTGTTTGGTCTGCATTATATAAAGTCCCAGCCCTAGATTCGTGACCGCATGGGCAATCACGCAGCACCACAGACTACGAGTATAAACAGCCACCAAGCCAAAAGCGACTCCCGTGATAATCGCTCCTGCCAAGTCGGGCATGCTATGCACAAAAGCAAACAGGAAAGTAACCGCCGAAAAAGATCCAAGGGTCACCGCACCAAACGGCACCGTCTCAAATTTTTCCCGAATAAAATAACGCATCAGAAAACCACGCCAGAAAATCTCTTCCAGCAAAGGAACCACAACAACCAAGCGGAAGAAACGCGCCATCAGACTCAGCCAGTAAAGTGTCGGATTCTCTGCAAAAACATCCGGATCGAAACCATCCGTGCGAGGAGGAACGCCCCAAATCCACTGCGGACTAATCCAAACACCCAGAATCACCAGGCCCACCAGGACAGCCACCCACCAATACTTCAGTGATCCAAACTCATAATACTTCCAGTAATAAACCATGAAAGCCGCACAAATCAGCGACTGCAACGGATAAATCCAATACTCCGGATTCTTTAGCCAAAGCGACTCCGGCTCCTCACCCGCAAGCCACGAGACAGCACCAACCGCAGCCAGCCCAAGCATAAAAATCGCAAAAGGCCCGATGTAAGCAATATAAAGTGGTTTCCAGCTTTTCCAGAACATAGGATCGAAACACATAGCTATATTTAAAAATACTGGCAACCGTGAAACTTCGCTAATTCAATTTTTGCTTTAGTGTTTGCAAGTCCAAAAAGTTTGCTACAGTGCAGCACGTCGTGAACACCAACCCCGTTTACAGTTTTTTTGCAACCCCCCCTTCCTTTGCGGGAGTCCTCCTCCGCCTGGGGCTGGCCATCGCTCTCGTCTATGGCACTTATTTTGACCCGACCCCCCTTTTTGCCAAAGGCTCCGACCTTGCCGGAGTTGAAGTGACAAGTTCCTTTAAATTCACGAGAGATATTTTTTGCTACCTGATCAGCTTCTTTTTGCTCATCGGCTTCTTCACACGTCTGGCCGCCTTTTTGCTCTTTATCGCCATTATCTCACTGGCCTTTCTTGACGCCCAACTCATCCCCTCCTCCGAAGCAACCCACATTGTGACGGCTTCAACCGCCATTGCTCTCGCCTTTCTCGGAGCAGGTGCTTTTTCGATCGACCGAAAAATCAGCCAGCTCTTCTTACCAAATGTCGGATAAAATTTTCTTTTATAATTTCACTCATCACCAGCAAAGGCTTGACCTCAAGCCGGACGTGATGCGATTTTCCTAACAAAACTCATCTTAACCCTATTAATACACCTGTGGAAATCAAAGAGATCAGAGCCATCATCGACATGATGAAAAAAAATGACCTCGCCGTCTTTAAAATGGAGCGCGAGGGTTTCAAAATCACACTCAAAACAAACGAAGCGGGCCAGCCGATCATTCATACCGCTCCGGTTGCTGCAGCTCCGGCACCAGTTGCCGCTCCCGCTCCGGCAGCACCTGCCGCTGCAGCCGAACCCGCACCGGCACCCGCACCGGCCGAGAATCTTCCTGAAATTAAATCTCCTATGGTCGGTACCTTCTACGCGACTCCATCGCCCGACGCCGAGCCCTTTGTAAAGCCTGGCCAGAAGGTCACCGCAGACACGGTCGTCTGTATTATCGAGGCCATGAAAGTCATGAACGAAATTCGCGCCGAAGTGGACGGAGTAATCCATGAAGTTTGTGCCGAGCACGGCAAACCCGTGCAGTTTGGTCAGGCGCTTTTCCGCTTGAAATAAGCGACGAAGCAAACGCAAGGCACAGATATGTTTAAAAAAATCCTCATCGCCAACCGTGGCGAAATCGCACTGCGAATCATCCGCGCCTGTCGCGAACTCGGAGTCAAAACCGTCGCTGTTTACTCCGAACCCGACATCGATTCGCTCCACGTCCAGCATGCCGACGAAGCCATCTGCATCGGCCCGGCAGCCGGCACAGACAGTTACCTGAAAATCGACAGGATCATCAGTGCCGCCGAGATTTCCGATGCCGAAGCCATCCATCCCGGATATGGATTCCTCGCCGAGAACGCCCACTTCGCCGAAGTCTGCGCAAGCTGCAACATTAAATTCATAGGCCCCTCACCAGATGCCATTCGCCGCATGGGGGATAAAAACTCCGCCCGTGAATCCGCCGTCAAAGCCGGTGTCCCCGTCTCCCCTGGCAGCGACGGCATCGTCGAAACCGAAGCTGAAGCCCTGAAAATCTCCAAAAAAATTGGCTACCCCGTCATGATCAAAGCCGTCGCCGGTGGCGGCGGACGCGGCATGCGTGTCGCAACCGACGACAAATCCCTTGTAGCCGGCTTCCACTCCGCCCGTATGGAAGCTGAAAAAGCCTTCGGCAACGCCGGAGTTTACATCGAAAAATTTATCATCAACCCCCACCACATCGAATTTCAGGTCTTCGGCGACGAACACGGACAAGTTGTTCACCTCGGCGAACGCGACTGCTCCCTCCAACGCCGAAACCAAAAAATCGTCGAGGAATGCCCCTCTCCGCTGATGGATAACGACCTCCGCCAGCGTATGGGTGCCGCCTCCGTCGCCCTCTGCGAATCCGTCGGCTATTTCAACGCCGGCACCATCGAATATCTCGTCGATGATAAAGGCGAATTTTATTTCATGGAAATGAATACCCGCATCCAGGTCGAGCACCCCATCACCGAAGAAGTTTACGGCTGCGACCTGGTCAAACAACAAATTCAAATCGCCGCAGGCGAACACCTCACCGAGCACGTCGTAAAAGCCACCCCACGCGGCTTCGCCATCGAATGCCGAATCAACGCCGAAAACCCGGCCCGCAACTTCCAGCCCAGCCCAGGTACCATCGATCTCTACTACGCACCCGGCGGACGCGGCTTGCGCATCGACTCCCACGCCTACGCCGGCTACCCCGTGCCACCGCACTACGACTCCATGATCGCCAAGGTCATCGCCACGGCCTCATCATCACGCAAATCCTGTATCGCACGAATGAAGCGCGCTCTTGATGAATATCATATTATTGGCGTCGAAACCACGATACCCTTTCAGCGAAAACTGATGGACCACCCCGACTTCGTAGCCGGGAAATACCATACAGGATTCATCGAGCAGCTTCTGAAAAAAAATAAATAAACCCGCTTCGCTGCAAGCTAAACCAAATTCTTAATACTTTAATCCCAACCTATATGAGTTCAAAAAAATCCTGGAAGCAAATCCACTGGGTCAACAGCCTCTTCCTCATCAGCACTTTTTTAGTCACCTGCACCGCTGTCCCCGCCTATATCTGGTATTACGGACTCAGCCTATTCCAGTTCTCGCTCTTCTTCTTTTTCTTCGTCGCAACAGGTTTCAGTATCACTCTCGGCTACCATCGCCTCTTTTCTCACCGAACCTTCCAGGCCAGGCTCCCCGTCCGTCTTTTCACCCTGCTCTTCGGAGCCGCTGCATTTGAAGGCTCCGCCCTCGGATGGTCAGCCGACCACCGCCGCCATCACAAACACGTCGATCACGACGAAGACCCCTACGACATCAACAAAGGATTCTTCCACGCCCACATCGGCTGGCTACTTTTCCGTCACTCACCAGACACCCCCCTCACCTGGGTTCGCGATTTGCAAAAAGACCGCCTCGCCGTCTGGCAGCACGACCACTACGTCCCCATCGCCATACTCATGGGCTTTGGACTCCCGCCTCTCATCGGCTATGCTGTCGGCGGAGCTGTCGGTGCTCTAGGAGCCTTCCTCATCGCCGGAGTTGCCCGCATCGTCTTTGTCCACCACATGACCTTTTTCATCAATTCCCTTTGCCACTGGATCGGCAGCCGCCCTTACTCGATAAACTGCTCCGCCCGCGACAGTGCACTGATGGCCGTCTTCACCTTCGGCGAAGGTTACCATAACTACCATCACGAATTCCAATACGACTACCGCAACGGTATCCAGCCCTGGCATTTTGATCCAACCAAATGGCTCATCTGGACCCTCAACCGCCTCGGTATGGCATCAAAACTACGCACCGTTCCGGAAGAAACCATTATCAAAGCTCGCATCCGCACCAGCCAAAAAAGCCTGGAGAAAAAACTATCCACCGTCGAGCAGCCCCTCCCTGAGTATCTCACAAAGGCAATCCAAAGTACGCAGGACACAATGAATGCTGCCCTTGCCGTCTGGGAAGAGCGCCTGGAAGCCTATCGTCAGGCCATCGCAAAACGTAGCGAAACCACCGCAGCCTACCGTCGCGAACTCAAAAAACACATGAAAGAAGCGACGGAAACCCTGCGCGACTCGATCCAGGAGTGGCTACGCACGCACACCCTCAT
>JBKEBM010000104.1:0-25189 GCA_047973165.1 Chthoniobacterales bacterium
GGATCCAGCAGCAGTTTGCCGCCGTCGGGATTCACGAAGAGGTGATAGAAGCGTTTCTTTTCTCCCGTCACATCCAGAAACACTTCCACACAGTCGCCCGTGGCGATTTTGCCCAGCACCTTTTCGTCGCCGGACTGGAGAGCCTTCATGTCTTTCTCGTAACAGGAGAACTGCAAATAAAGGTTTTCTTTGTCACTCAGAAGGCGGGCGACGGTCTTTTGCTTTGGGGTGCCGCCGGGAGGGATGAGCTCGAAATCCTCCAGCACGAGTGCGTCTTTCCAGCCCGCGCCTGTGGAGGGATTTCCTTCCGGAATGTCGTAATTTTTTACCGGTTTGCTGTCACCCTTTTTACCAATGCGGGCATCTCCCGCACTTGCCTGGTATTCGGTGGGGGTCTCTCCGGCTTCCAGTTGGGCGGAGTCCGCCCAGATGACTCCAGGTGCCCTGAAATTGACACTGGCCCAAATCTGCCCTTTTTCCGCATTCGGAAGGGTGAAGGAAAACCTTTCCCACTCGGTTCCCACCGTAATGTCCTTACCGGCGCCGGCTCCCCATTTCGCTCGCATGCCAATCTTTGCCGGCATATTTTCCCGGTCGGCTTTCAGCCAGATGCTGAAGGTGAAGGGAGCGTTCTTATTAACGCCGGAGTCAAAAGAGTAGAACCCATTGACCGGAACGTCCTCATTCACTTCCAGACGGAAAGACTGTTTTCCGCTATGGGCAACCGTCGGGTCGATCCGGACGGTTTTCCAATACGTCTCATGGTTCCTGTAATTGGAAATCATATCATCCGCACTCACCCCTGGCCTCCAGTAAAGCGGGATGCCGTCCTGGAGGTGCTCAAAGGAACTGTTCTTTAGTGTGTTGCTGGAAGCAGGCCCTTCCTCCAGCGCATAGACGGCCAGATCATCATACTCCACTCCCGTTCTCCAGGCGTGAAGCGTCAGCGTGTCGATCTCCACATCGTCTTCCGGGTTCATGAACTCAATGTCCGGCATCGCCTTGCCATCCACGGCATAAGAATAAATGTAGCCCTTGCCCACCGGACGCCGGGTGATCTCGAAGCGGCAGGTCTTTCCGGGATCGATGTTTATTTTATGAAAATTACCCCGCGAGCGTTCGACGCCCTTTTCTCTGTAAGTAAACATCACGCCATGCGGACGAAGCGCAATGCGCACTCCGCCCATAATCAAACCGGCAAAACCACCTTCCTCCTGCGTGCCCGGGATCATGGTCACATCCACCACCACTTTGGCGGCCGGTTCGAGCGTGACGTTCACCTTTGCCTCACCGCCGCTTGGTGCCACGAGCTTTCCATCTTTCACCTTCCACTGGCTCGCGGAGGACGGTTTGAAGTGCTCGATAAACAAAGCGGGCGTGTCGAATTCGTCCTTGAACTGAAGGGTCTCCGCTTCCGCCTGAGCATGAATTGATGTGAGACAGGTGAGTGCCAGGGCAGCCAGAAGTGAGAGGAATGTTGGTGTGTTTTTCATAAAAAATAAAGGGAGTAAAATGAGAAATTGGAAGGGAAAAAGTTTTGGAAAATGAATCGCTTCAGATTGATAGTGTCAAATTGAAAAAATTTGAACCCGGTTTTCTACGGCGCGGAGGTTTCCTCCCCAATGAGAAAATACTCCTGTTGGAGAATCCCCTGTGTGAACACCCCGTCGGGTTGGTTCAACCCGATGCAGCTGATCCATCCTCCGGGAAATTCCTGAATGACGTGATTGCCGGTCGTGTTGGGAAGCGAATACCCTGCCTTGTTGCCAACAGGTATCCAGGGATCGGAGTCCTTCGCCCGGCGGAAGATGCGCACCGTGCTTTGAGCATCCTTGCGGGTGACCTCAAACTGCCACGTCCACCACGCATCCTTTTCGGTCTCCACCTCCACAAACTCGCCCGTGGCGCTGTCTTTCCCTAAAATATAAAGCTCATTGGGCGCGATTCTGATCCAAAGCTTTTCGTTGCCCGTGAGCGCGGCGATATGAACGGAAGACTGGTTGGCGGGGACAGGATAATCATTCTCCCCGGCAAACTGCTGAATCCTAACCCGCGTCGTATAAACGTAGTTGTCCGGAAAGGGGTTCCCTTCGGGGTGCGTCCGGAAAACCGAGGCCGATCCGTTGCCCGTTGCCCCCTCCATCGAAAGCGTCAACACCCCCTCACCCAGAGACGGCTTCGGCGCGTCGGGACCGGACGAAAGCATAACCTTTGCCTCAGAAAAATTGGTGTCACCCCAACGTGCTGCATCGACGGCCTCATTGTTCTCCACCGCATCCGCCGCCGGAGCCACGCCGGCACCAGGAACAATCAGCAGCATCAGAAGCGCATACGCACCCGCAAGCCACTTCCGGCGGATCGCCGGGAAGGATTTGGATAATGGAGTTCCCTGCTGGGGAGGAGGAATCAAAAGGAGCATACCTTAAAGAATCTGAAACGATTCGGATTTCTTGTCAATAAAAAAGATTTTTCCCACGTAACAGGCTGTTAAAAAATTACGAATCTCCAAGGGGATTCCATACTTTTTCAAATCCGAAAGCCTGAAAGTGTTTTATACGATTTAATGAGATAAATTCGTGAAATTCGCGCGCCCGTTTTGCTCGCTGACAAGGAGACTGAAGGTGAAGCGTATCAAAGTGATACGCGAATCGAAGACGACGCAGACAGCGAGTAAAGAGACAAGCGAATACGCGAAGTTATCTCATTAAATCGTATTACATTGGCGGTGGCAAAATGTGTGACGCCATGGTGTCGGAGTGTAAAGTATTGGAGCCTTCCGAGCACCCACCGTTTCAATCCGCACCCCACTGATTGGGCGGCAGACCGTAGTGTTTACGAAAGGCGCGGGAGAATTGCGATGCGCCGGAAAATCCGGAATCGTATCCGGCGGCGGTCACCGAATAGCCTTTTTGCAACAGGGAGGCGGCGTGTTCCAGGCGTTGAATTTCCACAAAACGACGCGGGGTGATTCCCTCGGCTTCGACAAACATCCGGTGAAAATGGAAAGGACTGTACCCGGCAGCTTTTGCCAGATCTCTGAGGGTCAGGGATTCGCTGAGATTCCTGGTAATATATTGCTTGATACCGAGAATAAGGTCTTTTTCCGCCGGGGCGGAAAAGAACTTTTTATTGCTGGCAATACCGCGAAAAAATTTTGCCAGAAAATAAGCGAGATAAAAATATCGTTCGGTATGTGCTTCGGTCTGATGTGCTGCTTCTGCGGTGAGAACTCCCAGCCGCAGCACATCACGGCGAAGTTCTTCATCTGAGGGATAGACCGGAAGAAACTCGTAGTCTCTGTCCGGGTGGTGAATAACAAAGTTCATCGCAACTCTGTTGCCTGGGAGAAAGTGCATCCAAAAATCGACACAGGACTTATGCAAAGGGCCGTAGGTGGCATCGTGTGTTTCAAGACGTGGCAAAAAAAGAATCTGTCCCGGCAGCAGGTGCACGGCGCGACCATTGCTTCCAATCCAGTGCGGCCCCCTGACGTTTACAACCACTTCATCATAATTATGGGAATGCGAGTTGGCTTTCATCCACGTCCGGAAAGCAACGGTGGGGCGTTTCGACGAGGGAGCTGCGTGCAGGGAGTCAATGACTTCCTTCCATTTTATGTCCTGCGAAATCCTGACATTCACAAGCAAGGTGTTAGTTCGTTTTGAAAGAAAACGTCAAACTTTATCAAAATCCAAAGAGCAAGAAATGCGATCCCGGCGCAAGGAACAGCAAGCGCGAATTTATTTTTTCTGAAACGTTTGCGGCATGGCAACACTACAAGAACCTGAAAACGATACAAACAAACCCGTCCTCCATGGAGGCGAAAAAACCATCACCGCTGAGGCTCCTGGCAGCTATTTTCACGGTCCACTGGAAATTGGAAAAGAAGAGATCGATGCGGTGACCCGCGTGCTGCAAAGCAAAAGTCTTTTCCGCTTTTTCAAGGATCGTTCAGAATCCCCGACCGCACAATTTGAGGATCTTGTGGCCGAAAAAAGCGGTGCCAAATACGCCCTTGCGATGAACAGCGGCACGTCGGCACTTATTTCCGGACTCGTCGGCATCGGAGTAAGCGAAGGGGACGAAGTGCTTGTGCCTGCTTATACTTATATTGCAAGTGCGGCAGCGGTGCTGACACTCGGTGCCATCCCGGTCATCGTCGAGGTGGACGAAGCTCTGACGATCGACCCCGAAGACATCGCACGAAAAATCACGCCACGAACAAAGGCGATTATTCCCGTGCACATGCGCGGTGTGCCCTGCGACATGGATCCCATCATGGCCGTGGCCAAAGAGCACAACCTGAAGGTGCTCGAAGATTGCGCCCAGGCCAACGGGGGAGAATACAAAGGCCGCGCACTTGGAACAATAGGAGACGCAGGCGCCTTCAGCCTGCAGCATTTCAAAATCATCACCGCCGGCGAGGGCGGAGTGCTCGTGACCAATGACAAGGAGGTCTTTGACCGGGCTGCAGTTTATCATGATTCGGCCTATGCCTTTTGGATGGAAGGAAAGATAAAAACGGAAGACGAAGCGGCATTTGAGAAATGGCGCGAAAACGGCTTTCTTGGTCAGAATTTTCGCCAGTCCGAACTCCATGGTGCCGTCGCTCTGGAACAATTGAAAAAACGCGACGCCATTCTGTCCCGCACCCGCTACATCAAAAGTCGTCTGCGCGAGGCCTGCAAGGAACTCCCGGGTATTGAGGTCGAAAAGTCTCACGACCTTGAAGGCGACTGCGGCATTTCGCTGGCGATTTTCGGAGAGACATCTGAGGACGCCATTCGTGTGGCCGAACTGTTACTGGCCGAGGGAATTGCCTGCGGCACACGTTTTTCGCGACAGATTCCGGACCGCCATGTGTTCTATCACTGGGACTACATCATGAAAAAACGCTCGCCCCATCGCAGCGGTTTTCCCTGGAACAACACCGACATCGAATACACAAAGGAAATGTGCCCGAAGACGCTCGCCCACCTCGACCGCGTGATCACCATTGCCATCACGCAGCAGATGAGCGATCCCTATGTGGACCAGGTTTGCGAAGCCATTCGTAAAATCGCACGCTATCTCCAGGCCTGATCCCCTCCCCGCTTCCATGAGCATCACTAAAAAACTACCCGTCGTCTGGACCAATGACGACATCACCACGGGAACGGCGCCGCAGTTGCGGCGTCAGTTGGCCCTGCTCGATTCGCATGGAATCCCGGGTGTGTTTTTTGTGATTCCCAGCGTGAGCACGGGCGATATCGACGAAGACGAGGAATTATTGACCGTGATTGCGGAAGCCCGCAAAAACGGTCACGAGTTCTACCAGCACGGCTACAAACACTTTGCTTTTGAGTGCGGGATTCCGTGTCTCGATATGTTCGATCTGGATATTAAAGCAAAGAATCTCTTCGATGCCGACCGCGACGCCGTCGAGGCACTTCACACGCTGGAAGCTCTGACCGAAATGCTCGAAAACGGGCAACGCATCTGGCAACGCGCCTTCGGAGAACCCTCCGCCGGATTCCGTCCCGGCTGGGGATCGTATTGCGGCAACCTTTACAAAGCACTCACGCAGCTCAACTACAAATGGGTTTCCTCCCGGATTCCCTCCATGACCTCCTATTTACAAAAATACGACGAGCCGATCACCTTCTATGAAAACGTAAAATCCGGGCCGCACCGACTTCGGCAGGGCATTATGGAATTTCCCATCGGTCCGGAAATCGGATGGCGTGTGCCGAACGATTCCACCCGGATCGACGCCATGGTCGATCTCGGGATGCGGCATTTCGAGGCCATGCGCGAGCACGGAGAGCCGATGCTGATGGTCAGTCATCATCACGGGCTGGAATTTCCCGGCGACCTCGAAGGAAAGGAACCCGACCCTGCCGGAACCGGCTACGCCGTGCATAAGAAATTTCTGCCGCAGCTCCTCGCCACCGGTCGGGTGGAATTTGTCGGCATGAAGAAACTCTTTGAAACTTACCAATAACTTATGAATCAATCCGTCTCTCTTCCCATGTTTCCAAATGCGGAAACTCTCCTGCCACAACTCGCTGAAATCGGATACAAAGGCGTCGAAGTCTGGGGACGCGGAGAAAATTTCCCACAGCTTTGTCAGTCCGCCCGCCGCGAAGGCTTGCAGGTTTGCGCAATGATCGGCAGCGCCCGCGCATTAAACGCAAAAGACGAACACGCGGAAGCGGAAGCTGAAATTCGTGAGTCCATCGATATCGCTACTTCCGAAGGAATCTCCGACTTGATTTGCTTCAGCGGCTCGCGACGCGAAGGATTCACCGACGCGCAGGGTATCGAAACAGTTGTCGAAGGCTTTTCCCGCGTGGCCGCTTACGCTGAGGAAAAGGAAGTGACCCTGCTGCTCGAATTGCTGAACAGCAAAGTGGATCATCCCGGCTACCAGGCTGACCACACAACTTTCGGAGTCGAGGTCTGCCGCCGTGTCAACAGCCCGCGTGTGCGATTGCTTTACGATATTTATCACATGCAGATCATGGAGGGAGATATTATCCGAACCATTCGTGAAAACATCGAATGGATCGGCCATTTCCATACGGCCGGAAATCCCGGACGAAACGATCCGGACGACCAACAGGAGCTGAACTACTCCGCCATCGCAAAGACCGTTTTAGAACTAAATTTCCCGGGCTTTATCGGCCACGAATTTTCGCCGAAGCAGGATGCCCTCGCAGCACTGCACGAGGCTTATACGATCTGGAACAGAGCGGCAGCAGGTTAGAGAACCGGTCCCTTAGCAGACGGTTGAAAAAGCGAGTTTTCGAAGTCCGTGAGCGAAAACTGAAACCGGTAGGATCGTTTTGACAAAACGACCGCGTAGTGTAATGTTCGCAACATTCTGCGGTCGAATACCCGGGGGATGAACCTGTTTTTTTGCAATTCCCAGCCTTATTCCATCATTTCGCTGTCGCTCCGGAACGCCATTCGCAGGCAAGGCGTCCGGAGATGGGCTTGCCTCTTTTTCCCTCGATTTTGTTCAGAAGCATTTGAACGGCTCTCTGGCCGGCTTGCCGCCAGGGGAGAGAAATGAAATCGGCGTGGGGGACAAGCAAAGTCGTTTCCTGCAAGCTTCCAAATGTGCTGACGGAAAGTTGTTCCGGCACTTGAATACCCAACTGGTTTGCCGCCTGAATCACAGGAAAGGCGGAAGAGGCTGCCATAGCAAAAACGGCGTCGGGTGCCTTCGTTTGGCTCAGTAGTTTCTTAACTACCGGTATGCGGTCGATCCGGGGAACAACGCTTTCTTCAATCCAGGGTTTGAGACCGAACTTCTCCATCACTTTGAGATAGCCATTTCTGGAATCCTGCAGACTGTGGTGATCAAACCCGGAACTGAAATTCAACAGCATGATCTGCCTGCGCCCCATCGCGGCCAGCCTCTCAACTTCATCCGCAACGGCCTGTTTGAAATCGAACCATACGGCATCTTTGGCCTTTCGTACATTGATGTAAACGGCGGGGATTTCATAATGACTTATGTAGTCGAACAACTTCCGGGGAATTTTGACCGAATAGTTCACCAGGATTCCATCCACATCATTTTGTCGCAAAAAATGCGGGCGGAACTCCATGATCGCCTCGTCATCCAACTGCACAAAGCTCAGTGTTTTATTCTGCTTTTGCAGTTCCGCGCTGATGCCGTAGAGGAGTTCCGGAGGAAGCAGTGCCCTGTCCATGGCCGCACTTTGCAAAAGTGCGACCGCTCCGGTCTGACGCATTTGAATCAGACGAGCCCCGGCATTGGGGCGATATTTCAGTCGCCAGGCCACTTCACGAACTCGCTCCTTAGTCTTCTCTGCAATTTCGTTTATTTGCCCACCTTCACTTAGGACAATGGATGCAGTGGACACCGCGACACCCGCCTCTTTTGCAACATCAGAAAGTTTAACTCTGGACACCTCGGGAAATTACAACAAAAGCCATTATTATAACAGTAATTTATGGTGATATTAAAATCCACCATTTCACAGACGAGGAAATCCGGACCTTAAACCTGTCTCAAAAACCTCATTTTCAGCATTTAGTTATTTGAAACGAAGGGAGTGAACGGCGCGGGTAATTTTTTTTAACTCGCAAACGGGTGGAAGCAAAGGGGTTAAAAGACAACGCCATATCACCCGTTTCGAGAGCAGTTGCCACGGCGAAAAATGTAGCTTAAAGTTACCCTTATGTCGTCAGATTCCTTCGTCCATTTACACCTTCATACGGAATACTCACTGCTGGACGGAGCCTGCCGGGTTAAGGAGTTAGTCGAGCGTGCGAAGGAGCTGAATATGCCCGCCGTGGCCATGACCGATCACGGCAATCTGCACGGCGCCGTCGAGTTTTACAAAGCTGCCACAAAAGCCGGAATCAAGCCCATCATCGGCTGCGAAATCTACGTCTCTCCCGGTAAAATGACGGAAAAAAATTCCGCCAATGGCAAGGGTTCTTCAAATCATTTCACACTGCTGGCAGAGAACGAAACGGGCTACCACAACCTGGTCAAACTAGTCAGCGCAGCGCACCTGGAGGGTTTTTATTACAAGCCCCGGGTGGACCACGAAAAGATGGCCGAGCACAGCGACGGCATCATCGCTCTCAGCGGCTGCCTCAACGGCGAAATCAACTCCCAGCTTCTCGCCGGACAACCCGACAAAGCCCGTGAGACGGCAGCGATGTATCGCGATATGTATGGTAAGGATCGTTTTTTTATCGAGCTGCACGATCATGGTTTCGAGGATCAGGAAAAAAATAATCCGCAGCTTGTTAAAATCGCTCGCGAACTCGATCTCGGAATTGTCGCGGCAAATGATGTTCATTTTTTGCGCCGCGAGCATCACGAATCGCATGATGTGATGATCTGTATTGGAACGGCAGCAATGGTGGAGGATGCCAAGCGCATGCGCTACTCACCCGAGCTGTATTTTAAATCTCGTCAGGAGATGGAGGAAAAATTTTCGGAACTTCCTGAGGCTTTGGACAACACGCTCAAAGTTGCGGAAATGGTAAATTTCGAAATGGAATTCGGAAAAAGTAAATACCCTGCTTTCGAGCCGCCATCCGGAAAAACGCGCGAGGGCTATCTGCGCGAACTCTGCTCCGTCGGACTCCGCGAACGCTATGGTGAACGTGCCGAAAACGACAAAGAACTAACCGACCGCCTGGAATACGAACTGGGTATTATCGAGAAAACCGGCTTCGTAAGCTACTTTCTCATCGTCTGGGATTTCATCAACTATGCCCGCACACGCGGCATCCCCGTGGGGCCCGGACGCGGCTCTGCTGCCGGTTCCCTGATTGCCTATGCGCTAAAAATTACTGATATTGATCCGATTCGCTTCGGCCTCATTTTTGAACGTTTCCTCAATCCCGAGCGTATCAGCCCGCCGGATGTCGATGTCGATTTTTGCATGAATCGGCGTGGTGAGGTCATCGATTATGTACGGCAAAAATACGGCGAACGCTCCGTCTCCCAAATCGTCACCTTCGGAACCATGGGTGCAAAAAGCGTGATTCGGGATGTAGCTCGCGTGCTCGGAATGAGCTACGGCGATGGCGACAGACTGGCCCGGATGATCCCCACGGAACTCAATATCACGCTGGACTCTGCCGTCAAAAAAAACCCTGAGCTTGCAGAAGCAACAGAAACTGAACCCTCCACAAAGCAGCTCTGGACACACGCAAAACTCCTCGAGGGTCTCAGCCGAAATGCCGGCATCCACGCAGCCGGCGTCGTAATCGGCGACCGCGCCCTGGACGAATTCATCCCCCTCTGCCGGGGAAAGGACAACGAGGTAATCACCCAGTATGCCATGAATCCCCTCACCGATCTCGGCATGCTGAAAATGGATTTTCTTGGTCTGAAAACCCTCACGGTTCTTCAGGAGGCAGTTTCTCTCATTCGACAAAAAAATCCGGATTTCAATCTCGACACGATTCCGATGGACGACACCGAGACCTTTGATGTTTACAACCGCGGAGAGACGATCGGTATTTTTCAGATGGAGAGCGGCGGCATTACGAATTACTGCATGCAGTTCGATATTCAAAGCATCGACGACATCGTCGCTCTCGGGGCACTTTATCGGCCTGGTCCGATGCAGTTTATTCCGGATTATATCGCCCGTAAGAAAGGGCAAAAAAAAGTCGAGTATGCCCATCCTCTCCTGGAGCAAGTCTGTGCAGACACCTGGGGCATTATTGTTTATCAGGAGCAGGTGCAGCGTGCCGCCAACGTCCTGGCAGGTTATTCTCTGGGCGATGCTGACCTTCTCAGGCGAGCCATGGGTAAAAAGGATGCCGAAAAAATGGCCCAGGAGCGCATCCGTTTTGTCGAGGGCTGTGGTCGTGTAAACCAAATCCCGGAAAAAGCTGCCAACGCTATTTTTGATTTCATAGCCAGCTTTGCCCAATACGGATTTAACAAAAGCCATAGTGCCGCCTACGGCTGGGTCTCTTACCAGACGGCTTATGTGAAAACACATTATCCGCTTGAGTTCATGGCCGCGCTGCTCACCTACGATGCCTCCACGGTTGAGCGCCTGGGCGAGGTCATTGCTGCCTGCCGAAAAATGGATATCAACATCCTGCCGCCGAATATCAACCTCAGCACAGAAAAATTTAAACCCGAGATGCAGGGAGGTCTGCGAGCCATCCGCTTCGGCCTGGCGTCCATTAAAAACGTTGGAGCCGCAGCTATGCACTCAGTCATTGAAGAACGTGAAAAAAACGGCTCCTTCAAATCTCTCGAAGACTTCTGCCGCCGCCTCGACACCCGCACAGTAAACAAAAAAATCGTGGAAAGCCTCGTACGCTGTGGAGCTTTCGACGAGTTTGGCAAACACCGCGCACAGATTTTTTCAGAAATAGAACTTGCAATGGCCTCCGCCGTCGAAGTCCAGCGCGACCGCGCCTCCGGCCAGGTCTCACTCTTCGATGTCTTCGATGAAGAACCGCAGGAGCAATCCCAAAAATCCACCAACGAAGTTGCCCCCTGGACCCCTCGTGAAATACTGGATTTTGAAAAAGAACTCCTCGGCTTCTACGTCAGCGGGCACCCGCTCGATGACTATGCCGGACATTTTGAAGGCGATAAAATCTCCCCCGTTTCTGAAGCTCTCAACATCGAGGAAAGCAACAAACGCGAATCAAAAACTATCGGCGGAATCATCCTCTCCATCCAAAAAAAATATACTCAGAAAAGCAATAAACCCTTTGCCATCATCATGCTCGAAGACTTTACGGCCCCAATCGAAATCACCGTATGGGACGAAGTTCTTCAACGTAACGCCGAACTCTTTGAGGTCGGAAATGTAGTCGCTGCAAAAGTCAGTGTCCAGCGACAGGATGGTAAGTTCCGAGCTTCCGCGACCAGCTTTAAAGCCCTCACCAGAAAGAGCACTACCCGGCCCGTCACCCTCAAAATCAAAGCCTCCGCGCTCAGCGACGAAATTTTACAAAAACTGGCTAAACTCGCACGAAAACACTCCGGAAAACGTAAGCTCCGCCTTCAGCTACTCCTCCACACAGACGAAAAATGCCTCCTGCAGACCGGAGACAAATTTTCCATCGGTGACGAAGCTCTTTTCCGCAAAGACGTCGATGAGCAGCTTGGGATTCTCAGCACCTGAGGCCATTTCACGATCCGATCTGCCTGGTTCATAGTTTCGTATATTTAAGTTGATCCCGGAAGCTTCCTGGATACACTCCCTTCTTTCTTTACCAAGTAATATGATACTCCTGACATCGCAAACGTTCCTTTCCCAATCCGGAATTATTATATCCCTCGCCTGTGGCGCAGCAGGGCTCGCCGTTGCCGTATGGCTCATCTTTTCCATCCTCCGTTCCCCCGCCGGAAACGACAAAATGCGCCACATCGCAGGTGCCATTCAGGAAGGAGCAAAAGCCTATCTCAACCGCCAGATTTTCACCATCGGCTCCATTGCGCTGCTCATGTTCATCCTTCTCTTTTTTCTCCGCGACGCCTCCACCGCAATTGGTTTTGCCATAGGAGCAATCTGCTCGCTGGTTGCCGGGTATGTCGGTATGCGTATCGCTGTAATGGCAAACGTCCGCACAGCCCAGGCCGCCACGCAAAATCGCTTTGCAGCCATGAGTGCAGCCTTTAACGGAGGCGCCGTCACCGGACTCCTCGTTGTCGCACTTGGCCTGATTTCCGTAGGCGCCTACTTCCTGGTTGCCCGCTCCATCATCGGCCTCGAACACACCATCATCAGCCTGGTCGGACTAGCTCTCGGCTCCAGCCTGATTTCCGTTTTTGCCCGACTGGGCGGCGGCATCTACACCAAAGCTGCCGACGTCGGAGCCGATCTCGTCGGAAAAATCGAATCCAATCTCGACGAAGACGACCCCCGCAACCCCGCAACTATCGCTGATAACGTTGGCGACAACGTTGGCGACTGCGCCGGTATGGCAGCAGACGTTTTTGAAACCTACGCCGTCAGCCTCATCGGCGCCCTGCTCGTCGGCTCCCTCGTTCTTGGAAATATCCCCGAAGCACTTATTTACCCCTTCATCGTCGGCGGCGTCTCTATTATCGGCTCCATCATTGGTATTTTCTATGTCAATATCAGCAAAGCCAGCCCGACGACATCTCTCGTCACCGCTGTTGGTATCAACGCTGTCTTCAGTGGTGCAGTTCTCTACCCGATCACCCGCATGCTTTTCCCAAAAGCCATTGAGGTAAACGGTCTGACCATCACAGCAAATAACCTCTTCGTGTGTGTCGTTGTCGGGCTCATCCTCACCGGAGTTGTCGTGCTGATCACAAATTACTACACTGCCACGACTCACCGTCCGGTTCAAAAAATTGCCAAAGCCTCCGAAACCGGCCACGCCACAAACATCATCGCCGGACTTGCCGTCGGCAACCACTCCACCGTCCTGCCTGTCATTTTCATCATCGCAGCAATCCTGATCAGCTTCGCCTGTGGCGGCCTTTACGGTGTCGCCATTGCCGTCATGAGCATGCTCTCTCTCTCGGGAATTATTATCTCCCTCGACGCCTTCGGCCCTATCACCGATAACGCCGGCGGCATCGCCGTAATGAGCGAACTCCCCGGTGAGGTTCGCGAAATCACAGACAACCTCGACGCGGTTGGAAACACGATGAAAGCCGTTACCAAAGGCTACGCTATCGCCTCCGCCGGACTCGCAGCCCTCGTCCTCTTCGGTTCCTATGTCATCGAACTCAAAGCCCACCTCGAAGCCAGCGGAGCACAGGCCGAAGCCATCGCAGCAAGTCTGCAGTTCTCACTCAATGACCCCCGCGTCATTGTCGGCCTCCTCATCGGCGGCATGCTCCCATTTGCCTTCAGTGCCTTTTCCATGGACGCCGTCGGCAAAGCTGCAGGCAGTGTCGTAATGGAAGTTCGCCGTCAGGTAAAAAAATACCCCGGTATCATGGAGGGAACCCACGAACCCGAGTATGGCAGTTGTGTTGACATCGTAACCAAAGCCGCCCTGCGCGAAATGATCATCCCCGCTCTGCTACCCGTCGCCGTAGTCATTGGCGTCGCCGCCATCCCGCAGCTTGGAGCTGTCGCTCTCGGAGGAATGCTCGTCGGTACCATCGTCACCGGCCTCTTCCTCGCTCTGGCAATGACCTCCTCCGGTGGTGCCTGGGACAACGCCAAAAAATTTGTGGAAGAAGGAAACTTCGGTGGTAAAGGCTCCGATACACACGCTGCCTCCGTCACCGGAGACACCGTTGGCGACCCCTACAAAGACACCTCCGGCCCAGCCATCAACCCTATGATTAAGGTCGCCAACATCGTCGCCATCCTCATCATCCCCATCTTTTTCTAAAAAAAACTCTCTCCTGAAAAAAGCACCGGAGAGTAAAATCCCGGTGCTTTTTTATTTTAAAGGCAGAAACAATTTTTAATAAGTTTTTTTCGGCGAAACAGACGACAACCAGATGCGCATACCCTATTTTCTCATTCGATGGTATTATGCCATCATCGACTTTATCCGCTACCGCATCCTCTGGCCGGGAAACATGCCGCTGAGAGAAAAGAAAACGAAAAAAGAATTTGAAAAAAGAGAGTCCGAAAGAAACAAAGGCCAGAGAATACTCCATGTCCTTTGGGTATTCGTCGCACTCATTTTTGCCTTTTCCATCTTCGTCCTCTTCACACATTTCCCTGAAGTAATAGGTGGATTCCTGGAATAATGATGGTCCCGCTACTACAATCTGTGTAGAGTTCACGTCTTGATGACCACTTCGCTCTTTGCACCCATTCCCGAAATTCTTGAGGAAATCAAGGCAGGTCACCTCGTAATCGTAACCGATGATTCGGATCGCGAAAATGAAGGGGACCTCGTAATGGCCGCATCAAAAGTCACTCCCGATACGGTCAACTTTATGGCACGTTTCGGACGCGGACTCATCTGCGCACCTATCACCGAAGAACGCGCCCGACAACTCGGACTGCAACGCATGGTCGCACAAAACCGCGAAATTCAGGGAACCGATTTCACCGTCTCCGTCGATGCGGCAAGAGGCATCACCACGGGCATCAGTGCCGCCGACCGAGCCGAAACGATTCGCCTACTCACCGATGAGACCGCTCGCCCGCAAAGCCTCGTCCAGCCCGGCCACATCTTTCCACTTCAGGCAAAACCCGGTGGCGTCCTCCGTCGCGCCGGCCACACCGAGGCCGCTGTCGATCTCGCACGCCTGGCAGGCCTCGATCCCTCCGGCGTCATTTGCGAAATTCTGAATGAAGACGGCTCCATGGCCCGCCTCGACGACCTCAGTGAATTTGCACGAACTCACGGACTCAAAATGTGCAGCATCGAGGACCTCATCTCCTACCGCCGCAAAAGCGAAAAACTTGTCGAACGCGAACAAACGATCGACATGCCAACCGACTACGGAGATTTCAAGCTCCACCTCTTTCGCTCCAATGTCGATCAGCTCCACCACATCGCTCTGCTCAAAGGTGAAATTAACTCGGAAAAACCCACCCTCGTCCGCGTCCACAGCGAATGCCTCACCGGCGATGTCTTTGGCAGCCGCCGCTGCGACTGCGGCTCCCAGCTCCACACCGCCCTTGAACGCATCGAATCCGAAGGCTCCGGCGTCCTTGTTTACATGCGCCAGGAAGGACGCGGTATCGGACTCGGTGCAAAAATCCACGCTTATAAACTCCAGGAAGAAGGTCTCGACACCGTCGAAGCCAATGAAAAACTGGGCTTCCCGATGGACCTGCGCGACTACGGTCTCGGTGCCCAGATTCTCGCTGACCTCGGTATCCACAAAATCCGCCTCCTGACAAACAACCCGAAAAAAATCGTCGGACTCGATGCCTACGGAATGGAAATCGTCGAGCAAATCCCCCTCCGCTCAACTCCCAATCCTCACAACGAACGCTATCTAAATACCAAAAAAGAAAAAATGGGCCACCTGCTCTAATTTTACCGACTCGCCCCCTCAGTGAGTTAATTTTTTAAAAAAATCCAAACCTTTCGTGCAGCATACATTCTCATGGCAAAACAAATACCAGCACAGCCCAAAATACTCCCCGAACTAAAAGGCGAGACCTACGCCATCGTCCACAGCAGCTACCATGCGCAATACGTCGATGCCATGCTCGAATCCGCAAAAAACGAACTCCTCTCCATCGATCCCGATGCAAATATCATCGCCATCCCGGCACCCGGTGCTTTTGAAATTCCGGTTATCTGCAATGCTCTCACACTCAATGTCCCCTGCGCCGCAATCATCGCTCTCGGAGTCATACTTAAAGGAGAAACAGCCCACGCAGACCTCATCGCACAAAGCATCACAAACTCGCTTCAAAATATTTCTCTGGAAGCCGAAATCCCGATCATTCACGAAGTCCTGCTATTAGAAAATGAGCAGCAAGCCAAAGAACGCTGTCTCGGAGACCCAAATGCTAAATTAAACCGAGGAGTCGAAGCCGCCCGCGCAGCCATTGCCTGCGCAAACTCCATCTGCACCATCGAGTCTATGAACACAGAAAAGGCACAAGACGATGACGACGATAGTAACTCCAACTGGCTGGACGAAATTTTAAATCAAAACTAAAACCAAGCATCGAATATATGGGAGCACGACGCGAAGGCCGCGAAGCCGCAGTTCAATATTTTTACCAACGAGACCTCTCAGGAGAAAAATCACCCGAAAGCCTCTCCGATTTTTACGCAATTCGAAACCTCAGCCCCAGCGCACGAAAATTTTGTACCAAACTCGTCCAGGGCATTTCCGAGCATCAGGAAAACATCGACAAAAAAATCCAGGGCAACGCAAAAAATTATGATATCAATCGCCTGTCCGCAGTTGATCGCAACATCCTCCGCCTCGCCATTTTTGAAATTACGGAATGCCCCGACGTGCCGCCCGCAGTCAGCATAAACGAAGCCATCGAAATCGCCAAAAAATACAGCACCGAAGACTCCGGTCGCTTTGTAAACGGCATTCTCGACCAAATTCGCAAAGAATTAAAACGTCTGACATCCTAAAAAAAATTCCATGTCCCCTTTTAGATCACGCAGTATCAAACTTCTGATCATCCCCATTGCGATCATCGCCGTAATCGCAATCAACTACAGCGGAAAATGGAAATGGAAAAAACAGGAGGCAGAACTCCGGGCAAAAGGTGAAAAACTCGAACTCACAGAATTCGCTCCCCCACCCCTTCCTGATTCCGAAAATTTTTTTACAGCACCCGTCTGGCAAAAAATTAACTCCGCAGACAACGACAACCCACCCGCTAATTCCATGCGTGCGGCCATGCGGAATAAAGACGGAAATTCTGTTCTCTCTGCCCTGAGAAAAAATTGTAAAGAAAAACTAAAACTCGACTGGGAAGTTGCTGCTGATTTTTACAAAAAGTCGGGAAAAGTGCCTGCCAACCTGCCTGCGCCTGAAGCTGTTTTACAGGCACTTCGCAGTGCTGATCCGGAACTCGAAGAATTGCAACAAGCCGCCAAACGCCCCTCTCAGCAAAGTAACTTTGCCTACGGGATAAACAATAAATTCGCTATAAACATAGAGGCCTCCACCCGACTTATGAGCGTCGCTCAGTATCTTCTGCTGCGAAGCAGCGTGGAAGCGGAACTCGGACAAAGCGACGCGGCACTGGACCATCTTTTATTGATCTTCCGTCTGGCAGACGCGGCAAAGGGAGACTCACTTCTAATATCGTTTCTCATTCGAGTCTCCATTTTGCAAATCGCTGTAGATACCATCGCAAACGGACTCAGCCTCCACGCCTGGAATGCCGCTCAGTTAGAAAAAATCGAAACAGCTCTCAATGCTGTAAATCTCCCACAGGATTATGCAGAGACTCTCCGTGTCGAACGTGCCTACGGCGGTTCTTTAATTGACTACGCCGTTGAACAGGGAGATTTGGCCCGGACTTTTCAGGGCGTGCATGGAAGTGATGAGGTAAAGTCCTCCGATAAACAGGATTTCGCCATAAAAATTCAAACTATCGGCTATAAAATTCTGTCTTTTCACAAAAGCAAAGCAAACCACTTTCAGTTGATACAAAAGCTCATCGAAGATGCCGAAGCACCCAACTTCTCCGCAAAAAGTTCTTTTGAATTAACAAAGGGCACAAAATTTTCTCCCTTCGATCTTTTTTCCATGACTCTCCCTACAATAGCCGCATCAAAAGAACGAGTCGCCCACTGTGAAAATGCTCTTCGACAAGCTAAAATTGCCTGTGAGCTGGAATCTTATCGACTTGAAAATAATACTTACCCCGAATCTCTGAACATACTGAATCAGAAATTACCGGCAGATATTTACTCCGAAAAAGCCATGCGCTACGAACGGCTCTCACCCTCCGAATACAAGCTCTGGTCAATTGGCCCGGACGAAATCGATCAGGAGGGAGAAATACAACTCAATCGCGAAACCAAACAAGGCGACATCATCTGGTTTTCTGACCGAGCAGGCAACGACAGTTAATACTTCCGCCACAGAGCCGGAACGAAAAGCGCGAGAATTGCAAATAATTCAAGGCGCCCCAGGATCATCAAAAAAGACATTAGGAGCAGAGAAGCATCCGTCATTCCTGCAAAATTTGCAAAAGGACCAACCGCTGCAAATCCCGGTCCGACATTTGTAAATGTAGCCGCAACCGCAGAAATAATCGTGATCAGATCGTATCCGCTCTCATGCTCGAAAAGGCTCACCAGAAAGATCGAAAAACCAAAAATAAAAAAAGTCAGAGCAATAAAAAAAACGGCATTGGACTTTGCAGACTCCGATAAAACTTTTCCATTCAGCCTCACGCGGAGAATCTGATTCGGGCGGAAAGAGTTTACAATCTGCTGCCAGGCCGTGCGAATGAAAATAATCCATCGACCAACTTTAATCGATCCGGATGTCGATCCGGCACAGCCTCCAACAAACATCAGAAGCAACAAAACCGCTTTTGAGAGAGTCGGCCACTGATCGAAGTCCGCACTTGCAAATCCGGTTGTCGTCATAATCGAAGCCACCTGAAAAGCCGAATGAACCAGAGCCGCCAGCCAACTCTCCACATCAGCATCAATAATCAGATTCAGCATGATCACCAGCGACGCAAGAGCTAAAAGAAGGATATAAGTCCGAAACTCTTCGTCTCTCCAAATCCGCCAAAAATTTTTGCGAAGCAGCCAGGTCAGCAAAATAAAATTTGTTCCTCCAAGCACCATGAAAAGCGTTACCCATGCATAAACCGCCAGGCTGTCGAGCCCGGCAATTCCGGCACTCGTGGGAGCAAACCCACCCGTTGATAAAGTCGCAAAGGTAAACATCAGCGCATCCGAAAGCGAGAGGCCAAGCGCAAGCAACCCCAGCGTGCATATCAGCGTCAACCCGATATAAATCTGCCAAAGTCTGAGAGCTGTCTGCTGAATTTTTGTATAAAAAGATGAACTCAACTGTGCACTCGACTCATTTTGAAACAAAGCCTTGCTGCCCACGCCGAGCATCGTAAGCAAAGCCACGAAGAGAACCAGAATCCCCATTCCTCCCAACCACTGAGTCATCGAACGCCAGAGCAAAATGTCATTGGGAAAAACACTCAAATCAGCAATGACTGAAGACCCCGTCGTCGTAAACCCACTCGCTGACTCAAAAAAAGCCTCCGAAAAACTCAGTCCGGGTTCACACAACATAAACGGGATCGCTCCGGCGAGCGCACTCAGTAACCACCCCAATCCGACAATAGCAATTGCCTCCTTTCTCAAAACTTCACGACCACTCCCCCGGCCCAGGTATAATAAAACAATAGCAAAAAATGCCGTGATTCCTCCCGAGGTCAGCAAAGCAAAATCCGCTGCTTTTCTCCCGTGAAGAGCCTGGTCCGCCCAACCGTAAATTTCACTCACGATCATCGCTCCTGCTACCAAAAGCAAAAGCAAACCCAGGACCTTACTCAGCAACCTAAAATTCATAGTCTAGCCAATTAACTTCTCCAGAGCCTTCCGTGCCTCAGTTGATACCAAAGCCACAAGGCTGTCTCCGGCCACCAGTTTATCCTGAGCCGAAGGAACCACGGCACTGCTCCCATGCGTCAGTGCAACCAGTCCGCTCCCCGCAGGCCAGGGAGCCTCCGCTACCGTTTTTCCGTCAAGCTCACCGTTGGCGGAAACAACAAACTCCACCAAATCAATTCCTCCCTCCAGCGAGAGAATGGAAGAAAGGCTCTCCCCCGTCATAAAACGCAGGAGATGTTTTCTGGCTGAAAGGCGCGGACTCACGGCCCCGGCAATTCCCAGTCTCTCACTCGAATGGGTGATCGTATCCGCATAATCTGCACGGTGAATCAACGTAATACAATGCTTTGCACCCAGCTCCTTTGCCTGCAAACAGGTCATCACGTTATCCTCATCGTCTGTCGTCGCAGCTACAAAAAAATCCACATCACCAACCTGCTCCTCACGAAGCTGCCGCATCGAAGTCGCATCCGCATTGATCAGAGTCGTTCGCTGAAGCAATTTCGAGAGCACCTCGCAGCGCTCCGTGTCTTTTTCAAAAATACGCGTGCGAAATCCTCCTCCCTCCAGCATCTGAGCAAGAGCCAGACCATACTCTCCACCTCCGAAAATTGCCACACGCTTATCTTCGGAAACCGGCGTCGCTTTCCGAAACATTCGCAGCACATCACGCAACCCGCGAGGATTTCCAAAAAGCGTGATCACATCTCCCACCTGCAGAAATTCGTTTGCAGTCGGAACAATATTATTTTCCAAACGACGAATACTTCCGATACGAATACGCTGCGGTAACTCCAGCTCAACCAGACGCTTCCCCGCTGCATGGCTGCCAGCCTGCAACTCGATAATCTGCAGCTCAATCCGCCCTCCCGCAATTTCCTCAACGGTCAGCGCATCCGGATTCCTAATATATTTTGCAAGATCAACCGCTGCATTTCGCTCGGAGCTGAAGAGATAATCGATATCAAAATGCTTCCGGTAATCAAAAAGCCACTGCTGCTGCTGAACCTCCGAGTGCACTCGTGCCACGGCCTTTTTTGCCCCCAAAGATTTCGCCAGTGATGCGGCAACGACGTTTGTATTATCACCACTGCTCAGGCCCAAAAACAAATCGCATTCAGCAACTCCGGCCTCCTCAAGCACACTCACCGAGGAGCCGTTTCCGTTTATGACACGAACATCCAGCTTTTCCATGACCTCAGCAGCCACATCGTCATTCGACTCGATGACACAAACATGATGACCATCTTCAGAAACCTGCTCTGCTATATAAAACCCGATCTCCCCTGCTCCCAGAATGAGAATATTCATCGCGGCAAATCTAAAATTTTTGCTTCAGCACACAAGAAGAATTCCAATAGTAAAATCATTCGACAGCCAGCAAAAGCAGTATGCGCTCCTGCCCCCATTTCGGTCCGCGAATGAAAATCGGCTCTCCTCGTGCCAGTTTTGTATCAGCATTAAAAATTAATCTCTGCCCTTCGTAAGCTTCCACTTTTGCCAGGTAGTCAGCCGATTCGCGCTGCTCGCAAATCACTTTAAAAGCAAAGCCATCACCGGGCTTCAGCCAATACGTTTTTCCTGGCTCGAGTTTTTTATTTTCCTCATCACGGATGTGTGCATGAGCGTAACCAAAAGCTTTTTGAATCGTTGGCAGGTAAGGTTGCAAGTGCTTCGACGGATTCGCACTCTCCTTCTGCGTCGCTACCACCACAGCAGCCCAGATACGGTCTTTTCCAGCCTCGCATCTCAGACAAGTCAGAGCAAAAAAAACAAAAACAGTTCCAAAAAAGAATCCCTTCACGGCACTTCAGCCTCCGGTTTAAACTCCCCCCAACCATCCACCCACAGCACAAAACCCACCGGATTTTTTTCCGGGACAATCGTGGAAACAGTCAGTTCATCCGGCGGGTCCATTAAATTCAAAAGCTCGCTCTCTCCCTGCGGAGCCTGATCCTGTAAAATGCGATCACGGTTCCAAAGTGCCAGCACAAGCCCGATGAGAAAAATAATCCCTCCGGTTAGAGCCATTCGCTTCAGGTTGATTTCGTTTGCTGACATCTTTCAAAGGTAAAAAAAATTTCAGGCTACAGCAGTCTTTTTTTGCTCCACCTGCAAACGAAGCTGACCGCAAGCTGCGGCAATATCATGCCCCTTTTCTCGTCTCAAAGTAGCAGCCACACCAGCACCTCTGAGGTATTTTAAAAAAGTTTCCTGCCGCCCCTGCTCCGGTCTCACCCAATCCAGACCTTCCACTTTATTATAAGGAATCAGGTTCACCTTTGCCTGCAGACCATGTGCCAGGCGAGCCAGTTTCTGAGCCTGCCCGATGGAGTCATTCACATCCCGAATCAAAATATACTCGAAAGTAATATGCTGCTTTTTCTTCTTTCGAAAATATGCACAAGCATCCATCAGCTCAGCAATCGGATACTTTCGATTCACCGGCATAATGCGCGAACGCACCTCATCCGTTGCCGCATGCAAAGAAATTGCCAGGCGAATCTGCTTTGGCTCATCCGCCAGTTTTTTTATCTGCGGAGCCAACCCGCTGCTCGAAATCGTAATGTGCCTGGCTCCCAGCCCGATCCCCCAGGGCGCATTAATAATACGAATCGCCTCCATCAGATTGTCATAATTCGCCAGTGGCTCCCCCATTCCCATGAAGACGATATTATTGACCCTCTCAGCACTCAGAGCCTCGACCTGCAAAAACTGACTTACGATTTCAGCCGCATCGAGATTGCGCTTCCAGCCATCCAGACCGCTCGCACAAAAACGACAGCCATAGGCACAACCCACCTGACTCGAGACACACAGCGTTCGCCTGTCCGACGCCTCGCCATAAAGTGCAGGTGAAGCAGGAATGAGCACCGTCTCGATCAGGTCGTCCGACGCCAGACGAAAAAGAAATTTTTGCGTTTCATCCTTCGCCCCCTGGATTCGCTCCAACTTTGGAAGATAAAAACTAAAATCGTCGGCCAGTTGCTCCCGCAAATTTTTCGGCAGATTACTCATTTTTTCAAACGAATCGACCCGCCGCTTAAAAATCCAGTCGAGCACCTGTCCGGCACGATATGCCGGGGTATTTTTTTCCTTAAAATACGCCGCCCACTCTTCCGGCCCAGCGGTCAAAGCGGATGGATGCGAAGCTGTCACGGTTTGTCTCATCATATCGGCACCTCGAGTCCCTCCGCCTCGGCCAGTTGTTTTTGCTTAATATCGAAGGTGAGAAAGTGAGTGGCTTTCATGGTCAGAGCACCGGCCACATGAAGGATACCAAAGCTACGATATCCACCGGTCAAAGTGCTCGTCATCGAAAGTCTTTTTGCTTCATCAATGACATCGGCGAGATTGGATGTGACGACAATTATTCTGCCCTGAGAGACCGCAGCCTCATATCCCGACAAATATCGAACGGCCATCCCGGGCGGAATCATCTTTCGAAATTCAGAAAATCTCAGAGCATTCCCAAGCTCAAACTGTATCAGTTTATTGAGGCACAATGAACTTGGATTCTTCGTTACCCATGCCAGTGCTCTGTGGCTGTGCACATCGTTCCCGTAAAGAGAAAACAGAAAGCTGGCATCACAAAAAATCACCATTTTCCGGCAGCTTCTCTGAGGGTTTCAGACGATTGTTCGGCACTTAACATTACTTCTCCACTGCGGTCTCGCATGACCTCGGGACTGGAGGCCCAATCTACAGTTTGGGCATTTTGTTTTGTTTCCGGACTCAGCCGGGCGATCACTTTGCCCCGCCTGGTTATAAGAACATCCTCCCCCGCGCTTACCCACTTCAGAACGCTGGTGTAACGATTCCTCAGCTCTCGAACAGTCGCCGTTTTCATGTGCTACAGAATAGAAGCACATAAAATTTACGTCAAGGTGAAAGCGAAAGAGCCACTAAAGCAAATCCGATCTTTCATCTCCAACTCCAGTGGGACAAATAGGGGGCACATTCCAAATGATTTTATAAAACCTCTCCCGAGAGCGAAGACAATCACTTATAAATTACTCCTCCGATTCTTTATATTTCCCTCTTTTTTCCTTGAAACACTGCCTCCCCCCTCCTCTTACCCTTCCAGTCGAAATGATCCCCTCTCAAAATCGCTTCCGTCAGGTAAGAAAAGCCTGATAGCATCGGCCACCTGTCTTCTCACCCTCACTGCGGCGACCTTTGCCGCATTGATCCGATCTGCTGTGTTGCATTTGCTCCTTCGGCGACAAAGAGGCCGTGGAGACAAGATTGGGATGAACAGACACGCTGTGTCCCCGGGTAGTGTATGCTTCGATGCCTTCACGGCGGATCAAGGTGAGGTTGGGTATTACGTAGAGACTCATTTCGCCGCCAAAAGATTCCACAACCTTCATCTCGGCATCATTTTCCTCTTGCGGAGCATGATCCTCATCTCCGGCGTATCGTGAACACCCGGCTCATAAAAATCAAAGCCACCCCGCATCCACAGAGGCTCCCCGCGTCCGCCGGGGCAGACCCTCCTGACGAAGCGCAGCCAAGCGAAGCTTTCATGGCTTTTACGACAAGTCAGTCCGACCTGATCCAGCAATTTCGCACCGGGGCGGACAGCCAGCACCCGCCCACCTGAACGCAGGAACCTGAATCCTTCTTCCTCTGCGTCTGCACCCGCATCCGCCGGGAGAATCAGAATATCCTCCTCTGCTTTCACCTCGGCCATTACCTGTTCCAAAGACCCGACCTGAGAAAAGCAAAGTCCTCCTGCCGTGAGTATTTCCTCCAGGTAGGGAGCACCCGCACTATTTATTATTCGTATTTTCATATCGCCTGGTTTGGGCCCGTGCGGACGAGTTTCCAAACATCGCTTTCCATATTATTTCCGGCTATAATCCACAGAGCGTTGTCATGAACTGCGATGCCGGTTGCGTGGCGAGCCTTCCATGGAGTGGCGGGAAGCTCCTGCCAGTTTTTACCATCCTGAGAATACCAGACATCACTGCGATTGCGGCTATTTGTTCCTCTGGCATCGTCGCCTCCATATCCTCCGATTACCCAGAGTCTGTCGTCAAAAACCGCCACCTCATGATACTGCCGGGGCGACCATGGTGCGCTCGCAGTGTGCTGCGTCCAATGGATACCATCGAGTGAACTCCATACATCATTGAAAAACTTCCGCTCCGGTGACTCCGGCGTATCGTAGGTTCCGCCCCCAAGAATCCACAAGCGATCTCTGAATACCGCACTGCCCCCGATCATTCCCCGCTGCGGCCAAAAAGGTTTCTGCGGGATAAGCTCTTCCCAGTGCAGCCCATCGGAGGTTCTCCAAATGTCGCGGTAAAACTTCTCCCCGGCAGCCGCAAAAGCCGGCAGAGTTTGCCCACCCATCACCCAAATACTATCTTTGAAAACCACTGTAAGATGCAAGGCTCGCGGACTCCAGGGGACCGGATGTTCCGGATTGGCCAATGTCCAGGATTTGCCATCTCGTGAGAACCAGACATCAGACATGTAATGCTTCTGATTGACGTCGCCACCGACTATCCACATCTTGTCGCGAAACACCGCGTAGCCGGCAGTATGGCGCCCTTCCCAGTCCTTTTTAAAATCAAATGCTCCCTCCAGGAAGGTGTTGGGCTTTTCCAATTTCCAGTTCTCTCCGTCAGAAGAGCTCCACACATCATTGGAACAAATGCGCGGAAAATGCGTTTTGTCACCTGGATTC
>JBKEBM010000123.1:0-9562 GCA_047973165.1 Chthoniobacterales bacterium
ATTATGAAAAAGACTATCGTTACTCTATTGTTATTCGCGGCTGCTACCGCAGCCAATGCCCAGACTTTTACAGCAAACTCTATGACCAGTGGAGATACCACCGTCAGTTGGAATGTGGTAGGTAGTAGTGGAGGCACTGGAGTGCTTACTGCCACAACGAATATAGATCAGGGATTCCGGCAGATTTACGATTCCTCAACATTACCTGGTGAATCACCTTTTAACGGAACGTTTGTCCCTACAACTTTTACTAACGGAGCTGGCTTTAGAGTTCTTGAAAGGTCTGGAGTAGTTTCATTTTCTTACTCTGGGGCTGCTATCGTCGGTGATATTACAGGTGCTTTAGGAACTCTTGGTTCAGGTAATGTTTTAACCCTGACAGGGAATCCCACACTTACGGCTAACGACATAGGAGCTTTCAACCACACGACCGGAACAACGCTAACATCAGGAACCTCTTTAGGAGGTATCAACATTGCCGACAATAATTCTAATGGTATAGCTACGTTTAATAACTGGTCTCTTGGATCGCTCTCTTACACAGGTGTGTCACCAACTTCCTCCATCGTTACAGTTGCAGCCGTAAATTTTAATGTGATTCCCGAACCATCATCCGCCCTTCTTCTCGGACTCGGTTGCCTCGGAATGCTCGCTCGCCGCAAGCGTTCGTAACCAGTTTCCGTCACCCCCTTTCAACCCGTTTCGCTTCGGCGGAGCGGGTTTTTTATTTGGACGGTTTCATCTGTAGCGACCAAGCCGACACTCGTATCGGTCACGCCATCCCTTGTAAATAGGTGTCAGGTTAAAAATGGTTGAAAATAGTTAATAAAGGTTGAAGTTTTGTAGAAGATGTTTTTATGAGGCAGTTATGACTATTTTTGCATCGGCGAGGTGATGTTTCTGACGAGGATCAGCCGGGTGCTTATTATCACTGTATTTCTCGGGTGATTGAGAAAACGCTTTATTACTGGGGATGAGGAGAAGGCTTATTTTTATGCTCTGATGCGACGTTTGGAACGCTTTATGGGGGTGGAGGTTGTTACTTATTGCCTAATGTCGAATCATTTTCATCTTTTGCTGCGTATTCCCGCACCAGGTAAGCTGGCTCCCTTTTTTTCAGGTTTTCCTTGCCTTTTTACTGCCTGACATCGTCAGTCTCACTCCATGTATCGAGGATACAATGGAGTTTCGTTCTCCTGCCGGACAATAAAAATTCTGTGGAGCCTGAAGTCCGGTTTTTGAATAGATTTGGTATTAATAGGCGAATGACGGGCTATTTTTCAGCTTTGGATTTTGAAGCATTGCTGTGAACCAGGGCGCGGAGTTTGGGAGCTTCGCTGAGGGGCTGGCCGTAGTATTCGGAACTTCCCCAGGAGCCCCAGCGGAGGCCTTGTTTCCCGATGCTTGAAAAGGCGGTGAGGAGATCAAAGCCCGCCTGCTGATAGTTGCGGAGATTTTTGATGTAGAGATCATACATGCCGGGGTGGTATTGGGCGGCTTTGAGCGCGGGCATGTAGTCGGTCTCTTCCTGGTTTTTGGGCTGGATGTGCTGGCCGCCTTCGTAGGCGATGAGGCGAAGATTGTATTTTTTTGCGAGCTCTGTCAGTTCGCTCAGGTTGGACCGTTCAATGACTCCGCGCATGTCTTCGATGACCTGATCGGCTGTGAGGCCGGCACCGGCGGTAGCCCAGCGTTCGTAGATTTCATCGTTTGGTCCGAAATAAGCGGCTGGTGAGATGGCGTCGGCCCCGCCATTTTTCATCACATAATCAACGGTGCGCTGAATGGTATCGAACCAACCACCCTGCACTCCGATGACCCGGACAATGCGTTTGCGATCGGCTCCGCTGAAAACTTTTTCAAATTGCTCAAAACAGCGGCGGTCGAGCACACCCATTCGCTCGGGATGTCCGGCTCCCGTATCGGGTGCGACCTCGCCGTCATCAAGAGGAAAGTTTTTCGGTACGACAGCATTTTTCCATGCGATTTTCGGTGAGAGTCCGGCAGCAGTACTTTTGCTGTGGAGCATCCAATGGGCTTGTTGAAACTGCCAGTTCCAGACTTCATTTGAGTATTCGATGTAAGCGGTGAGGGAGGGATCGAGTTGCTTTTTGATGAGCTTTGCCATTTCGCTCATGTATTCCGGGGTCGCCCGGTGCGGGATACAAAACCACGGGTCGGTTTTTGTCAGGTTTGCTAGCTGAATCAGGATTTCCAGCGCGACGCCGCCGGAGAAAAGCTGCGTGAAACGACTCGGTTTTTTGCCCCACATGCCGATGGCGTCGCCACCTTCTCCGACCATGGTGTAAAAATCGGGGTGTTTGCGAGCGGCCCATTCTTTTTCAAGAGAGTTGTTGGTTTGCATCCAGTCCATGAAGCGCAGGACGTGCCATTGCCGGGCGTAGTCGAGAAAATCCTCGCGGAAGGGGTTTGCCTGCAGGTCGGCATTTTCGTCTTCGAGGCGGAGGATTCGGATGTTGCGGATGGGATTTTTGCGAAGCGATTTTTTGATAAGGAATCCTTCGTAGCCTGCATCGTCGGCGATATTTTTCATCTCCAGCACAATGCGACCGGGTTTGCTTTCGAGGACTTTGGTAGTGAAGTGCCCTTCGATTTCGCCCTCGCCGTCGTAGAGCAAAATATACCTGCCGGGTTCGGTGACATTGGGGAGGAGTGTAAAGACGACCTGTTCCTGCTCGGCTCCCTCGGGTTTGAAGGGGATTTCCAGAGGGTAGCCCTGCTTGTCGAGAGGGATTTTATCAGCGAGCTGCGTATTAAAGGGGCCAGAGCGATCCACGTTTTTCGTGAGCCAGGGGCGTGCGCCCCACATGAGATTTTTGAAAGGGTAACCCGTGGCGTAGTCGCGGATGCCCGCGAGGTTCATGCCGATGGGCAGTTTTGTTTCGCCTGCAGCGAATGAGACACAGAGCGCCAAGCAGAAAAGAAGAAAAAAGTGTTTCACTAACAATTAACATTGGTGCCGGAAGAGGCGGAGGAAATTTTATTTTAAGCAATCAGGTTTTAGCCTGTGCACCCTGCGATTACGACGATAATCTGCAACGTCATGCCACGGGAGCGAACGGACTTTTCCAAAAAACTGCACGATATCCCGCATAAACCCGGGGTTTATGTGATGCGGGATCGCCTGGGGCGTGTCATCTATGTGGGAAAGGCGCGTGATTTGCGGAAGCGGCTGGCAAATTATTTTGTCCCATCGCGTTACCCAAAATTGGATTTAAAGACACGTGCTCTGGTCGATACGGTCTGGGACTTCGAGTGGCATATCGTAAAAAGCGAACCTGAGGCACTGCTCTTCGAGGGAAAGCTCATCAAAGAATATCGGCCAAAATATAATATCAGCTTCCGCGACGATAAACGCTTCCTGATGGTGAAGGTGAACTTCGCCGAGGAGCTGCCGCGCTTCCAGCTCACACGTTTAAAAAAAGACGACGGGGCAAAATACTTCGGTCCATATCCGCACGGGCCGGCCCTGCGATCAACTTTGGAGACGCTGAAAAAACGCTTTGGTCTGCGTTCCTGTCGTGTGGCAAGGCCGGGTGAAAAAGATTACAAACACTGTCTCGACCATGTGATTAAAAACTGCAGTGCACCTTGTATCGGAAAAATTTCTCATGCGGAGTATCGTGCTCGTGTCGTGCAGGCCTGTGAATTTCTGGAGGGAAGCAGTCGTGAAATGATCGAGTCCGTGGAGGCCGAAATGAAAGCCGCCGCCGAAAAACTCAATTTTGAGAAAGCCTCCCAGCTCCGCAATCTGCTGGAGGATTTAAAACGGACAAGCAAACCGATGACGCGCTTCACACGTAAATCTCTGCCGAGCACAATCGATCCGGAGACAGATTTGAAAGCTCTCGGAGATGCGCTGGCTCTCGCTGCTGCACCGCAGATCATGGAGTGTTTCGATATTTCAAACATCACAAGCACACATATCGTCGCATCGATGGTGCGTTTTAAAAATGGCACGCCCGATCGGTCGAGTTACCGCAAATACCGCATCAAAACAGTGAAAGGCCAGGACGACTTTGCCAGCATGGGAGAGGTCGTTCGCCGTCGCTACAGCGGAATTCTACGCGAGGCTCACGCACGAAATAATACCCCGGAAATGCAGGATGAAATCGAAGTCTCCCAGGAGTCGCCCCTGGATGCGGCACGAAAAGCTGGTGCTACATTTCCCGATCTGATCATTGTCGATGGCGGACGCGGCCAGCTCTCATCGGCCTGTCGCGAACTGCAAAAACTCGGGCTGCACGAACTGGCGATCATCGGTTTGGCAAAAGAATTTGAGGAAATCTATCGTCCGTCTCGTCCGCTGCCGCTGCAATTACCGGAAGATTCCGGTGCCTTAAAACTGCTGCAACGAATTCGTGACGAGGCCCACCGCTTTGCCAATAACTACCACAGCCTCCTCCTGAAAAAACGTGTCTCCGAAAGCCTGCTTGATGACATTCCCGGCGTGAGCGAACAGCGAAAAAAGCAGCTCCTGAAAAAATTCGGCTCGGTGGAACGCCTGCGAAAAGCCGGGATCGAAGACATTGCCCAAACCCCAGGTGTTTCAAACAGGCTGGCCGAAGACATTTCGCGCTACCTCGTTAAAAAGCCGAAGGCGAAAATTACTTGATCGGATGGTCGGGATGTATCGGCATGAAAGCGGCTTATTTCAGCAACCCGTCTTCAATGCAGCTAAAAAATATCAATCCCTTTAATTCCAAAATTTTGTTGGATACAGAAAAAGCCATGAGAGCAGTCTGATAATCCAGGGTATATTTTTTATAAAATGTTTAACCGGGAAGCATTCCCGGCGGCCCGAGTATTTCGTCGCCAACTTCTTTGCTGAGACGCTCGAAGGCATCCATGTTTCCTTGTTCGGCAGGAGGTTTCTCCTCGACGGAGCTTGCTGTGAAGGTGCCCGGTGTTGCTGAGTTGGAAACAACATGGGCGAATCCGGATGGAGAAGCGATGACAATGCCTCGGGCTGGGGTGTTTCCGGTGGCAGCGATACAATGTGCTGCACCGATTGGAACAATAGCACTCTGGCCAACCGTGAGGACGGATTTGGATTTAGCGATCCAGACGGTAAATTCACCTTCCAAAACAAAAAGCTGCTCCTGGTAGCGTGTATGCCGATGCAGGGGGGTTTGCATTCCCGGCGGAAACCAGCCTTCGATCAGATCGTAGCGTCCGCCGGTTTGTCCGGCGTCCGCATGAATAGTAAGTCGGCTTCCAAAAAACCAGTAGGATTTTTTCATATCCGGAATTTACAAAGTTTACTTATCAAGTTCCACATCGGGAAGAAGAGCATAAGTTCTGAGGGTTTGCATTTTTGGGAGAAGGTTTATGGGATCAGGATATATTTACTTTAATCGCCGCATCGGCGCAACGGATTCCGTCGAGGGCGGCGGAGACGATGCCGCCTGCGAAACCTGCTCCTTCACCGCAGGGGTAGAGGCCGGGGACCTCGGGGTGTTCGAGACTCTCGGGATCGCGTGGGATGCGGACGGGGGAGCTGGTGCGGGTTTCAAAGCCGATGAGTAGCGCGTCTTTGATGAGATAATTTTTCATCTGCCGTCCAAATAATTTCAGACCACGGGCCAGGCGTTTTGAAATACTGCCGGGCAGCAATTCGTCGAGCCGCGCAGGTACGACTCCCGGAAAATAGCTCGTTTCGGGAAGGCTTTCTGATTTTTTGCGATTTAAAAAATCAAGTGCCCGTTGTGCCGGGGCGAGCTGGCCGAATGGCTCGTTTCCATTCGCGCTTTGTTTGGCGAGTTGCTCTAGTTTTTTTTGAAAATGGATTCCCGGTAGCGGCTGATTTCCCGCGAGTTTTTGGAGGTCTTCAGGTTCGATTCCGACAACGATCCCGCTGTTTGCAAAGGGTGAGTCGCGTTTGGAGAGAGACATGCCATTGACGACAACCTCATCATTTTCTGTTGCTGCCGGAACGATGAATCCACCCGGACACATGCAGAAGGAATGCACGCCGCGGCCCTCGATTTTTGTGGCGAGGCGATAACGCGCCGCAGGTAAAAAATCTGAACGTTTTTCGTCTTTGCTCAGATGATACTGTGTGGCGTCAATCACCGGCTGGGGGTGTTCGATGCGTACGCCGACGGCAAAGGGTTTGTTTTCCATCCGGATTTTTTCCTCATGCAGCAGGCTGTAAATATCCCGTGCGGAGTGGCCGGTTGCGAGGATGACAGCACGTCCGGTGAAGCTGCGTCCGTCTTCTGTCGTGACACCCTGGAGTTGCCCGCCTTTGCGGAGGAAGCCCGTGACTTTTGCTCCAAAATGCACTTCGCCGCCGTGCGAACGAATTGTTTCGCGAATGCCCATGACGACTTTGGGGAGCAGATTGGAGCCAATGTGTGGATGGGCTTCGATGAGAATTTCCGGCGGTGCGCCGTGGGCGACAAAGGTGCGATAGATATCATCGATCGGGCCGCGTTTGGTCGCTCGTGTGTAAAGTTTGCCGTCAGAAAAAGTGCCTGCTCCGCCTTCGCCGAAACAATAGTTTGAATCTTCGACGACACGGCCTTCGCGGAGGATGGGAGCCAGGTCGAAGCGACGAGAGGAGGCGTCTTTGCCGCGCTCAAGAATGATGGGTTTGAAGCCGAGTTTCAGACAATGTAGTGCGGCAAAAAGTCCGGCGGGTCCGCAGCCGATGATGAGGATGCTTCGCGCATCGTTCTTTAAAGTAGAGTAAGAAAAAGTCACCGCTTCCGGGGCGGGGAGTTCTTCGTCCAGAGCGACTAAAACCTGTAAACGAAAGCGGACGGGGTGCTTTCGTGCATCAATGGAAGATTTTAAAACACGAATGTCCTGAATGCGTTTGGGCGGGACATTGAGCTTTCGCGCAGCAGCTTTGATTTGCGCTTTGGAACTTTGCGCCTGCTCGGGGCTGAGAGCGATTTCGAGAGTTTGTTGCGGCATTAATTTGCCCGCTCGCAAGCGGTGACGGTGTTTTGCATGAGCATGGCGATTGTCATGGGACCGACACCACCGGGCACGGGCGTAATGGCGCGGCAGCGCTCGGCAACGGCATCGAAGTCCACATCGCCTACGAGTTTATAGCCGCGGGGACTTTCTTTGTCCTCGATGCGGTTGATGCCAACATCGATAACGACTGCGCCTTCGCCGATGTGCTCAGTACCAAGAAAATGCGGGCGTCCGACGGCGGCGATTACGATGTCGGCGGTGCGGGTGATGTCTGCCAGATTTTTGCTTCGCGAGTGTGCGACGGTGACGGTTGCGTCTCCGCCCGGGCCGCGAGCCATTAGTAGCATGGCCATGGGTTTACCGACGATCATGCTGCGTCCGACGACAACGATATTGGCACCGGCGGTTTCGATCCCTGATTCGATCAGGAGGCGCTGACAACCAAGCGGTGTGCAGGGGACGAGTGCGGAGGGGTCTTCGAGAGCGAGACGGGCAACATTTTGTGGGTGAAATCCGTCCACATCTTTTACCGGATCGATGGCTTCGACGATACGGGCTTCGTCAATGTGCGAGGGTGGGGGAGACTGGACGAGGATGCCGTGGATGGCGGGGTCGGCATTGAGTTCGGCGATGAGTTTTAGTAAATCGGCTTGCGTGGTCTCGGCGGGGAGTTCGATTTTTTTGGAAAAAATTCCGAGTTCGGCACTTTTGCGGTCCTTGCTGCGGACGTAGGCGCGGGAGGCGGGATCATCGCCGACGAGGACGACGGCAAGGCCGGGTGTAAGGTCGCGAGCTTTGAGTGCAGCGACGCGTCTGGCTGTTTCTTCGTGGACTTTTTGGGCAATTTTTTTTCCGTCAATCAGTTTCATTTTTTAATAATTTTTCGATTCGCAGGCGTTCCTGCTCAAATTCTTCGGGGGTGCTGGTGGAGGCGATGGTTTCAAAATTGTCGATTGTGACGTCGATGCGTGAGAAGGGGAGAGGCAGGCAAAAAGCGTCCCAGGTTTTGAAGCGGATGGCTCGTGAAAAGTGGACGTGGCAGAGGAGGAGCTGTGCGCCGGTTTGCTGTGCAAGCAAAATAAGGCCGGGGCCAAGTTGATATTTCGGACCGCGTGGGCCGTCGGGTGTGATGGCGAGGTCGGCACCGGATTCGAGGTGGCGTTTGCATTCGCGCAGGGCGATGGCGCCGCGTTTGTTGGTCGATCCGCGAATGGCACCCATGCCGCAGCCGTGCATGATGCGGGCGAGGATTTCGCCGTCGCGGCTTGGGCTGGTGAGCACGGAGACGCCTTTGCGGTTTTTGGGGTATTTTTTAAAAAAAGTTTTTGTGATGGCGAGGATACGGTTGTGCCAGAAGGTGATGATGACTCCGGAGTCCGGCCAGTTTTTTATTATGGAATGCGGGTCGTGTAATTTCAGACGGACGGTGAAGAGCAGCGATTTTACAAGAGCGACGGCCAGGGGCGGGAGGTAGCGGTTTTTCCAGTTGGATTTAAAATAAACCGTCTTGTCGCCGGAGGGGGTGGATTCTGGTTTTGTCGCTGCCATTTATTAAAGCAAGCCTGCCTTTGTGAGGGCGTTTCGCAAACTGTTTGAGCGGTCCTGAAGCTCCTGATAAATTTTTGCTTCGGCTGCGTCGGGTTCTGCTCGGGTGGATTCGTCGGTGGAGACGATGCGGTCTGTAAAATCTCGGAGGGCGGCATCGGAGCCGTTATTTCGGTAAAGTGTCCAGGCCGCGTGGATGGCAGCACCGAGTGCGGCACCTTCGCTGCGTTTGAGGCAAACGACGGGGGTATTAAAAACGGAGGCGCAGATTTGGCGCCAGGTCGGGCTGTTGCTGCCGCCGCCGGTGAGGCGGATTTCTTTTGGCTCGACGCCGAGTTCGCAGAAACGGGAGAGGCCGTATCCGAGACCGAGGGTTACGCCTTCAGCTGCGGCGCGTGCGAGGTGCGGGAGGTCGAAATTATCTGTGCTGATTCCGTGCAGAACGCCACTGCCGCACGGGAGATTTGGGGTGCGTTCGCCGGTGAGGTAGGGGAGGAGAAGGAGTCCGTCGGCTCCGGCTGGGGTTGTGGAGAGGTGATGGTCCAGCTCGCGGTGATCCCAGTTTGCCATTTTTGCGATGCGTTCGGTCACGAGGGTGACATTCATGGTGCAGGCGAGCGGGAGCCAGTTGTTTGTGCTGTCGCAGAAGGCAGCGATTTCACCGGCAGGATCAATGACGGGAGTTTCTGAAAAGGCGTAAAGGGTGCCGCTGGTTCCGAGGCTGGCCGTGAAGAGGCCGGGGGCGACATTGCCGGTGCCGATGGCACCCATCATGTTGTCTCCGCCGCCTGCACTTATGAGGACGGATTCGTCGAGTTGCCAGTCCTGTATTAGCTTGCCGCGGAGCAGTCCGGCTTCGGTAATCGAGGATTTCAGCGGTGGAAGTTTTTCCAGGATTTTTTTTGGATCATCGACTGTGGCGGCGCGGTCCTCGCTCCAGGTGCGATTGCGGAGGTCGAGGCGTCCAGTGCCGGAGGCGGCGCCGTATTCCATGGAAAACTGACCGGTTAGCCAGAAGTTCAGGTAGTCGTGTGGGAGGAGACAATGCTGGATTTGGGCGTAATTT
>JBKEBM010000182.1:0-23575 GCA_047973165.1 Chthoniobacterales bacterium
CCGCGCTGACAACCCGGACCGCGAGCGATGAATGGCACACGGATACCGTCGTCGTAGTGAAATGGACCCTTGGCAATCAGACCGTGGTGGCCGTAGTAATGGCCGTGGTCGGAGGTAAAAACAACAAGGGTGTTGTCGGCTTGTCCTGTGGCATCGAGATGATCGAGGATACGGCCAATGTATTTATCCATCATGCTGACCATGCCGTAATAAACGGCGATGTCTTTGGCCAGGTCTTCCCGGTCGTGTTTGTGGCTGTGCAGGCCGTGGCTCAAATGAGAAGTTTCCTCCCAGGGTGAAAAATCCGGATTTTCCTTCAGCGCCTCCCGAACGATTGGTGCCATGTTTTCGACTTCTTCCGGATCGAGCGCAGGCACGTCAAGGGCAGCCGGATCATAAAGAGTATTCCAGGGTTCCGGCACGAGGTAGGGTGGATGCGGATCGAAAAAGCTGGCCCAGAGGAAGAACGGCTTACCGTCCTGCTGCGCTTTGTCGATGCGTGCATTTGTCCGGTCGGCGATCCAGGCGTTCATGTGAAACTCCTCGGGCAGCGTCCAGCGGTGCTTCTGCGGCGGGTTTACGGTGTCGCCAAATGAAAATTGATTCCAGCGATTTTGAAAATGTTTCTCCCAGTCGTTAAGCCCTTTTTCCTCCATCCAGATTGCGTAGTGCTGACCGACGTGAGATTCATCAGCGTGGTTGCGAGCGACTTCGACGTAGTCAAACCCGTAAAAAGGCCCGTGAAAATCCCGCCAGAAATCGAGGTCCTTCATAAGGGGATAGGATTCCATGGAGCTGAATTCCTCAGTTACCAAAAGGGGCTGAAAGTGAGCCTTGCCAATCAGCGAAGTCTCGTAACCCGCTTCGGAAAAAAGACTGCCCACTGTTGGCACGTCTTCCGGTAATTTTGTCCCCAGTGACCAGGCACCGTGCCGACTGGGTTGCAGCCCGGTGATCATGCTGGCACGCGTGGGAGTGCAGGTGGGATTCGGGCAATAGGCGCGGCGGAAAAGTGTGCCTTCATTTGCCAGGCGATCAAGATTTGGAGTCTGAATGCCGGGCAGATTTCGGCCCAGGGTGCGCCAGTGCTGCTGATCGCTGGTGATGAAAAGAATGTTGGGTTGTCCGGCATTTTCCATGTGCACAAATATGAAGAGTCTGGAGGAAGTTGGCTATCAGCATATTCAGATTCTACATAGCATTAGATGGTGGCAGACCTTACGGTCCGCTGATTCCAGGTGTCGGACGAAATCTTCCGGCAGGCCGATTTTTTAGATTTGGTATTAGCGTCAGAGGCCGAGGCCGGGGATATTCATACCGCCGGTGACTTTGCCCATTTCGCTGGAGGCGAGTTCTTTGGCTTTTTCCGCTGCGTCGTGAATGGCTGCGAGGATGAGGTCTTCGAGCATCTCGACGTCTTCGGGATCGACGACCTGCGGGTCGATTTTGATGGCCTGGATTTCGGAGGAGCCGTTTGCGGTGACAGTGATTTTGCCGCCGCCGGAGCTGCCTTCGACAGTTTTGCCGGCGAGTTCGGTCTGGGCGGATGCAAGTTTGCTTTGCATCTCCTGGGCTTGTTTAAGCATTTTCTGGATGTTCATGATTCTTTGGAAGAAAGGAGTTCTGCTTCGAAAATGTCGAGAGCTTTTCGTATTTGCGGATCATTTTTAAATTTTTCCATTCGCTCGGCTTCGTTGTCATCTTCTGCGGACGGCGGAGCAGATTCAGGGTTGGATTTTTCTGCTGCGGGCGGGGATTCGTTTAAAGTATTATCCGGAATTTCGGCTTTGGGCGGAGCTTCGTTGGCAATGGAGTCCTCGGGTTCGGCAATTTTGTCGGTGAAACTGTAATGAATTTTTCCGGGTTTACCGGATTTGTTTTGAAGGATTTCGAGGAGTTTATTTTCAAAATCATCCCGAAAGGTTTGTGTGTAGTTGTCGGAGAAGGAGGCCGGGAAATCGATGTGAAAATCTCCGTTTTCTTCGCGGTTAAAAATTCCGTCCTCAAGCCAGGTGTAACGGACGAAACTTTCCGAAATAGCTTCGGTAACGGTTTCCGCCCAGGCGGTTTTTGAATCACCGTGCTCGGGTGAGGCTGCAGGCGGAGCAGGAGTAGGAGTAGGAGCCGCTTTTTCTTCGGTTGCTGCAGCTTTGGCAGGGGTGGCTTGTGGAGCCGGAGCCGGGGGTGACTGGTGAGCGGGGGTGCGGTGGGTGGTGGGTGCGTCCGTATTTCCGCCGAGGGCTTCGAGGGTTGCGAGGACTTCGCTGAGGTCTGCCTGTCGGAGGACGTGGGCGGCTTTGATCAAAGCAATTTCGAAATGGATGCGTTTGTCGGCGGCCCAGCGCATGCGCCCCTCGGCATCGCTGAAAACATCGAGCACGGCGAGTAATTTTTCCTGAGGCGGGAGAGAGGCTTTTTTTGTTTCGACTGCTGAGTCGATGAGCAGATCGCGGAACCAGGCGACGAGGTCGATGAGGAAGCGGGAGAGGTCGCGGCCTTTGTCGGCCTGTTCACGAAGTGCGGCCAGGGCGGCGGCGTTGTCGGCGGCCAGAATGGCGTGACCGACTTTTGCGATGACTTCTTCGGAGGTGATACCGAAAATTTCAAAAATATCGCTGGCCTGGATTTTTTCGCCGCAAAAGGCGATGACCTGGTCGAGCATGGATTCCGCATCGCGGAGTCCGCCGTCGGCAGTGCGGGCAATGGCGGTGGCCGCATCGGGATCGAGGGATATTTTTTCAGCATCCGCAATTTTGCAGAGGTGGGCGGCGATGAGATCGGTCGGGATGCGGCGCAGGTCAAAGCGCTGGCAGCGGCTGGTGATGGTGGCGGGGACTTTTTGTGCCTCTGTGGTTGCAAAAATAAATTTAACGTGCGGGGGAGGTTCTTCGAGGGTTTTTAAAAGAGCGTTGAAGGCACCGGTGGAGAGCATGTGCACTTCGTCGATCAGATAGACTTTGAAGGCACCGCTGTTGGGTGCGTAGGCGACGGTTTCGCGCAGGTCGCGGATATTATCGACGCTGTTGTTGCTGGCACCGTCGATTTCGAGCACATCGAGGCTGTTGCCTTCGGCGATGGAGAGGCAGGTGCTGCACTCGCAACAGGGATTTGGGGATGTGCCGTGCTCGCAGTTGAGAGCCTTTGCAAGGATGCGGGCGGTGGAGGTTTTCCCGATCCCGCGGGGACCGACCATGAGGTAAGCCTGGGCAAGGCGGTTTTGCCGGATCGCATTTTGCAGGGTTTTGGTGATGTGCTCCTGCCCGACGACTTCTTCAAAAGTCTGCGGACGGTATTTTCGGGCAAAAACTCGGTAGCTCACGAGAGGAATTTATATCGGAAAAGCGATTAGTAAAAACTTTTGTGGAAATTCATACGGGGAATTTTTTTCAGGATTGCTCAAAGTCGAACCACTCGACCATGGCGGCCAGGTTTGCGCGGCCTTCCTGGTGCCAGGAAAAGGGGGGAAACTGGGTTTTTTCGAGGGATGTGATGCGGGGAATGCCGAGGTCGGCGAGGAGGTTTGCAAATTCGGGTTGAGTTGGAAAAATGCTGGCCGAAGCAAACCATTCTCTGACGTGCTCAAAGGCTGCTGCCGGGTCTTCCGGCCAGGGTTTTACAAAGACTACACGGTTCAGGCAGGAGCTGACAAACCAGGGGTCTTCTTCAAAAATGACGGTCCAGTGGTCGTTTCCCTCGCTGGTCCATAGCTGCACGCGCGGATCGGAATCCGCGCGGAAGCGGTAGTTTGCCCGTGTGTCCATGATGGCGGCAGCGGCTTCAACGTCGATGGAGCCACGCGGATTTTTTTTGTCGTAAGCATCCATCGCTTCGGCGAGTCGGGCAGCATAGCTGCGGGCCGTGAAATTTTTATTTTCCCGGACATAAAGAACCTGTGGGGAGAGGCAGCCCTGCTGGTTGAATTCCGAGATGGCGGCAGCGGCGTGGGGCAGGGAGGCTCCGCCGCAGTCTTTCCAGATGAGGGCAAAGCTGAGCTTGTGTCCGTATTCGAGGACGGGGAGCCGGAGCGGGAGTTTTTTGCGAATGGCGAGGAGGGATTCGTCGCTTCCGAAAAGCAGGGCGAGCTGCGCCTGCTGAGGCCAGGATGGGTTCCACTCGGTGCTGGTTTCGACGAGTCTCTGTAATTCATCGGGCAGGTGCTGAATAAATTCTCTGACTTCGGGCAGGCCTTTCGAGGGCAGTTTGAGGAAATTTTTTCCGTTCAGAAGCAGCCCGCGCAGGAGAGACTGCAGGGCAGCATGTGGGGTTGCACCGCTGAGAATATGCAGGAAGGGAGCCTTTGCCTGAGCGCGTGACCAGTGGTTTCCGTAAGGGCGAAAAGCATCGAGAATTTCGGGATGTCCAAGTTCCTGACGCAGGGTTTCGAGGAGGTCGTTTGTTGTGATTTTTCCAAGCAGGGGAAATTTGGCGACAGCAGTGGCCAGGGCCTCGGCGCGTTGACGTGTTTTCATGAGAGGACGATTGTCGGGGGCGGACACAGAAGCAACCTTTTCCTGAAAAACGGAAATTTTTTCTCTGCTCGACAAGGCTGCGGGGGACGGACTAGCCTCACCATATGGACACTCAGATTTTGAAGTATCTCGGCGATAAGGCGGACTATCTTTTAAAACACAAATGCAGGACTATTCCCAAATCTTCCCTGCACCTTCCGGGTGGCGACTGGGTGGATCGGATCGTGGCGTCGACCAATCGAAACAACCGTGTTTTAAATAATTTGCAGCGTTTTTACGGCTCGGGAAACCTGGCTAATACAGGCTACCTTTCCATCCTGCCCGTGGACCAGGGCATTGAGCATTCGGCTGGTGCCAGCTTTGCCAAAAATCCGGCTTATTTTGATCCGGAAAATATCATCAAACTGGCGATCGAGGGGGGGTGCAATGGGGTTGCTTCGACCTTTGGTGTGCTGGGTGCTTTGTCCCGCAAATATGCTCACAAAATTCCTTTTCTGGTAAAAATAAATCACAACGAATTGCTGACGTATCCGAACCAGTTTCAGCAGGTTTTATTTGGCACGATCGATGAGGCGGCGGATATGGGAGCTGCGGCGGTCGGAGCAACGATTTATTTCGGATCGGAAGATGCGACGCGGGAGATTGTCGAAATTGCCGAAGCTTTCGCTTACGCGCATGAACTGGGTTTGGCGACAGTTTTGTGGTGCTACCTTCGCAATCCGGCCTTTAAAAAAGACGGGGTGGATTACCATGTAAGTGCGGACCTGACCGGGCAGGCGAACCATATCGGCACGACCATCCAGGCCGACATTATCAAACAAAAACTCCCCGAAAATAACGGGGGTTACAAGGCTCTGAATACTGGTAGCTCCAGCTATGGAAAATTTGATGAGCGAATTTACACAAAACTGACGACAGATCATCCCATCGATCTTTGTCGTTACCAGGTTGCGAATTGCTACATGGGCCGTGCCGGACTGATTAACAGCGGCGGTGCTTCGGGAAAAAATGATTTTGCCGATGCGGTTACAACGGCTGTGATTAACAAACGTGCGGGCGGCACGGGGCTTATTTGCGGACGCAAAGCTTTTCAGCGTCCGATGAAGGAGGGCGTGAAGCTCATAAATGCCATCCAGTCGGTCTATCTGAGCAAGGACGTGACGGTTGCTTAGGAGCCGGGAAAATTCGCTAATTGAAACGAAAAAATTTTCTTGTTCGGAAAGAGGCACTCCCGCGTTGACGCGAGCGATTTTGGAAGATTCACTTCAGAGACTTCGCGAGTATGTAATACGAAAACCCCCATGCTTATTTTATGAAATACAATACTTACCTCATCTTTGGAGCACCCGGCAGCGGTAAGGGAACCCAGGGAGTCACCCTCGGTAGCATCCCCCGTTTTTTTCACTGCGCCTGCGGAGATGTTTTTCGCTCCCTGGACACGCGCACGAGTCTCGGACGTTCTTTTTTGGAATACTCCAGTCGGGGGGAGTTGGTGCCGGACGAGCTGACGGTGCAGCTTTGGCGTGTTCGTATTGAGCAAAATGTGGAGAGCCATATTTTCAAACCCGATATCGACCATCTGGTCCTGGACGGGATTCCACGAAATGTCGGTCAGGCAAAAATCATGAAGGACATCATCGACGTGCGCGGAGTTTTTCATCTCTCCTGCCCGAATCGGGATAAGCTCGTCGCTCGCCTGAAAAAACGTGCCCTCAAAGACAACCGTCTGGACGATGCAAATGAAAACGTCATTCGTCATCGTCTGGAAACTTACGAAAAAGAATCGAAACCTCTCCTCGAATTTTACGGCTCCGACCTGGTCACAGAAATCGATGCGACGCAGTCTCCGCTGGCGGTCCTCTCCGAAATCATCGCCGAGCTTTCCCGGGATGGTGCCGGCACATTTCCCGTCGATGAGTTGAAGACCTGAGACTTTGTCTGGATACCAGAGAAAGAGGTGTGCTGGTTATCAAACCTCCGGCTGCTTTTACTCAAAAATCCATCTTTTATCCTCTTTTTTCGTTGTCTTAACAGACCCTGGTTGACAACGAGAACTGTCTGGAGAAAATTGAGATATGTCAGAGTTGGCTTATTCCTTTTTGTTCAAGGGTGCTTATACACGGGATGTTGTATCTGCGATGGCTGAGTCTGTGCATGATGCTCTTGATCGGCCTGCCAGGGTTGCTTTCATTTTCGCTACGAGTGATTATCTGCCGTATGTTGAGGAGTTGACGGATATATTTCGTATCGATGGTCACATTCTGAATGTGGTGGTTTGCACTGCGGGAGGCATCATTGGAGGTGCAGAAGAATATGAATCGGGTAGCGGATTTTCCCTGCTGGCAGTTGTGGAACCGCAGGGGGAAAAGTCCGCTGAATTTGCTTTTGTGTCGTCAGAGCAGCCTGACAGGGTCTGGCCTGTGGATTCGGATGATTCGGAGGGAGTTCTCCTGAAAAGTTTTGTAAAGGAGTGCTCGGCGGGAGCGTGGCTTATTTTTGCAGACCCTTTTGTTTTTCTGTCGGAGGACTGGCTCCAAAGCTGGAATGCCTGTGCTCCGGAGACTCCTCTTGTTGGTGGTCTGGTGAGTGGTTCGGCGGATGCAGAGAGTGTGGGTGTATTTTTAAATGGCCGGAGAATAGAGGGTGCTCTTTTGGTTGGTCTGCATAATAAGTTGCGTCTTGTTCCTGCTGTTTCTCAGGGTTGTCGCTCGATCGGAGAGCCGCTTACAGTGACGCGTGCGGATAGTAATGTGGTTTACTCGCTTGGATCACATCCGGCTTATGAGGCTTTGGAATCGGCTTTTGAAACCCTGACGGATGAGGAGAAAAACTTTGCGAGGGGAAATTTGCTGGCGGGGCTGGCGTCGTCAGAATATGTCGAAGATTTTAAGTCGGGAGATTTTTTGATTCGAAGTATCCTTGGTGCGGACCCGAATTCGGGAGCAGTTGCGATAGGTGCTTTTCCTCGTGTCGGGCAGACGATGCAGTATCAGTATCGTGATCCTGTGGGTGCAAGTCAGGATATTGATAAAGCATTTTCCGAGGCGGCAAAAGGTATCGGTAAGCCACTTGCGTCGCTTATTTTTGCCTGTAATGAGCGTGGGGAGAATTTTTTTTCCAGAAAGAATGTTGACGCTGCTGCTCTGGAGCGTCACTTTGGGCCTCATCCTGTGGCTGGCTTATTTTGTAATGGTGAGATAGGTCCGATTCGTGGTGTGAACTCAGTAAATACTTATTCTGCAGCGGCAGCTTTAATTATCGAAATGGAATGAAGAAGCGAGGAAAGTGGATTAGTCAGATATTTTTTGTAACCCTGGCACTACTGATGGGGGGGACTGCCTGGTATTTTCTGTATGGTCGGGATGAGCTTCGTGCAGAAGATGAAATTCCGGCCGATATGCTTTCAGAAGTATCCCGTCGGGATATTGAAACCAGGCTTTTGCTGACCGGGGAGATTACGCCGGCCTTCTCCGTCGAAATAAAAAGTGAGATCAGCGGAAAAGTAAAAAATCTGCATATTGAAACCGGACAGTTTGTAAAAAAAGGTGACCTAATGGTCGAGATTGATCCCAAGGATTTGCTGACGGAGCGTGCCGGAGCGGAAACAGAGGTCGATGGATCGCATCTGGAAGTCGAAAAAAAACGCGGTAATTACGAGCGGGCAAAGGCTCTTTTTGAAGAGAAACTAATCAGTAAAGAAGTCTATGCTAACCTGGAATCGGACCTGCGTATTGCCGAAAATTCCCATATACGTTCTCAGGCGCGTTTGCAGGCGGTTGATGATAAGCTAAGCAAGACTCGCATTCTGGCACCGGCTTCGGGAACGGTTTTGAGCATCCCTGTGACAGAAGGTCAGGTCGTTGTCGGGGCGACGAGCGTCAATAACGGAACGACCCTGGCGAGCTTCGCCGATCTTGGGCGACTGCTGGTTAATACGCACATCAATCAGATGGACATCAATTCTGTAAAAGTGGGAGATATTTTAAAAATAGAAATGGGCGAAGATAAGGAGCCTATGTCGGCTGTTGTCAGGTTTATTGCGCCGGTGGCTTCGGTTAAGAACAATGTAAAAGGGTTTGAGGTGGAGGCAGAGATTCAGAAGAGTGATTCACGCCTGCGGCCGGGAATGTCGCTGAGTATGGAATTGCCGGTGGCGAAATCTGCCAAAACTGTTTCGGTCCCTATCAGTGCGGTCTTTACGGAGAAGGACGAAAAGGTTGTATATGTTCGTTCGGGCGGACAGACCTATAAGAGGACTGTAAAGGTCGGTCTGGCAAATTTTGACTTTGCGGAAATTCTGGATGGGCTTCGTGTGGGCGAGCAGATTCTTCTCGTAAAACCTCAGAGTTTGGCCGATCAGAGCTGAATTTTATAATGGCTTTACTCAGCTTGGAAGAGGTATCCAAAATTTATCACGTTGGTGATCAGGAAATCCATGCACTCAATAAAATTAATGTAAGTATTGAGGATGGTGAGTTTGCTTCGATTATAGGTCCCAGTGGCAGTGGAAAGTCCACTCTGATGCATCTCATCGGTTGTCTGGATACTCCTTCCGGGGGACGTATGGAAGTTTGTGGGCATGATATATCTTCAGCAAGCTCCAACCAACTTGCCGCCGTGAGAAACCGGGAGATTGGATTTGTTTTTCAGTCCTTTAATCTGCTTCCTAAACTTTCGGTTGTTGAAAATATCGAACTGCCTATGGTTTACAGTGGTCTCGGAGCACGCAAGCGACGGGAACGTGCGGAGTTTCTGGCCGAAACTGTGGGGCTTGCAGACAGGCTTAATAATCGCCCGAGTCAGTTAAGCGGTGGGCAGTGTCAGCGTGTCGCTATTGCCCGTGCCCTGGCTAATGAACCTAAACTTGTCCTCGGCGATGAACCAACGGGAAATCTCGATAGTGTTACGGGTGAGCTTATCCTGGAGATGTTTCACGATCTTCACAGGCAGGGGCGTACTATTATACTTGTGACGCACGATCCCGATATTGCTCAGGTTTCAAAACGTATTATAGAAATAAAGGACGGGCAGGTGCTTCGTGACTATACTCCGGGAGCTGAATGAATCCTTTTATTACAGTCGAAGTCAGTCTCAGGGAGATTTTTGCTCATAAGTTCAGAAGCTTTTTGTCGATGCTTGGAATCGTTTTGGGGGTAAGCAGTCTGATAGCAACTCTCGGACTTACAGCGGGGATTGAGAGAGGAACCAAAAGTGTTTTAAAAGCAGTTGGTGGTTTGGAGTATGTCCGGATAAACAAGAAAGATATATCATCGGCAGATATGGATTTCTGGACTCTTTCGCCGGGCCGCACTTATCGGGATGCGGAGGCGATTCGAAGTGCAGCTCCGCTCATCGAAAATGTCTCACCGGAGCTGCGGCAGGTTGTCACTTTAGAGGGAAATGGCACCACGGAACGCACCTCGGTTTTTGGAGTTTACCCAGACTACTTTTCTCTTAATCAACATGAGTTGCCTGTTGGGCGGCTTATATCAGATTTGGATGAGGAGTATGCCATGCGAGTCGTCGTAATGGGGTTTGAAATTGCAAAAGAATTATTTCCAGGTAAGCAGCCTGAAGAAATAGTTGGTTCCAAAGCTTATTTGAATCAGGTTCCTTACAGGGTTGTGGGAGTATTGCCGCGGTATGAACGTGAAGAGGATAAAAAGCGTCGCGCCCGTGGTCAGCCTGTCCCGCAGCGAAGACGATGGGACCCTTACAGCCGAAAAAATAATATCGTTGTTATTCCCTTTACGACTTTGTTCTATGATTTTAAAGCCGGGCTGTTTCCGCAGGATAGTCCGAAATCGATACCGCTGGAACAGTTAAATATTCGGATTCAGAATCTGGATTTTTTTCAGCAGGCGATGGAACAGGTGCGCTCTGTCTTAAATGTTACTCATCGTGGAGTGGAAGATTTTGAGTTTGATACGAGACAGGATTATTTTGATCGGATGGACTCAAGCGTCCGCGCTGCAAAACTGAGTGGCGGGCTGATTGCAGGCATCAGCCTGCTGGTGGGAGGAATAGGGATTGCTAATATTATGCTGGCGAGTATTTCTGAACGAGTCCGGGAAATAGGGATTCGCAGGGCCATCGGTGCCCGGGCTTCAGATATTTTTTTTCAGATACTTATAGAAAGTTTTGTTATTTCCCTGATGGGAGCGATTCTCGGAATCTTCGTTGGTATTCTTTTAATGCAGGTTCTTATCTGGATTGCTCCTGAGCAAAACATGCCGATTATGACGCTTTCTTCGGTCGTTGTGAGCATGGCTTTTGCTGCAGTTGCCGGAATTATATCCGGGATTTATCCTGCTTTTAAGGCTGCCGCTCTGGATCCGATTACGGCTCTGCGATACGAGTAAATATATTATATATCTGCATTTTTCAAATAGAGATCATGCTCTCTCAGGCAGGCATCTTCTCCATGTTTTTCTTTTAATTTGTCTCGAACGACTGCCAGATGCTGATGCAGAACTTGGTTCAGGTTTTTCTCACAAAATAAAAATTCCGTTTGAAGAGGGAGCGGATGAAAGTTTGATAATCTTACGCAAACAAGTCGCAGGTCAGCAGGGCGCGTCCAGGTTTTCTTTAAAAGTCGCCGAAGAATCGGATAGAAATCTTTTTCCAGGTTTGAAGGTTTTGAAAGACTCTCTGACTGGCGCGACTCCTGAAAATCATAATAGCGAAGACGAACCTCTATCGTTCGAGCCACCTTTTGCTTCTTTCTTATTTTTGCTAAAAGAAAATCTGTGATGCTAAAGAGTTTTGCCAAAATCCATTTTCTGTCTTTCACATCACTATCAAAGGTTTCCTGATGAGAGCAGGATTTAGCTTCAGATGTTTCCGGGATTACCGGGCGGGTATCAATGCCCTGTGCCAACTGCCGGAGTTTCTCGGCCTGCTTTCCAAAAAATCGTGTGAGTTCCCGGGAGCTTAGCTGAGCGATATACTGGATTTTTGTCAGCCCGACAGTTTCCAGGTGCTGTCGCATCTTTGGTCCTACTCCTGGAAGCCATTTGCTGTCGAGTGGAGCGAGAAATTTTTTTTCTTCTCCTGGAGAAACTGTGATGAAAGCTCCCGGTTTTTTAATTTTGGAGGCAACAGAAGCGATCAGCTTATTGGAAGCAACTCCAATCGAAACCGATATATCCAGAGACCTGCGAATCGAGTTACGAATTCTTTCGGCAATTTCCACCGCTGAATAAAAATGATTTCCTCTTACATCGAAATATCCCTCGTCGATGCTACATACTTCGACTATCGGAGTGTATTCGAAAGCAAAAGCAAACATGGCTTTGCTGAAGTGCCGGTATTTTTTAAAATCCCCAGGAAGAACAATCAGTTCGGGACACTGCTTTCGGGCACATACAACCGGCATGGGAGTGTAAATCCCAAGTTGCCGTGCCTCATAGGAAGCACTTGCAATAATACCACGATGCCCGCCTCCAACGGCGACAGGACGCCCTTTCAGGCTGGGATTTAAGGCCTGTTCCACACTTACAAAAAAAGCATCGGCATCCAGATGAATGATCATTTTATCAAAAGTTAATTACCGTTCAAACGAACGGTTTCACTTTTGTAAATGAGTTTGGATTTTTTGTCGAATTTTCTATTTTTGATTCGTGAAGCAAAAAGAACTCACTAATTTCCAGCGTCGTGTCTACGCGATGACGAGTCAAATCCCACGAGGAAAGGTAACGACATATCGGGATTTGGGGAAAGCGATAGGCTGCCGTTCTCCCCGGGCTGTTGGTCAGGCTTTAAAAAGAAATCCCTTTGCTCCAAAAGTTCCCTGTCACCGCGTAATCGCTGCCAACGGCTCTCTGGGAGGTTTTCACGGTGAAAAAGAAGGGGTGCAGATTGCAAGAAAACGCCGTATGCTTACGGAAGAGGGGGTAAAATTTTTAAAAGACGGCAGTATTGATTTACGGTGCCTGTGGCTGCCCTCCTGTGAAGCGGCCTGATGAAATAACAGGCAGCCCTCACTGTACGACAAATAATCTGCCTGTGTCCCGAAGGGGTAAAGCCGCCCGGAACCACGACGATTCCGGACGGCAGAAAGAAAAAAAGGTTTAGTAGCGCTGGCGGCGTCCCCCACCGTCGTCGCGACGCGGTTTACGGGGTTCCATCGGACGGGCTTCATTTACCGTGAGGGTTCGTCCGTCAAAATCTTTGCCATTGGTGGCATCGATAGCGGTACGACCTTCGTCGTCGTTGCTCATGGTTACAAATGCAAAGCCGCGTGAGCGACCGGTGACGCGATTCATGATTAAGTGAGCGTCTGTTACAGTTCCATACTGAGAGAAGTGGTCTTTGACATCTTCTTCAGTGCTTTGGAAAGACAAGTTTCCTACATAGAGTTTCATTTATACTAGTTGTTTTGATATCTCCGCCACCCAAGTTGGCTCCCGTCTGAGAGCCCGACCAGTTTGGAGGTAACACAGAGACAAATACTGTTCCTGGAGTTACTGCAAAGGGGACGTTCTTACGAAAAGCGGCTTCATGCGAACGAGTAAAAGCAAATGTCCTCCAGAGCAAGCCTGATTATCAGGAATTTGTTAAAATATCTGAATTTTTTCTTCAGGCTTTCTTTGCTGCAGCTTTCTTTACACTTTTTTTAGCCGTCTTTTTCGCTGCCGTTTTCCTGGGTTCGAACTCAAAAACGACCTTTCCTTTTTCCTGTTTGAGATATGCGGAAAACGGGCGTCCTTTTTTGGAAATAAAGCGTGGAAGCAGATCGGTTCGACCAGCCTCCATCAGCTTTTTGACCTGTTCCTGCGGGATATCGCGCTGAAGAATGACTTTTCCGATGCGGAAGGTGCAGGTTTTCTTTTGGCCGCTGGCATTGTTGCAGCAAAAAGCAGAGCCGATGTCGTAAACCTGCCCGTCTTTGCAGGACGGGCACTTACCCAAAACGGGCAGTTTGGAAAAATCGAGCCCCTCGGCAGAATTTTCCTCAGCATCACCGAAGTCAAACTGCTGTTTGAACTCTTCGTCGAGCTTGACGGTTGCATTAAAAAGTCTCCCCAGGCGGCTACGGAACCCTTCGAGAGGGCCGACGCTTTTTTTCTGCAGCAGCGTTGCGATTTCTTCCCGCTCGAGCTCGCGGCCAGCCATATTTTTCCAGATCAGCATTTTGCATTCTGTGCATTCAAAGGCCTTAAAGGTTTCTTTAAAAACTCCATTGCCGCACTTCGGGCACGTCGTCTCGATATTCTCGAAATTGGCATTGATGATCTCGCCCGAGAAATTTTTTGCCTTCGTTACGATGTCGTCTGTGAAGCTGCGAATTTTTGCCATGAAATCCGGGCGTGAAGTCTCACCCAGCTCCATGCGCTTGAGTTGATACTCCCACTCACCGGTCATTTCCGGTGAAGTCAGTGATTCGATTCCGATCCCGTGGAGCAGGCGAATGAGCGAAATCCCCTTTGCCGTTACGATCAGGTCCCGGCCCTGGCGGATGACGTAGCCCTCCCTCAACAGTCCCTCAATGACCTGGGCGCGAGTGGCTGGCGTACCGAGTCCGCGCTGGCTCATGGCCTCGCGAAGCTCTTCGTCATCTACCAGTTTGCCCGCACCTTCCATTGCTGAGAGCAGGGTTGATTCATTAAAGCGAGCGGGTGGTTTGGTTTGGTTCAGTTTGACTTCCAGTTCCTCGACCTGCGCCTTCTCGTCGTCTTCGATTGTTACCAGGTTTTCGTTATCTGATCCGCTGGCTTGTTTGCCATAGACGGCCTGCCAGCCTGGATCGGTGATTACACGTCCATCGGTTTTAAAAGCGTGCCCCTCGACACGTGTGATACGCGTTGTAACCTCAAAGCGAACCGGCGGATAAAAAACTGCAATCGAGCGCCGCGCCACCATATCGTAAAGTTTCGCCTCTGCCTCACCAAGCGTGTCTTTCGGAACAGCTCCGGTCGGAATGATCGCGTGGTGATCGGAGACCTTTGCATTATTAAAAATACGCTTATTCGGTCGCACCCACCCCTCGCTGAGAGCCTTCTCCGCATGTCGGGCAAGCTCCACATTGGCAAACTTCGTCATGTTGCCCTTCACAATCGGCAAATTATCCTCCGGTAAATAACGTGAATCGGTTCGCGGATAAGTCAGCAATTTATACCGTTCATAAAGTGCCTGTGCCAACTGCAGCGTTCTCCGCGCACTAAAACCAAAGCGGGCATTTGCCTCGCGCTGCAGCGTGGTCAGGTCATAAAGCAAAGGGGCAGCCTGGCTGGCCGGTTTTTTTTGCTCCTCGATTTCACCGATTTTTCCCTCACACTGCGACCGAATGGCAGCAGCCTTTTCTTCTTCCCAAATGCGCTCCGCCTTCCGGTGCTCATCGTCGTTTTTCTGAAATTTTTCATCAAACCAACGCCCGCGATACGAACCTGCCCGCACTCCGAAATCCGCAAAAACCTCCCAGTAATCTTTCGGCTCAAAGGCCCGAATTTTTTCCTCGCGCTCGACCAGAACGGTCAGCGTCGGCGTCTGCACGCGCCCGACCGGGGTGAGCTGGAAGCCGCCGTCCTGCGAATTAAAAGCCGTCATCGCACGCGTAGCATTTATGCCGACCAGCCAGTCGCTTTCCGAACGACAAACCGCCGCATTGGCCAGCGGCACCATATCCTTATCCTGGCGCAAAGTTCGAAATCCCTCCTGGATCGCTCCCATCGTCATCGACTGCAGCCACAGGCGCCGGGTTGGTTTCTCCACGCCACTCAGTTGAATGATATATTGAAAAATAAGCTCCCCCTCACGTCCGGCATCGCAGGCATTGATGATTTCGTCGATGTCTTTGCGCCTGAGTAAACGCTTAATCAGCTTGAAGCGTGTCTCATTTTTGCTGATCGGTTTCAGTTCAAAATGGTCCGGGATAATCGGCAGGTTCGCAAAGCTCCACTTCCCGCGTTTTTTGTCCAGCTCGCCCGGCAGACAAAGCTCGACGAGGTGCCCGACCGCAGAGGTGATCACATAATCGTCATTCTCAAAATAATCCTTCACCCTCGGCACCTTTCCGAGAGCACGAGCCAGATCAAGAGCAACACTTGGTTTTTCTGCGATAACGAGTTTTTTTCCCATGGGTTAGTAAAAAATTAAAAGTGAATAAAACCCACCTGCACGAGGAGGGTATTTCAGAACCGAGCAACCTAGTGCCTGGACGAAAGGATGGCAACCTTGTTTTACAACTTACTTATTAGCAGAGGATTGGCAGAGGTATCCGGGATAAAATCGACTAATGCAGTTGAACAAAACGTCCGCCAGGCAGTTGCCTGACCAGGAGGCGCATTTCCAGCCGCAGCAAAGTCGCCGTGACGGTGTGCGCGGGCAGCCCGGTTTTTGCAATCAGTTCATCGACAAGCGCTTCATCATCGGAAAAAGCCTCATAAACGGCCCGTTCAGCCTCCGAAAGCCCGCCTGGTAATTTGGGAGAAGCAAGTTCCGGCTCCTTTGCAAAAAGAATCTGCAGATCGTCCAGAATGTCCTCCGCGCTCATTACCAGTTTGGCACCCTGCTGGATCAGTCGATTCGAGCCGATACAGCCCGGCAGGTCGATTCGGCCAGGAATTGCGTAAAGCGAACGCCCCTGCTCACCGGCCTGATTTGCAGAGATGAGGGCACCACTGTTTGGTGCGGCCTCCGTTACGAGCAGGCCAAAAGACAGGCCGGTGATGATTCGGTTGCGCATGGGGAAGGTCGTGCGATCTGCTTTTTTCTCCATCGGAAATTCGGTCAAAACAGCTCCGGAATCTGAAATTAGCTCGGCGAGTTTATCATGCTCAGGCGGATAAAGTCTCCTCAGCCCGCTGCCGATTACCCCGAGAGTTCGCCCCCGGGCGGCGAGCGCACCCTGGTGGGCTGCTGCATCGACTCCCCGGGCCAGGCCACTGACGACCGTAAGCCCGTGATGAGCGAGTTGATGGGAGATTTTTTTTGTCATCTCCAGGGCGTAGTGTGAAGCTTTTCGGGAACCAACGACGCCAATCGCATTTTTATCCCCGGAGCTCAGCGTGCCCTTCATATAGAGAACGGTCGGCGGGTCGTGTATCTCCTTCAGCAGTGCAGGATACTCCGGACTGCTCAGCGGCAAAATGCTCACATCATCCTCCTCTGCAATTTTAAGCTCACGCTTCAGATCGATCTGGCCTTCCCAGTCGGTGATGGAGTGTGCGACCTCCCGGCCCACACCCGGCACTGCCAAAAGCTGCTCTTTTTTTGCAGACAAAATCGCCTGCGGAGAAGAAAAGGCCTCCAGCAATCCGCGCAGTCGTACCGGCCCAAGGCGTGGGATCAGGTTCAGAGCCACAAAAGCCTCGGTGTCATCCATGCTTTCAGACGACCTCTTAACAGATCAGTTTTTTAAACTCGCTCTCAAATTCGCTGCCGGCGAGAGGCAACTCGACAACCCGTTTTTGAAGGCCGGACAGGAGCATTGCATTGGCCAGCTCGACAGAGTTGATACCCTCTTCGGCAGGGGCAACAAGCGGGGTGCCGTTTAAAATGGCATCTGCAAAATTGGCAAATATCTTACGGTGCGTGGGGACGGGTTTTGAAAAGGTAAACTCGCTTTCCTCAATCTCCGGAGCCGGGGAATTTCGGTCGACAGTTCGAATCGCTTCGCTTGTGGGGATGCTGTTTTTTAAAAATTTGATGGAGTCTTTTCCGACAATCAGGAGGCCCTTGTCACCGATAATCTCAAGCCGATCGACCCCGGGAGCTTCCCCCGTGGAGGTGATAAAAGTCCCCTGGCAGCCGTTGCTGTATTCCAGGATTGCCGTCACAGCGTCCTCCACTTCGATCTTGTGATGACGCCCCAGCCCCACGTTTGCAAAGACCTGCTCGGGCATTCCAAAGAGCCATTGCCACAGGTCGAGCTGATGCGGACACTGGTTCACGAGTACACCGCCGCCTTCGCCCTTCCAGGTTCCGCGCCAACTGCCGGAGTCGTAGTAAGCCTGCGTGCGAAACCAGTCGGTGATAGTCCAGGAAATGCGCTGTATTTCTCCCAGCTCTCCGCTGACAAGCAGTGCCTTTACTTTTTGATAAATATCGAGCATCCGCAGATTAAACATTGCTGAGAAGACCTGGCTTTTATCCGTGTGGGCGGCCAGGAGACGTTCGCAGTCCGCTTTGTGCACGGAGATAGGTTTCTCGACAAGCACATGCAGGCCGGCCTGCAGAGCTTTTATGCCAAAGTCTGTATGCGAAAAATGCGGCGTTACAATCGAGATCGCATCACAAACTCCGGAGGTCAGGAAAGCATCGACGTCGTCAAAATACTCCACTCCTGGCTGTTTCTCATCCGGCAGTTTGAGATCGCAAACCGCTGTCACCTCAAGATTCTCCAGGGGTTCTTTTGTCAGAACGTTTAAATAATTGCGCCCCATTGAGCCGAAGCCCAGAATGCCAAGTGCTACTTTATCTTTTGGCATAAATTTTACTTATACACTCCGGAATCAGCGTTCGTTGTTGAGTGGAGCAGTCAGAGTTTCCAGAGGGTTTGGGATAGCTGGCAGCGAGCTGCCGCCGGATGTCTCAACAGTGGTTTCAGTGATTTTAATAATCGGTGGAAGATTACGAAGAGGCTGTTTCGGCTGCGGGCCGGCCATGCCGCCTTCAGGACGGTAGATTTCGGAAACTTTTGTCCAGATCGCACCGACTTCGTCTTTCAGAAGCGTGCCGTCCTGGAATTTTTTTCGCAGTGCGACACGTAGTTGAAAACTGCTGAGAGCTTTTTCCTCAGGCGTCATTTGCAGTTCGCGAATACGCAGGGTGAGCGGCGAGAGAAGCTGGTGGACGACGAGCTGATACTTTGGCCCCTGTTCCGTCGGCACCTCGATCACGATCAGCGGGATGTGTCCGACCCGCGAGTGCCAGGCTGTAAAGGTATCCGTCCGCAGAGGCTTACCGGACTTTGAAATGTCCTGCAGATAGAGGACGTATTTGGAATCGTGCGAACCCGCGAGCGGACCGATGGTCAGTCGTTTAAGCTGCCCTTTCTCGGTCTTGTGTTCCCAGACTCCGAAGAGCCAGGTGTTCACACTGGCGGATGACTTTGTTGGAGCGTTTTCGTAAAAGCAGCCGCTGAAAAGCAGTAGTAAAAAGAGTGGGAGTGCTTTGGTGAAAGTCATCAACAGTGTTGTTTGCCGAAACATAAAGGTATCGTCGAGCCTAAAATAATCCAGAGGCACTCTAAATGTGCGTGTTGTCGGGGATGATGCTGTTTTTTGGAATCACCACAATGCCGTCGCGCACATAATAGGCACCCATGTCGGCGTCTTCGGTTTTGCCTTCGGGGGTAATGACGACGTTGTTTCCGATGCGGGCATTTTTGTCGATGATGACGTGGTCCATGTGGCAGTTGCGGCCGATCCCCATGGGCGGTGCTCCGACAGGCTGGTGGTCCGGACTTTCTTCAAAAAAATCGGCTCCCATCATGATGGTGTTTTTGACTGTGCTGCCGGCACCGATCATACTGCGCACGCCGATGACGCTGTGTTCGATCGCGGCATCTTTAATGTCGCAGCCGTCGGAAATAATAGCCCGGTCGATCGTGGCTCGCTGGATCACACTGGCCGGGAGAAAACGTGCGTGTGTGTAAACAGGGAAGCCTTTTTCATAAAAAGTGTAGGGCGGATTTTCGTCGGTAAGATTTAAATTTGCGCGGAAAAAGGCAGCGATCGTTCCGATGTCTTCCCAGTATCCCTGGAAGATGTAGGCGTGCACATGGCGCTCATCAATCGCTGCAGGGATGATGTTCTTTCCGAAATCTTCGAAGTTATTATCGAGGCATTCTTCAAGAACTTTTCGGTTGAAAACATAGATGCCCATAGATGCCTGGTAGAGGTCCAGGTCGGTAGCGACCCCGATTTTTTCACAAAGAGATTTGGGGATTTGCAGGGAGTCGAGGACGGAGTCTTCTTTGGGTTTTTCAACGAAGCGGTTGATGCGTCCGGCCTCGTCGGTGTGCATGATTCCGAATCCCTGAGCGGCCTGGCGATCGACGGGGATCGTTGCAATTGTGAGTTCCGCCTGGGTCTCGATGTGCTGGTGCAGAATCTCCCGGTAGTCCATGCGGTAGAGCTGATCTCCGCTGAGGATGACAAAGTAATCGTAGTCGTGCTCCAGAAAGTAACGCATGTTTTGCCGGACGGCGTCTGCCGTGCCCTGATACCAGCGGGAGGCTTCAGGGGTTTGCTGTGCGGCGAGGATTTCCACAAAGCTGTCGGAGAAATTATCGAATTTATATACCGAGTTGATGTGGCGGTGAAGCGAGGTGCTGTTGAATTGAGTCAGCACATACATCCCGCGAATGCCGGAGTTCAGGCAGTTGCTGATCGGAATATCAACCAGGCGGTATTTGCCACCGAGCGGCACGGCGGGCTTTGCGCGTTCCCAGGTCAGCGGAAAGAGCCGTGATCCGGCACCGCCTCCCATGATAATTGCAAGTGTCTTATCGGAGGGGGGGAGCTTGGGACCGGGTTTCATATTTATGATAGCTTAATTTTAATGAGAATTTTTCTATCTTGATCGATGCGGGATGCTTTGTCACGTTGCAAATTGTAAGCGATATTTTTATAAAAAAAACATGTGTGGAATAGTAAGTTACGTCGGGAAATCACAAGCTGCGCCAATTCTGATCAGCGGCCTTCGACGGCTCGAATACCGCGGGTATGACAGTGCCGGAGTTGCCGTTTTGGAAAATGAAAACCTACAGCTCCGTCACTCGGTTGGGCGTATTGATTCGCTGGCGGAGTTATTAAAAGAAAAACCTGTGCCGGGGCAGCTTGCGATCAGCCATACCCGCTGGGCCACGCATGGGCAGGTGACCGTTGAGAATGCACATCCGCACACGGATGCGAGTGGCGAACTGGCACTGGTTCACAATGGTGTGATCGAAAATTACCAGGACCTGCGCGAGGAAATGGAGGCGGAGGGGCATGTTTTTAAATCGCAAACGGACACCGAAGTCCTGGCTCATCTGATTGGCAAATACTTCGATGCTTTGGAAGAATCTTCCCAGGCCGCCATGGTGCAGGCCCTGCGCGAGGCACTGCGGCAGGTCAAGGGAACTTACGGTATCGGTTTTCTGCACAAACGTTTGCCAGGTTTGCTCTTCGGTGCGCGACGCGGAAGCCCGCTGGTTTTAGGGATCGGGCGAGGGGAGCATTTTCTTGCGAGCGATGTCAGTGCGATCGTGAGTCATACGAGGGACGTTGTTTATCTCGATGATTATGAGATTGCGGTTCTGACAGCAGATTCTTTTGAAATCAGCACACTGGCTGGGGATGAGATGGAGCGAGCCGTCAGTCGGGTCGAATTTTCCGACGAGGATGTGGAAAAAGGTGACTACCCGCACTTCATGCTCAAGGAAATTTACGAGCAACCCAGGAGTGTGCGGGACGCGGCCCGCGGGCGACTTTCCATTGAGGAAGCGACCTCCAAACTCGGCGGGCTGAATATGAGCAATGCCGAACTGCGGGCTGTCGAGCGTGTCGTCCTTACCGGCTGCGGCACTGCGCTGCATGCAGCGATGGTCGGTGAGTATCTGCTGGAAACGCTGGCCCTCGTGCCGACGGAGTGTGAATTTGCCAGCGAGCTGCGTTATCGTAATCTGCCGATGACCCGCGACACGCTGGTCTTTGCGCTGAGCCAAAGCGGCGAGACGGCAGACACACTCGCTGCTCTGCGCGAATGCCGCCGCAAGGGGCACCGGACGCTCGGTATTTGCAATAATGTCGCCAGCACCATCGCCCGCGAGAGCGACGGGGGAATCTATATGCACGCCGGACCGGAGATTGGCGTTGCCGCCACGAAATCCTTCACTTCGCAGGTTGTCGTGCTCACACTTTTTGCAATGCTGCTCGGGCGTATTCGCAATTTATCGAGCAGCGACGGGATACGCATTATCCGCGAACTTGAAGCCCTGCCGGAAAAAATTGAAAAAACTCTTCTGCTCAACGACCAGATTGCCGGGGTCGCCCGTAAATATGCCCGCTCCGAAAATTTTCTCTTCATGGGTCGCCAATTCCAATACCCCGTGGCACTCGAAGGAGCACTGAAGCTGAAAGAAATATCTTACATTGCCGCATCGGGCCACCCCAGTGCCGAGCTCAAGCACGGCGTCATTGCATTGATAAATGAAAAGACACCCTCTGTTTTTATCGCACCGGAGGATGAGGTCTTTGAAAAAAATCTGAGTAACATTGAAGAAGTAAAAGCCCGAAAAGGTCCGGTCATTGCCATCGGCACAGAGGGAAACACCTCACTGGACAAAGTTGTGGACGATGTGCTTTTAGTGCCGGCAGCACCTGATTTTCTGGCGCCGGTTTTGACCGTCCTGCCGCTGCAGCTTCTGGCCTATCACATCGCCGTGGAGTTGGGTCGCGACGTCGATAAGCCTCGCAACCTGGCCAAAAGTGTGACCGTGGAGTGAGGATTTTTTTAGATAAGGAAAAAATACTGCCCTGCGAAGCTGGATGAAAAATTATAATGCCTTTCCTTGTTTCCGGCTTTCTTTATTCATATACCCAAAAAAGATTAAATGAATACCTCCCTCTTATCCGACGATGACCTTTACCCTCTCATTGAGGCTCGTCACCGCGACCCCTTTCGCCTGCTTGGGCTGAAGAACAGGGAGCAGAATTCCTCACCGCGAGTGCTGCGGGTTTTTAAACCAAACGCAGAATCTGTCCAGGCCCGCTTCCCGTCCGGCCAGTCTTTTGAGCTGCCGAAAGTCGAGGCTTCCGGTTTATTTGAACTCGAACTCCCACCCGAAATCTCTGCCGATGGCTCGCCAAAAAGTTACCAGCTCGAACTAAGCTCCCCCGAGGGCACGCAATGGACCGAGACGGACGCCTATGCCTTCGGCCCCGTGCTGGGCGAGATGGATATTCACCTCTTCAACGAAGGCAACCACTACGACATCCACCGCAAACTCGGAGCACACATCATCGAACACGAGGGCGTGACCGGCTGCCACTTCGCCGTCTGGGCACCCAATGCCCAGCGTGTCAGCGTCGTCGGCGACTGGAACTCCTGGGATGGCCGCGTGCACTCCATGCGCCAGATGCTCCCCTCCGGAGTCTGGGAAATTTTTATCCCAGGTCTCAGCAACGGTGAACATTATAAATTTGAAGTTCGCGGCCCACAGGGAGATGTCTTTTTAAAAACAGACCCTTTCGCCTATTTCGCACAGCACGGCAAACAAACCGGCTGCATTGTTTACGACCTCAATCGCTACGTCTGGAAAGATGAGCCGTGGATGCAGGAACGCTCCTCTCGCGACCCCTACAGCAGCCCGATGAGTGTTTACGAAGTCCATCTCGGCTCCTGGCAGCGACTCGTCGAAGAGGGAAACCGCGCCTTCAGTTACCTCGAACTCGCCGACCGTCTGATCCCCTACGTAAAAGAACTTGGCTTCACTCATATCGAGTTGATGTGCGTTATGGAGCACCCCTTCGACGGCTCTTGGGGATATCAGGTTGTGAACTACTTTGCCCCGACGAGTCGATTCGGAACGCCGGATGAATTTCGCGAATTTGTCGATCGCTGCCACCAGGCCGGCATCGGTGTCCTACTCGACTGGGTGCCGGGGCATTTTCCCAAAGACGCTCATGGCCTCGCTCGCTACGACGGCACCTGCCTCTACGAACACGAAGACCCCCGCCTCGGCGAACACCGCGACTGGGGCACACTCATTTTCAACTACGGGCGAAACGAAGTCCGCAATTTCCTCCTGGGCAATGCACTCTTTTGGCTGGAGCAATACCACATCGACGGCCTGCGTGTGGACGCCGTTGCCTCCATGCTCTACCTCGACTACAGTCGCGAACCTGGCGAGTGGATTCCAAACTGCCACGGCGGACGCGAGAATCTCGACGCCATTGATTTCCTCAAACGCTTCAATGAACTCTGCTACGAGCGCCACCCCGGCGTCGTAACCGTTGCCGAGGAATCCACCGCCTGGCCCGGAGTCTCGCAACCAACCTACCTCGGCGGCCTCGGCTTCGGCTTCAAGTGGAACATGGGCTGGATGAATGACTCCCTCCGCTACATCAGCAAAGACCCCATCTATCGCCGCTACCACCAGGGCGACATCACCTTCT
>JBKEBM010000103.1:0-6879 GCA_047973165.1 Chthoniobacterales bacterium
TACTTTCGGATTTTCGAGAGTCAGTTTTTCAATATCTTCCCGTGGCATATCTTTGGAAATTTCAACCTTGTCTCGCAGCTTGCCATTAACCTGAAGGATAATTTCCACCTCGGACTCGATCAGGAAATTCTCATTCCAATCCGGCCACTCAGAGCGACTGGCCTGATGGGTTGCAAGAGTCGGAAATTTTTTGGCGACCTGGGCATAAAGCTCTTCGGCCAGATGCGGCGCAAAGGGGCTGAGCAGCTTCAGAAGAGTAATAACCGCCTCTGCCGAACGCGGAGTCGCATGGGTAAGTTCGTTCGTGCAAATCATCATCTGAGAGATGGCTGTATTGAAGCTGAGTTCTTCAATGTCCTCACTCACCTTTTTGATTGTCTGATGCAGCACTTTACGAACTTTATTCGTCATCGGAATATCCTGGAGCTGCTCGGAAACAATCCATTCTCCCTCCTGATTTTGTTCCAGTGCCAGTCGCCACACACGGGCGAGAAAACGATATACGCCTTCAACCCCCTTGGTGCTCCAGGGCTTCATTTGCTCAAGCGGTCCCATAAACATTTCGTAGAGGCGCAGAGAGTCAGCACCGTAATGGGAAATGACTTCGTCGGGGTTGATTACATTGCCACGGCTCTTTGACATTTTTTGTCCGTCCGGTCCGAGAATCATTCCCTGGTTGACCAGGCGGTGGAAGGGTTCGTTTGTGCTTACATATCCCAAATCAAAGAGCACTTTGTGCCAGAATCGGGCATAAAGAAGATGGAGGACAGCGTGTTCCGTGCCGCCGACGTAAAGGTCCACGCCACCAGTTTTACCGTTGTCCATCCAGTATTTTTCGGCTTCCTGGCCGACAAATCGTTCCGAATTTTTAGCATCGCAAAAGCGCAGGTAATACCAGCAGGAGCCCGCCCACTGAGGCATCGTGTTGGTTTCCCGTCGAGCTGTTTCTGAGTAGGCCACCCAGTCCTTTGCCTTTGAAAGAGGGGGCTCCGGGGTGCCGGTCGGCTTGAAGTCCTCCATCTCCGGCGGCAGCACTGGCAGCTCATTCTCATCCAAAACACGGTGTTGTCTGCCCTCCCAGACGACTGGGAAAGGTTCACCCCAGTAGCGCTGACGAGAAAAAAGCCAGTCGCGCAGTTTGTAGTTGATCTTAGCTGCGCCCTTGCCGTTATCCCTGAGTTGCCGGGTAATTTTACTTTTTGCCTCGGCAGTTGGCAGTCCTTCGATGGAGGGAGAGTTGATGGCAACGCCTTCGCCGCTGAAACAACCCTCACTTTGCAACTCGGTATTTTCCGGACCAACAACACAGCGAATCGGCAGATCAAATTTTTTGGCAAATTCATAATCCCGCTCATCGTGAGCCGGGACTGCCATGATGGCGCCGCTGCCATAGCTGATTAAAACATAGTCTGCGATCCAGATCGGAATGTGCTCTCCGTTGACGGGATTGATAGCAACACTGCCAAGCGCAACTCCGGATTTTTCTTTCGCAAGCTCGGTACGCTCCAGATCGGACTTGCCGCTGATACTTTGCTGATATTCTTCGACCGCTTTTTTTTGTTCGGGATTGGTGAGAAGGGGCACTGCAGGATGCTCCGGGGCGAGCACCAGGTAAGTCGCTCCGTAAAGTGTATCCGGACGTGTTGTGAAGACGGTAATCTGAATTTCTTCGTCGCCCTGCCGGGCCGAAAAAATAACTTCCGCACCTTCGGAGCGTCCGATCCAGTTTCGTTGTAATAGTTTGATGGATTCCGGCCAGTCCACGCCCTCCAACTCATCGATCAGACGCTGGGCAAAAGCTGTGATTCGTAGCATCCACTGTTGCAGGGGGCGCCGTTCCACCGGGAAACCACCGACTTCGCTTTTTCCATCGACGACCTCTTCGTTTGCCAGGACAGTGCCAAGCTCCGGACACCAGTTTACGGGCACTTCCGAGACGTAGGCCAGGCGCACACTGTCCGGATCATCGCCGGTATAGCTCGTAACAGGCTCCGCTTTTTGCGTCTCAGGATTAAACCAGGAATTGTAGAGCTGACAAAAAATCCACTGCGTCCAGCGAAAATACTCCGGATCGGTTGTGCCGACTTCCCGGTTCCAGTCGTAACTAAAGCCGATATTCTGCAACTGCTTACGAAAATTTTTAATATTTTTCTCCGTGGTGATCCGGGGGTGCTGCCCTGTTTTTATAGCGAATTGCTCTGCCGGCAATCCAAAGGCATCCCAGCCCATCGGGTGGAGAACGTTGAATCCCTTCATCCGTTTGTAGCGGGCGATGATATCAGTCGCGGTGTATCCCTCGACATGTCCGACATGCAATCCGTCTCCGCTCGGGTAGGGGAACATATCGAGGACGTAGTATTTTGGCTGATCCGCAGAGAACCCGGGATCGTCGGGATTGCTGCCGGCAAAGGCATTTTCTTTTACCCACTGTTGCTGCCAGCGTGGTTCAAATTCGTTGAAAGGATATTGTTTTTTTGGCTGCGAAAAATTCATGACCGGATTCAGATAAAAAGAATGGTTGCGTATCCTGCAATACGAAGATGGATTTGGACAGAACTAACCCGAAAAAGCTATGAAACAAATTATGCAGACAATCCTTCTTGCAACTCGAAATGCTCACAAACTTACAGAAGTTTCCTCTATTCTTGGCTCGGACTTTGAAGTCCGCGGACTTGACCTGCTCGATAAAACGGAACCCTTTCCGGAGATTGCAGAAACGGGGAATACATTCGAGGAAAACGCTGCAATCAAAGCCGAAGCTGCCTCACTTCATTTTGAAGGTCTGGTTCTGGCAGATGACTCCGGTCTCGAAGTGGATGCTCTCAACGGGCAGCCGGGTGTGCATTCCGCACGCTTTGCCGGTGTTCATGGCGACGATGCAGCGAATAATGCCTTGTTGCTAAAGCGTCTGGAAGCCTGTGCGAAAGGAGATCGGCGAGCACGCTTTCGTTGTGTCCTCGCAGTTGCTCAAAAAGGAAAAACCCGCGCTGTTTTTTCCGGAGAAGTCGAGGGAGTGATTATTGAGCAGCTCCAGGGGAAGGAGGGCTTTGGTTATGATCCGCTTTTTATCCCCGAGGGATACAGTGAGACTTTTGCACAGCTTGGCAGCGAGGTGAAAAATAACCTGAGTCACCGCAGCCGCGCACTTGGAAAGTTACGAGGCTGGCTGAACGAAGCATCCCGCTAAAAACGGAAGCCATAAATTTTTTCATAGATTTGGTATCAGCGATTAAGCAAGCGCTGAAAAATCAATCTCAGTGCCAAAAACGGAACGCGCGGCGACACCCGCAGACGTTTTAAATCCGGAATCGCCCGCAGTAAACGTGCGTCCACTTTTCCACCTGGGGCAACCACTACCGCTGAGCCTGCCCGGCTCCACACTTTGATGTCTGCCGAGCAATCCCCCACGTATTCGTAACCCTGCTCTCCGAATTTTTCACAAAGAAAATCCGCCTTGTTAGCCGACTTCAGATTCAGATTTTTTCCACTCGCCCAGACATGGTCAAAAATGGGATGGGCCGCTGCCATCACGCGTGCCACGTCTTCATTTGCTGCCGTGACCAGGCAGGCCAGCCGACCTGATGCACGCGCATTTTTAATATATTTGACAAGCTCCGGGCGCACCGGAATCCCTGTCGGATCGAGTGCCGAAATTTCCACCAGAGAGTCTTTAAAACGGCTGCGACTGCGATGGATAGGATACTTTAAACAAGCCTGTATTGCCTGAAAGGGATGCGAAAAAAAAACCTGCCCCAGGTGCTGCCAAAGCGTATCCACAGGACAAAGCGTTTCGTCCAGATCAACGCATAGAGGCAATGTATCCGACCTAAAGAAATTCTGAGTGTCAGTTGAATTTGGCATTACTTTTTTGGAAACTCGTTTTTGCGGATGTAAAATTCACGGCGGGCGAGGATGTTTTCGACATAATTAAGAGTCGTGGGAAATTCGATTGCGGTCATGAACTTTTCGGCGTCTGCGTCTGCACCGATTTTTTTCAGCCATTCTTTTACACGGGTGCGGCCTGCGTTGTATTCGGCGAGCGCAAAGGGGAGGGGATTTTTTTTGTCTTTGTGATTTCGGATTGCGCGGGCGAGATACCAGGTTCCCGCATCGATGTTTGTCTTGGCATCAAAGAGGTCGGTGGGCTGGAAGGCGGAGATTTTTTTTGCCTCGACCCAGTCGCTGGCGGCGGGTTCCATGACCTGCATGAGGCCGCGTTCGCCGGCTTTTCCGACTGCAGCAGGATCGAAGCGGCTTTCCTGCCAGATGAGTGCTTTGATGAGCTCGGGTTCGAGGTCGTACTGACGGGCAGCATTTTCGATCAGTGAGTCGAAGTCGTTGTAGGTGGAGCCGGGTGCTTTTTCGCTGAAGGAGTAAAAGGGATCACCGGTCATAAGAAGGATGCCGAAGATAACTCCGAGGCCGAGGAGGATGAGCAGGAGAAGCTCCAGGAAGCCGATCCTGGCAGCTTCGCGGGTTGTTTTTTTTGTGCGAAACAATTTTTTGCCTGGGGCGTGAATTTGGTGGTTGGGTGATGGCATGACGGGACGAATTTTCAATATACCATCGTCGCGTGCTTTCCACGGAAAATTTTTCGGGCATACTGAAAAATCATGTTTGAGGACGAAGGAGAGGAGATGATTGCGAGGGTGCTGCTGGATCAGGCGGCAGGGAAATCGCTGGATTATCTGGTGCCTGCGGAGCTGGCTGACCGGGTGCAGATTGGTTCGCGAGTGCGTGTGCCCGTGCGGGGGCGGCGGTCTCTGGCTACGGTGGTGGAGCTGCCGGAGCGGGGGGAGGTGCCAAATCTGAAGCCGATCGAGTCGGTGGTGGAGGGGGACCCGATGGTGTTGCCGGTGCTTTTAAAACTGGCGGAGTTGATGAGTGCGTATTACTGCTGCACGCGGGAGGCGGCTTTGCGGACGGTGCTGCCGCAGGCCGTGCGCGATGGTTCGGTGAAGCGGAAGACGGCTGCGGCGGTGGAGTTGGTGCGGGCGCTTTCGGCGGAGGAGATCGGGGGGCTGGAGAAGCGTGCGCCGCGTCAGGCGAAGGCGTTGCAGATGCTGCAGGAGGCTTTTGAAAAAAAGGATGCCGGGCCGGTGCTGATGACGGCTTTGCGGGATGCGGGTGTGTCGGCAGCTTCGGTGAGGTCTCTTGAGGAGCGGGGTTTTGTGCGCTCGTTGCAGGTGGAGATCGGGCGGGATCCACATGCGGGGGAGACCTATCTGGCGGTGCAGGCACCGGAGCCGAATGAGGAGCAGAGGGTGGTGATGGAGCTTTTGTTTAAGCGGATCGATGCCTATCCCGAGCCGTGTAAGCCGGTGTTGCTGCAGGGGGTGACGGGGAGTGGGAAGACGGAGGTGTATTTGCGGGCGATTCAGCATGCGCTGGAGAGGGGGAGGACGGCGCTTGTCCTGGTCCCCGAGATTGCGCTGACTCCGCAGACGGTGGAGCGTTTTAAAATGCGTTTTGCGGAGACGCCGTATCAGGTGGCGGTTTTGCATAGTCATTTGTCGTCGGGGGAGCGTTACGATGAGTGGTTTCGGATTCAGAATGGGGAGGCGTCCATTGTGATCGGTGCGCGGAGTGCGGTGTTTGCTCCTTTGAAAAACCTGGGCTTGATTGTTGTGGATGAGGAGCATGAGGGGTCGTATAAGCAGGATGAGGCACCGCGTTACCATGCGCGGGATATGGCCGTGGTGCGTGCGAAGTATGAGAATTGTCCGATTGTGTTGGGAACGGCGACGCCTTCGATGGAGAGTTTTTTGAATACGCGGGAGGGGCGGTATGAGTTGGCGGAGCTTAGGGAGCGGGTGGATGATCGGAGTATGCCGGTGATTCGTGTGCTGGATATGCGGCTGATGAAGCGGGGTGCGGGGGCGGATGCAATTTTGTCAAATCCGCTTGCCCGGAGTATTACTTTGCGGTTGGAGAAGGGGGAGCAGTGTATTTTATTTTTGAATCGGCGGGGTTACTCGACATCGTTGATTTGTAATGAGTGCGGGCATGTGTGCACCTGTCCAAATTGCAGTGTGGCTTTGACCTTTCACCGTGGAGATGCGCGGATCACCTGTCATATCTGCGGGCATGTGGAGCGGGCACCACAGGATTGTCCGGAGTGTGAGGCACCGGGGATTCGCTATACGGGATTTGGGACGGAGAAGCTGGAGGAGGCTGTTTTAAAGCTGTTTCCGAAGGCACGAATTGCGCGGATGGATACGGATACGATGAGCCGTAAAAATGCTTATCGCGAGACGCTGGGGCGTTTTCGTACGGGGCAGATCGATATTTTGGTTGGGACGCAGATGATTGCCAAGGGGCTGCATTTTCCAAATGTTACGCTGGTGGGAATCATCAATGCGGACACGGGGCTTCACATGCCGGATTTTCGTGCGGGCGAGCGGACGTTTCAACTGCTGACTCAGGTGTCCGGGCGTGCGGGACGGGGGGAGATGGAGGGGGAGGTGCTGGTGCAGACGTTTACGCCGCAGAGTCCGGCTATTCAGTTTGCACGGCAGGCGGATTTTGCCGGATTTTGGGAGCAGGAGAGTGATTTTCGGAGTCACTTTCGTTACCCGCCTTATTCGCGGATGGTTCTTATTTTGGTTCGTGGAGAGAAGAAGGAATTGACGTCTTTTACGGCAGATACGCTGGTGCGACGACTTGCTGAGGGGTTGCCGGAGGGGACGATTCTGGGTGAGGCTTCAACGGCTCCAATCGAGAAAACGAAAAATTTTTATCGTTATCATATTGTGCTGCGCGGGCCGAAGGGGATGGTTTTGTCGCATCACGTTTCGCGTGTGGTTCGGGCTTTTACGGTGCCGCAGGGGATTCATGTAGCGGTGGATGTTGATCCGCTGCATTTGCTGTGAAGCGGGT
>JBKEBM010000231.1:0-12805 GCA_047973165.1 Chthoniobacterales bacterium
CTTACTAGAAGCCGTGTATAGTCGCCAGTGGATTCGCAGGTCATTCGGAGCGGTATGCGATGCTTTTTCATCCATTGTAGGAAGGAACGAACGCCGTTTGTGTTGATTGACCAAGTATGAGTGGTATTATTGAACGCGCTGTCGAATGAGGTTTTTCCGATATCTACGCCTACTTCGATGAAGGTGTTTTGTTTCTGGAAAACTCCCCGCCCGTATCTTTCTGTCTTGTGTTCGAGCGCGGATCGCTTACCCCGCTCTTGCAACTATTCGAAACGTGGGGGAAGGCAGGAAGATGACCCGGCTAAGATACGAACTCACTGTTGAGTGCGATTCAGGACGTTATCGGTCGATCTCCCTGCTTTCCTCGCCAATATTAACATTTTTTACACACAGGATGTTCGGTCAAAAGATAACTTGATGCCAAAGCAATAATTGCTATCGTGTGGGGTATGAGCACTGTTCAGGAAATCGAATCTGCGATTGAGCAACTTCCGTCAGACCAAAGGTGGAGTTTGCTCAACCGACTTCAAGGACGTCTCTGGGAAAATTGGGATCGCCAAATTGAGGCTGATTACGAAGCTGGTCACCTGGATACAGTGTTATCGGAGGTGAACTCAGATATTGATGCTGGTCGCGTGAAATCATTGGATGAAGTCATCGACCACCAGTAGGTTTTGGAAGGCATATTCAGGTCTTCCGATTACCGTCCAAAAGATAGCACGTAAACAATATCGTCTTTGGATAGCTGATCCGAGACATCCATCATTACAATTCAAAAAGGTTGGGCCATTTTGGTCAGTAAGAATTACCGATGATTATCGCTCATTAGCCGTATTAAGAGATGGAATATATTATTGGTTTTGGATTGGTGCCCACGCCGAATACGACCAAATTCTTAGAAGAAAATAGACCGAACAGGTCGATGCAGATAACCGCATCTGATCTTGGACGTTAGTCCTCTTTCCTCCCCCACGCTCCGGCCTGTGGTCTGGTGCTGAAAAGCAAAAACAGACTCATACTCCGCAGAATTTTTCTTACCTGGAAGAAGGGCAAAAACTCCACTGTATCCCTGATACATAAAGTGAGACCGACGACTCCAGGCAGCGACAGGGTAAGGAGATAGTCTGTTTTTTCACAGACTTGGTATCACAGACGACAAGCAGGTGATTTTGTGCGTTGACTAATTTTTTTACAAAAAGTTGGCACGGATTTTGCTCAACTTCGTTTTGTCAGCAAATTTCGGCTGGCAATTCTTAAAAAAAATAAAATCAACTCTATGATACGAAAAACAACTACCAAACTCTTACCTCTGCTGGCAATTGCGACATACATTCTCGTAGCTGCAGTCACCCTTCCGACTTCAGCCCACGCTCAGGACAACATCGTAGCAGAGGAAGCCTCAACTACAACTGCAGAACCTGCTGAAGCACCAAAAACCATCGAGGAACGCCTCGCCATTCTTGAAGAAGATGCAGCAGCAAGCGGAATCGACAGTGGAGACAATGCCTGGATGCTAACCAGCTCGGCTCTTATTATCCTCATGTCTCTGCCTGGACTGGCTCTTTTTTACGGCGGTCTGGTCGGAAAAAAGAATGTGCTGTCGATTTTTGCACAGATTTATGCAATCGCCGGAGTCGCAGCCATCCTCTGGTGGGCCTTCGGATTCAGCCTCGCCTTTACTGAAGGCGCCACGCCTTTCATAGGCGGACTCGACGCTGTATTCTTCAAAGGTGTCGGCGGCGATCCGGGAACCCTGTCAACCGTTTCTGAAAATATCTTTGCGATGTTTCAACTCACCTTTGCCATTATCACTCCCGCGCTGATAATCGGTGCAGTGGCCGAGCGCATCAGGTTCGCAGCCATCCTGGTCTTTGTTGCGATCTGGCTATGCGTCGTCTATTTTCCATTTGCCCACATGGTCTGGGGCGGCGGGTTCCTCGCAACCACAATCAAAGCTCTCGACTTCGCCGGCGGCACAGTCGTTCACATGACCTCCGGTTTTTCAGCCCTCACCCTGGCTGTGATTCTCGGCAAACGCCGCGCCTTCGGCAAAGAGCCTCTCCCACCACACAGCGTTGTCCTGACAGCAGTTGGTGCAGCTGTGCTCTGGGTCGGCTGGTATGGATTCAACGCTGGCTCCGCAGGTGCCGCCGACGGCATTGCCGGCAACGCCTTTGCCACAACAACTTTCGCAGCAGCCATCGGTGGCTTCACCTGGGGCTGCTCCGAATGGATTTTAAAAGGCAAACCCAGCGTTCTCGGTTTTGCTTCCGGCGTAATCGGTGGACTGGTCGCCATCACACCCGCTGCCGGATTTGTAACGGTCGGTTCCTCCATTATCTTCGGTCTTCTCGGCGGGTTTATTCCCTTCATCGCCGTGGCCTACCTTAAGAAAATAATTGGCTACGACGATGCACTGGACGCTTTCGGAGTTCACGGTATCGGCGGAGCACTCGGTGCGATTTTAACCGGTATCTTTGCTGATGAAAGCATCAACGGCCTGGTCGCCGAACTAAAAGCCGAAGGTGCCAACCTTCTCCTGGAGCAGATCAAAGCCGTTGCCGTAACAGCCGTCTGGAGCGTAGTCGCCACGGCGATCATCGCCATCCTCATCAAAGTAACCATTGGACTCCGCGTGACACCCGAACAAGAGTCAACCGGCCTCGACCTGAGCGAACACAACGAAGAAGGCTATATCCTGAATTAAACCCTGATATAAAAATCCAACCTCTGTATTTTATATGAAAAAAATCGAAGTAATCATCAAACCCTTCAAACTCGAAGACGTTAAAGATGCCCTCGCTGACCTCGGCATCGAGGGAATGACCGTAAGCGAAGTCAAAGGATTCGGACGCCAAAAAGGACACACTGAAATCTACCGCGGCAGCGAATACACCGTGGATTTTCTGCCGAAAATCAAAATTGAAGTCGTCGTCGGAGAAAATGTCATAGAGTCCGCTATTACAGCCATTAGCAAATCCGCCAAAACAGGCAAAATCGGAGACGGCAAAATCTTCGTCCTGCCCGTCGATGAAGTCATCCGTATCCGCACCAACGAAAAAGGCGAAGCCGCCGTTTAGTTTAACCAGAGTCCTAAAACTCAAATACTTCAAAATATCAGGCCGTTATTAGTTGGATAAAAACAACTATGACGGTCTGATTTTTTTTCACATCAGCCACAGCCCGGCTTGACGCCCGGCTGGACTTTTCTTAGCTTCACCATCTTCATGTTACGAAGTGCCACCATTCTTACTCTAATCTGCCTTATCGGCATCGGTGCCATGCTTCCCGCCGCCGCACAGCAGGCACCAGCAACTACAAACAGCACTGCCTACGACCCTGCAGCGGCAGCCGCCTTTGACCAGGCTGTAGCCCTCGAAGAAGCAGGAGATTATAACTCCGCGGTCACTGCCCACCGAAGCCTTTTAAAAAATTACCCCTACGAGCCCCAGGCTGCCGAGTCTCAGTTTCGACTCGCTCAGATTTCACAGGCAGGCGGGCACCTTCCTCGCGCCTTCAACGAATTCTCCACCTACATTTCACGCTACCCCGACGGTAAACATTTCGACGAAGCCATTTCGCAGCAGGTAGCCATCGCCAACACCTATCTCGACGGAAAAAAAACACGCGTCCTAGGAATCACTGTCAACAGCGGCTACTCCCGTGCGCAGAAAATGTATAGTTCCATCCTGGAGTCCGCTCCCTTCAGCAAATATGCTCCCATGGCCCAGTTCAACCTCGGCCTTGCCTACGAAAAACAAGGTAAAGTGCAGGAAGCCGTAAACAATTATCAAAAAGTCCTCGATAGTTACCCAAACAGCAGCGTAGCCGACGACGCACTCTACCAAATCGCCTATGTCAATATGCGAGCCGGCTTCGGCCAGGGGTCCCAGGACCTCAGTGCTCTCCGCCTCGCCCAGCATACCTTCGAAGACTTCCTCTACCAATTCCCAAACAGTGAAAAGGCACCCCAGGCCGAAGCCAACCTGAAACTCATCCACTCCCGCGAAGCCGGAGACCTGCTCAATATCGCACGCTTCTACGACCACAAAAAAGAATTCCGGGCTGCAGCCATCTACTACAACGACATCATCCGCAGAGAACCCAACAGCGAAGACGCTGAGTTCGCACGCACCCGCATAGAAGAACTCCGCAGCGACCTGGGAGACGACGCCCTTCGTTCCGGCCCCGAACGCACCGATACCGGCGAACGTGTAGCAGTCCGTCGCCGCCTCCAGGCCCAGGTCGAAACCTCTGCTCTTGCAAATTACGTCGGCCCGCCAGTCCGGGATATCGAGACCGAAGAACTCCCTGTCGTCCGCCCTCGCCTGCGAAGCGGAGTTAACGATGTCTCTCCCCTCCCCGCCGTCGAACCTCAACTTCCTGTAGAATGATCTCCAGCCTGCGCACACTCACTCTTCTCGCTCTGCTTTCCCTCGGCCTCACCGCCTGTGGTTATCACCTCGGAGCCAGCCGCCCCACCCCCATGCGGAGCATCAAATCCATCGCGGTGCCCACTTTTAAAAACTCTTCCTACGAACCCCGCCTCGGCGTCCTCATGGCAAATGCCACCATCAATCAAATCCAAATGGACGGCACCTACCAAATCGTAAGCAGTGAACATGCCGATGCCATTCTCTACTGCACAGTCAAAGACACCGACCGGCGCTCCATCCGGTCTGTCATCAGCAACGTCCTGGCCACCAGCGAATACGAACTCATTCTCGACGTCAATTTCGAGGTCGTAGACCGCGTCACCGGAGCCCTTCTCATGCAGGGAGAAGAACGCGGACGCACCACTTTCTTCCCCACCGGCGACCTCCAGACCGACGAACGACAGGCCGTATCCGTCGCAGCAACGAACCTCGGAAAACAAATTACCTCCCGCATCTCCGAAGGCTGGTAATCCATCAAAAAAATACTGGCCCGACGCCCCGACCAATTTATTTTTTTAAAAACTCCCCCTGCGTATCACACGCATCCCGCTCGTGCTCTATATCGTCGCCACTCCCATCGGTAACCTCGGAGACACCTCAGCACGCGCAAAAGAAATTCTCTCCTCTGCCGATCTCATCGCCTGCGAAGACACACGTCGCTCCGGCCTCCTTCTCAACCACCTCGGCATCAAACGCCCACTCATCAGCTACCACGATCACAACGAAGCCAGCCGAACCGCCGAACTCACAGAAAAACTTCAATCCGGCCTGAACCTTGCTCTCATCACCGACGCCGGCACCCCCCTCCTCTCCGACCCGGGCTATCGTATCGTCTCCGCTTGCCATGATTTAAACATCCCCTGCTCCGTCATCCCTGGTCCCTGTGCGATCACCACGGCTCTCGCCGGCTCCGGCCTCCCTCCCCAGCCATTTTACTTCGGAGGATTCCTCCCCGTCAAAAGCGGACGCCGGGAAAAAGAACTCACCCGGGCACTCACCCGCGAAGCTACAAGCATCTATTACGAATCCCCTCACCGCATCTTAAAAAGCCTCCAGGTCCTCAAAGACCTCTCCCCCGATCACCTCGCCTGCGTCGCCCGTGAACTCACAAAAACCTTCGAGGAATTTCGTCGCGACACCACAGGCAATCTCTGCGACCACTACCAGACAAAACCGCCGAAAGGAGAAATCACCCTCCTCATCGCACCCGGCAAAGAGAACTGATTTTCCTGGTAAAAAAACAATCTCCCCTCTTTCTCTTTGACCTTGCGAACGCTTCCACTAAAGTGCTCGCTCACCTGAAATTTTCCACACCGATATGTCCGACAAAGCAACCATCATCTACACAAAAACCGACGAAGCACCCGCTCTTGCCACCCAGTCGCTTCTGCCCATTGTAAAAGCCTTCACAAAGCACTCCGGAACTGCCGTTGAAATTCGCGACATCTCTCTCGCCGCCCGCATCCTCGCGGCCTTCTCCGACCAGCTCCCCGAATCTCAAAAAGTTGATGATGCCCTCGCCGAACTCGGCTCCCTCACCCAAGACCCCGCAGCAAACATCATCAAACTCCCAAATATCAGCGCATCAATCCCGCAAATCCAGGCCGCTATCGCCGAACTCCAAACCCGGGGTTACAAACTTCCCGACTACCCGGAGTCACCAAAAACTGACGCCGAAAAAGATGCCAAAGCCCGATACGACAAAGTAAAAGGCAGTGCCGTAAACCCTGTCCTCCGCGAAGGAAACTCCGACCGTCGCGCTCCCAAAGCTGTCAAAGACTACGCCCGCAAAAACCCTCACTCTATGGGCACATGGTCTCCCGATTCGCAAACCCGCGTCGTCACCATGGGACAGGACGACTTTTTCTCCAACGAAAAATCCGTCACCGTCGATGCAGCAACTGATGTCAAAATCCAGTTTACCGCCGCAGACGGCCAGACAACTCTGCTAAAAGACAGCACCCCCCTGCAGGCCGGAGAAATTCTCGACGCCACCTTCCTCAGCAAACGCGCTCTCGTTAGTTTCCTGAAAGAACAAATCGCCGCAGCCAAAGATGCCGGAGTCCTCTTCTCCCTGCACATGAAAGCCACCATGATGAAAGTCTCCGACCCCATCATCTTCGGCCACGCTGTCAAAGTTTTCTTTGCCGACCTCATCGAAAAACACGCCGACCTCATCGACACCCTCGAAGTCGATTTCAACAACGGTTTTGGAGATCTCATTTCAAAAATAAAAGACCTCCCCGCCGACAAACAGGCTGCCATTCAGGCCGACCTGGAAGCTCTTTACGCAGACGCCCCGGCCCTCGCCATGGTCAACTCCGACAAAGGCATCACAAACCTCCACGTCCCAAGCGATATCATCATCGACGCCTCCATGCCCGCCATGATCCGCACCTCCGGACAAATGTGGAATGCCGACGGCAAACAACAAGACACCCTCGCCGTTATCCCCGACAGCTCCTACGCCGGCATCTATCAAACCACCATTGCCTTCTGTCAGAAACACGGAGCCTTCGACCCGCAAACTATGGGCTCCGTCCCCAACGTCGGACTCATGGCCCAGGCCGCCGAAGAATACGGCTCCCACAACAAAACCTTCGAAATCCCCGCCGACGGCACCGTCCGCGTCATCGACTCCGAAGGCCACACCCTCCTCGAACACACCGTCCGGACCGGTGACATCTGGCGCGCCTGCCAGACCAAAGACATCCCCGTGCAGGACTGGGTCAAACTCGCCGTCACCCGCGCCCGCGCCTCCGGCGACCCCGCCGTCTTCTGGCTCGACAAAACCCGCGCCCACGACGCCCAGATCCTCACCAAAGTCGAAACCTACCTCAAAGACCACGACACCACCGGGCTCACCATAAAAATCCTCCCCCCCGCCCAAGCCTGCCAATACAGCCTCGAACGCCTCGCCAAAGGCCAGGACACTATCTCCGTCACCGGCAACGTCCTCCGCGACTACCTCACCGACCTCTTCCCCATCCTCGAAGTCGGCACCAGCGCCAAAATGCTTTCCATCGTCCCCCTCATCCAGGGCGGCGGACTCTTCGAGACCGGTGCCGGCGGCTCCGCCCCCAAACACGTCCAGCAATTCCTCGAAGAAAACTACCTCCGCTGGGACTCCCTCGGCGAATTCTTCGCCCTCGCCCCCAGCTTCGAACACATCGCCAAAACCTTCGACATCCCCAAAGCCCAAATCCTCGCCGACACCCTCGACGCCGCCACCGGCGCCTTCCTCGAAAACAACCGCTCCCCCGGACGCACACTCGGCACCATCGACAACCGCGGCTCTCATTTCTACCTCGCCCTTTACTGGGCGCAGGCACTCGCCGCGCAGAATCAAGACGCCGAACTCAAAGCCCTCTTCACCCCCCTCGCCGCCGAACTCGCCGCCAACGAGACCGCCATCACCAACGAACTCCTCGCCGTTCAGGGAAAACCCACAGACATCGGCGGCTACTACAAACCCGACGACACCAAAGTCGCCGCAGCCATGCGTCCCAGTCCCACCTTCAACAAAATCCTTGCTACTACCGGTACCGTCATCTCCGGCGAATAGCGCTTACCAATTAGTTATTCCAAAAACCAAGTGAGTACGTGTCCGAAGATTGTGGACGTATTATTCACTGTGAAGTCGTTGTAGAGTGGGAAAGTCTCCTTCCAACAATTATAAAGATTCAATTGGAAAAAAACGATCGATAAGAACGAACAGTGATCCCCCCAGCCATGCAAAACAGAGTAAAAGAGCCTGATTTTACCGTGGTTTGAGAGAAAAACTTTGTAGCACGAGTTTTTTGTTTCATAGCTTTTCACACTTGCTAAACTGCTACTGCGTTCCCTTTAGCCGTTTGATAAAATGCTTCTCCGAAATTCTCGATGTATCACCTGTACACACTCGCTCTTGCGTCACTGATTTCCACTATCTTCACTCCCACACTATCAGCACAAGAAGAACTTCTGCTGGACCACGAACAATTCTCACTATGGGTTCTATATCCAGTCGAGAAGGTTCTAAAAAATCAATCTCTCCGCCGCCAAAGGAGAAGAGGAACCATTTATCCTCGCAATTCGTCCCAAAGGCCGCAAGCCAATCGTTGTTGAATTTTCATCCACACCTTGGCACTCAGCATCCAAGGAAACAGTTGCCCCTTTGAATCTCGAATATCTTAGGATTGGTTATGTAAATATGGACCTTCCAAGCGGATCCAGTGTCTTTCCTGAAATCAGAGAAAAATACATCGAAGAAGCCACTCCTTTCGGTTCCCAAAAACAGCCCGGCTGGTATCCGGATCGCTTAATACCCGAAACCGTCACCAGTGCAGACCCTGAGATCAACACACAATTCTGGTTCACACTCTCAATCCCCAGAGACACTTCCGCTGGTATCCACAAGTCAAATTTACAACTCAAAATTCGAGAACTACCTGAAATCAACATCCCCATCGAACTGACCGTCTTTGATTTTACACTGCCAAAACAACCATCTCTTCAAAATACATCGTGGATCTCCCCAAAAGCATTAGGAAACGATTGGAAGGGCGATAAATTAAAAGCACTCTATCGCGATGTGGCACTGCATTACCAATCCGCAGACCCCATCCTCCCCCAACCCTCCGACCAGATATGACGAAGCCCTCACCTACTGTCTCGATGAACTCGGTATGACTCAGTTTTTTTTCCCCAGAGTCGGGGGCGACTGGGACTCCAATCTGTACTTCCTCTGGCATTCCCCCACCGTAAAAAAACAAAAATGGCTTGGAGTCCAAATCTTCGACGACGAACTATCCCTTACCCCTAAGTTCAAACAAGCCTTTGGCAACTACGTCCGCCAAATGACAGCACATCTCAAAAGCAAAGGATGGCTCGATAAGGTTGTCTTAACCACAATGGACGAACCTCACTCTCAAGATGACCTCAAAGCGGTTCACGCATTTGCCAGTTTTGTGAAAAACATCGTTCCTGAAGTCAGAATTTTCTGCACAACGGCACCTCGTCCCGAACTATACGGCGTCATCGACGTATGGTGCGCGCAACACTACGACGCAGTCGAAGCTAAAGCCCGTCAGCAACAAGGCGAAGAGTTCATGTTTTATAAAAATTGGATGAACCTCATCGACATGCCAATGGTCAATCCCCGACTCAACGGCTGGATCGCCTGGCGCGATGGGGCCGTCAGCTGGCTCACCTACTCAGCCATGATCAACGAATGGCACTCCTGGGAACGCCCCTACACCGTTTACTACCCTACTACCGGCATCATCGCATGGGGGCTGGGACTAATGTGGTACCCCGGTCTGATGCAATCCGAGATACTCAAATCCGTTCGCTGGGAAATGATGCGTGAAGGCGCTGAAGACTACGAATATCTAACCCTGCTCGCAAAACGCTTAAACGAACTGCCAAAAAATCTCCAAAACTTGCCAAAAGTCGCTCAAGCACGCTCCTTCTTGGCCGCAGTTACAAACGACATTCTCCTCTCCCCCCAATTCTCCGCCGATCCCAAAGAGCGAACCAAACGAGGCTCATGGAAAAAGAAACCCAACTTCACCACATCTAACCGCACCGTCTGGGAACGCCGAAATGAAACTGCAAAATGGATTCAAGCAATCCGCACATCCTCGAAGTAAGTAATACGGTAGCTCATATCGGCATGACAGGGAACATACCTGAATGTCGCTAAGAGAATGTCGGCTGAAAATTAAAATACCGCATACCCCATTTTCTTAAGTGCTTTGCACCTAAAGAGTTCACCTTAAAACAGCCGCATTCAAATCAAACCTTGCCCGTTGCCATTTTCCTCGTCGATGCGCAACGCAGCTAGCAAGTCCGGACAAGCTCTTGGATTTTTTCTTCGTCACTCACCTTGACACCGACCGCTTTTGCGCTTTTTGATTCGAAGGAACAATCCATCATGAGTATCGCACCTCTCCGCCTTCTGATAAACGGCGCCAAGGGCCGCATGGGCCAGGCCCTCATCGCCTGTGCCTCGCAGGATCCCACCCTCACCGTCACCGCCACACTCGATGTGGGCGACTCCCTCGAACCCACTCTCGACGCCTGCGATGCAGTGATCGATTTCACCCATGCCGATACGACCGCCTCCGTCGCCTCCACCTGCGCCGCCGCCGGCAAACTGCTTGTCATCGGCACAACCGGCCAGGATGACGCCTCACGCGCTGCAATCAGCCAGGCTTCCGAAAAAATTCCGCTCGTTTTTGCCCCCAACTTCAGCGTCGGCGTCAACACCCTTTTCTGGCTCACCCGCAAGGCCGCTGAAATCCTCGGCTCCGATTTCGATCTCGAAGTTGTGGAAATGCATCACCGATTGAAAAAAGACGCTCCAAGCGGAACCGCCCGCCGCCTGGCAGAAATCCTCACCGAAGTCCGCAGCCTCCAATATGCTGACGACGTCCGCCACGGGCGCGAAGGCATGGTCGGTGAGCGCACCTCGTCCGAAATCGGCATGCACGCCGTCCGCGGCGGCGACGTCGTCGGCGACCACACCGTCATCTACGCCAATGTCGGCGAACGCGTGGAACTCACCCACAAAGCCTCCAGCCGCGACACCTTCGCCAAAGGTGCCCTGCGTGCCGCCGTTTGGGCCTTCTCTCAACCACCCGGCCTCTACGACATGCAGGACGTTCTTGGCCTCACCTAACCCTGGCGATCCATGAAGGCAGGCATCGCCCTTGGCTCCAATTTGGAATCCCGCATCGATCATCTCCGATCGGCCTGCCGAATGATCAAAGAAGACCTCGCCACCCCTGGCAAACCCGTCTCCATCTCGCCTGTCTATGAAACCCCCCCCGTCGATTGCCCGAACAACTCCCCCGCCTTCCTCAACGCCGTCATCGAAATCTCCACATTCCTTTCCCCTCACGTGCTCCTGAATCGCCTTCAATCCATCGAAACCCAACTCGGACGCCCAAAACAACATCTCAAAAACTCCCCCCGCACCATTGATCTCGATCTTCTTTATTGCGACACATTGACGCTTTCCGAACCCGACCTGACGCTTCCTCACCCACGAATGCTCTCACGCCGTTTCGTCCTTCAACCCTTGTCTGATATTAATCCTGACTTAATTCTCGAAAACGCAGGCATGCGCGTTCGCGATCTTGTGAACACACTACCTGCTGAAGAAACCTTCAGTAGGTATATTGATTCTATCTAGCTTACTACCATTGTCTTTTTAATAGTTTTTACGTTTTTTTATTTTGAAAAATTACACAAACCATTTTCGAAAACTCAAGGGAGAAAGGCATAAATTTGCTTCATTAACAGCGTATGACTACCCGATGGGCCGCTTGTTGGATGAGTTGGAACTGGACTTCCTCTTGGTCGGCGACTCCCTTGGCATGGTCGTATTGGGTCACCCTGACACAACATCAGTTACCCTTGAAATCATGCAACACCACACAGCGGCCGTTGCGCGTGGAGTGACCCGTACGTTGTTGGTCTCTGACCTATCGGTCGGCACGACGAACAGCCCCGAACAAGCCGTCGAAAATGCGAAGAGCCTGATGAGAGCCGGAGCCAAAGCGGTCAAATTGGAAGGAGGTCGGGACAAACTTCCCGAGATCAAAGCGATCCAATTCGCAGGCATTCCCGTTCTGGGGCACATCGGCATGTTGCCACAGAAGGTGCGGGAAGAAGGCGGATACCGCATCAAGGGCAAAACCCCCCAACAGGCGGACGAAATCCTCCAGGATGCGCTGGCGCTCGACGAGGCCGGAGTCCTTGGCATCGTACTCGAACTGGTCTCCCCTCCCCTTGCACGCGAAATTTCGCAAAAAATCAAATCGCCCACTATTGTAATCGGAAGCGGCGACGGATGCGACGGACAGATACTGGTGACCCACGATTTGCTGGGCCTATTCCCATGGTTTACACCACGATTCGTTCAACCCAAAGCGGCCTTGGCTCCTCAGATACAATCCGCCGTCCGCGAGTACATTCAGGAAATTCGGGGCAAGGTAGAGTCGATGCCGCCCTCGGCATAAGACAGGGTACCGACGGAAAGCACCGGCGCACCTCCCACTCACATATTGCCCTCCAAAGGGTTCCGGACACGTTCGAATCTAATCCCCGGAAGAGTCAGCATGGGGCGTGACAGCTTTGCTGGTGCGGCCCATGCGGTAGTTCTCACAAAACGTCACATTGTGAGAGGTTGGCTTTGTTTTGCTCCAGACGAAAATGGAAAAGCGGCTGAGATGCGGTAAAGAGTCGGCTCAACATGGAGCCCGAAATGGAAAGAACCCGACGTAACTTCAACCCACAACAGAAAGTGAGCATCCTGCGAGAACATCTGATCGAGCACGTGCCGGTGAGCGACGTGTGCGACAAGCACCAGATTCAGCCGA
>JBKEBM010000001.1:0-14644 GCA_047973165.1 Chthoniobacterales bacterium
TCGGCGGCGGTGAAGGTATCATGCGTGCCTTCGCCGGTGATGAAGGTGTCGATGTTTTGTGCTGCGATTTTGTAAACTTCGCGTCCGGCTCCTCCGGTGATCAAAGCGACACGGCGACAGATTTCATCTGCCCCGGGCGCAAGGTGGGGAGAGTGACCGGTGATTTTTTCCAGGCGGGTAAAAAGCTCTTCGCGTGGGATGTTCATGTCGGCAACAAGTCCAATGGAGGGGCCTTTGTTTTCGGCAAGTGGGGTTGTCGGGGACATGCCGAGCTTAGTGGCCAGCACGGCGTTGTTGCCAACTTCGGGGTGCAGGTCGAGGGGGAGATGGGAGCTGAAAATGGCGAGGTCGGCATGAATGGCCGCCGATAGTTTTCGGTAAAGCGGCCCGTTGATTTTCTGAGCACCTCCCCAGAGGAAACCGTGGTGGACGATCAGGAGGTCGACCTGCTCTTGGATTGCTGCAGTCAGGACATATTCGCTGGCATCAACGGCGCAGGCAATCCGGTTTATTTTTTTGTTTGCAGGATTTCGGCTTTGTAGCTGGAGACCATTGAAGGCTGTCGGGTAGTCCTGGATATCAGCGTGACGGAGGTAGTCTTCGAGGTAGTCGTTGAGTTCGGAGAGGGTAAGCATTTTTTTATAAATTAAATTCCTGCTGAGTTGGGAGTTGAGGGGTTGGTTGGGAAACTTTTGTGGGAGGCGGGGATGGGTTATCGTCTGCAGATTCGCTTTTTTCAGAAGTGGCAGCAGCCTCCTGCTCGACTTCCTGGAGCAGGGATTTGAATTCGCATTTGCGCAAAAAGTCGGCCAGGGACGAGAGGTTGGGGTTGTGAGACAGGTCTTCGAGTGGAAGCGGCAGGGGGATGTCCTGGTCGAGAGCTACCATTTGTTTATTTTGGTGCAGAAGTTCTGTTGCAGCCTGGATTTTTTCACGAAGTTTTACGTTAGAGACTTCGGACAGCCGGGATAAAAGGTTATCGACGTCGGAAAATTGCTGAATGAGTTTTGCGGCGGTCTTTTGGCCGACTCCGGAAACGCCAGGGATGTTGTCGGCACTGTCGCCGGTGAGAGCGAGGATTTCGGTGATCGCTGCAGGCGGGACGCCCCATTTTTCACTGACCTCAAGTTCGCCGAGCAGGGCGTAGCTGTCGCCTGTATTTTTTAAATCGGCTTTGGCTGTTGAGTAAATCCGGATGTTTGGGGAGACAACCTGCAGGATATCTTTGTCTGAGGTGGCAATGATGACCTCATAGCCGGCACGGGCGGCGGCTTTTGCATAGCTGGCGATGAGGTCATCAGCTTCAGTTTTTTCCAGTGAGAGATTGTGAAAGCCGAGGAGGGGACACATTGCCTCGATGGGTTCCTGTTGGGCGCGGAGGTCGTCGGGCATCGGTGGGCGCTGTTGTTTATACTGTGGCTGGAGCTGCATACGGCGGTCGGGAATACCGTTGTCCCAGATCGTGGCTGCGTGAGTGGGCCGGAGGTCACTTCGCATTTTGCGCAAGGCTTTTGCATAGCCGTAGATAGCGTTGGTAGGGCGTCCGTCGGAGGCGCGGAGATTGCGAATTGCAAAGAAGGAGCGGTAGAGAAAATAATGGGCATCAACCAAAAGAAGTCGCATCGGAGTATTCTAATGGGCGTTGCAGGAATCGCAAGCCCGTGTGACGAATAGGGTGGGAGTACACTTTTAAAAAATGGATTCGGATCGAAAATTCTGCCTGGGGATGAATACGTTTTGAGAAGTTATCAAATTTGATTCGTCAAATCGTATAAGAGGCGGTAGGGAAGTTTTGCAATGTCCGGAGAGAGAAGCAGTTTATCTAGGAATCCTTTATTTTATCCCGTTTTATGGGGGCTGTTTTTGCTGGTGGTTGGTGTTGTTTACTATGCGAGCTACTTTCGGCTTGGCCTGAACCTGGGCGGTGAGGGGGGGACGGTTGCGGTTGTGGCGATGCGCCTGAATGAGGGGGAACTCCCTTTCGTGGATACTTTTTTGGGCTACAATCTGATGTGGTTTTTTCCGGTGGCATGGTTGTTTAAAATAACAGGGCCGGATTATTCCGCTCTGCGAATTTTCTTTTTTGCGCTTTGTATGTGCACTGGTCTGATGGGGTATTTTTTACTTTGGAGGATTACGCGGCAGGCGTGGTTTGCTTTTCTTTTTGCGCTGCTGATCGTGCTGATCCCTGGGATGCAGTTTCGGAATTATATGGGATTTCTTGTGGTCTTAAATTTCCTGTTGCTGTTTGAGAGCCTTTTGCTTGTGAAGTCGGATACGGCGAGATGGTGGCGAGGTCTGTTGCTTGTGCTTGCCGGGCTTGGGCTTGGGCTGACCTACCTGGTGCGCATCGATCTGGGAATTTTCTTTAGTCTATTATATGCAGGAGCTTTGTGTGTGCTGGCGATGGCTCCGGGGGAAAACTTACGACTTTCATTTCCCAGGCGCGGGCTGCAGCTTTTGCTGATTTTGTTTTTTGCGTTTTTACTGCACCTGCCTTTTTATGCGAATGCGAAGACACGGGGATATTCTGATTCTTTTCTGGAGCAATATACGCTTTGGCCAACGCTGATTTGTTATAACCTCCAGCAGGAGTGGGGGAGGCTTTGGGATAAACTTTTTTCGGCATCTGCTGAGGTGTCCTCACCTTTGCCTGAGGTATTTGCTGAAAATGCCACGAGTGTCGGCGAGGTGAAAAAAACGGAAGTGAGTGTGCCGGTAAAAGAAGAGGCGAGTGTGCTGAAGCGGCGTCCGCTTTCGGATATTTTTAAGTATAAGAATTTTAAAAATCAGTCGTCTGTTTTATCGCTTTATTTGCCGCTGTTGTCTGCTGGTATTTTGATTATCGTGGGTGCGTGGTTGCTGATAGCGAACTGGCTGAAACGGGATCGTGTGGGGTTTGATGCGGGGTTGTGGATTTTACTGGCAACCGGCAGTGCGCTGACTTTATTTGCGCAGTATTATTTCTTTCGCCCGGATCCTCCGCACCTTAGCGAGTTTATGGTTGGGTTTACCCTGGCGATCGGGGCGGCAATTTTTATTTTGGCACGACGAGTCTGGTGTTTGAAGCTTTCGTATTTTGCCTGGGGTGGGGTTGTTTTATTTTCGGCAATTTTGATTTTTAATTTGGTGGCTTTTGCGAGTCATTGCCTCGGGAGAGAGTCTGCCGGGGGGCGTTTTGCTTTGCAGGGAGAAGTTCGGGAATTACATGCTTCCAATGGTGTTCACGTTTCTGTGAGAGACAGAGATTTTGAAATATATCAGGGGATTCATGACTCTATCATTAAGAACTCTTCGGAGGAAGATTATGTGATATGTTTTCCTTACAGCCCGACGGTTAATTTTATGACGAATCGTCGTTCGTATTTGTGGAATTTATATATCGATGATGTGACGGCTTATGATGGCTTTCTGGAGGATGCGATTGCAGAGATCGATGAGAAAAAACCTGCGGTTATTTTGATTGATAATCGTGCGATTAACCGGAGCGAATTTTCGCGGTTTAAAAACTGGGCTGCTAAGTTATATGCTCACATTGAGGCGAATTATCACCTAAGCGATACGTTTGGGGAGAATGAGATTTTTGTATTACAGCGAGAGTAATTCCTGATTGTCGCTCGGCTTGAAAAAGGCTGAGAATTTTTTTTCCAAATCTTTCAGTTTACCGGTGTAGTAAGCGACATTTTCGTCGCGTTGATCGGGCTTCCATTTGCTGATGTGTTTGGAGTGTTCGTAGGCAGTCACTTTTTTTGTGTTACCTGTTATATAATAAGTGATGCTGTCTCCGGCTTTTGCATCGATGTTATTGCGCAGGGCGACTTCGAATCCTGCAGCACGGTTTCTTGATCCAGCTTCGATTTTGCTTTGATAGGAGCTTACAGAGTCCTGGAGGTTGTCGGTTTTGGCCAGGTGTTCAATGGGCCATTCGTGGGTTTGAATAGATCGGGCGTATTTGTCGGCGAGCTGGCTGGCCTGGGAGCTTTGTTCGCGAATCAGGTGTCCCATGAGTTCTTTTAAGTAATTGCGAAGGTAGGGTTCGAGAGCGCGGGATTTGAGGGCTCCACCGCGCAGGGTGATGCGGTCGTTTCCGTCCAGCAGGGCGTAGTTTTTTGCCTTGTAGCTGAACATGGCGGTGTAGATGTGATCGAGTTCGACGTCGATTCCGCTGGGGAGAGAGGCCTGGAGTTTGTTTTGTAACTCCTCGGGCGTGCTGTTTGGCGGTGGAGTAAAATAGATGCCGTCGGTGTCGATTTCGAGAATTTGGGCCTGGGCGTTTTTTAACCAGTCAACCATTTGCCGGAGAAGATCGCGACCGTGCTGGGTGATTTGGGCGGCGATGGAAAAATCGGCGAAATTTCCCTGGGAGAATCCGAGGTAGCCGTAGAAGCTGTTGATCAGAATTTTGAAGGTGGTTTGCAGAGAGTTGAGTTCCTGCTGGCGCTGGGGGTCTTTTTCTGTGCGGGCGGCGGCTTTGGTTTCGAGACGAAATTTGCGGAGGTCGCTGAGCAAACTTTCAAAGACATGGAGTTCGTCACTTTCCGGGAAAAGTTTTCGACTTAAAATAAGCGAGGGGTAGAGGGAGGCGATGTCGCAGTGCCAGACATTTTTGAAGAGGCCGGTTTCGAAAATGTCGGTGTAGCCACCCGCGAAATGCTCGACTTCGGGGGGGAGGGGGATGGATTGGTCGGCGCGATAGTATTCGCGCAGAAAGAGGGTGTTTATTCGGGTGGCGTTTCCACGTAGGACGACGTCCTGGTAGTTCATCGGGAAGATGCGGGTTTGCAGGAAATAACTCTCGGAGAGGCTTTCAGCCAGGGCGCGGATTTGGTGGACGGGTGAAGTGTCTTTGGAGTTTTCGGTAAAATGTGCGTGCAGGGCATCGAGGTCGAAGCTTTCGAGTTCGCGTGCACTTACGTCGTGCAGGAGAGCGAGAATGTGTGTGTCGATGAAGTGGCGTCCGGCTGCTTCGGGGCGTGTGTATTGGAGATTTTTTTCGGCGATTTGGATTCGGGTTGAGCGTGTTTTCAGGGTGCTGCTGTCACGTCCCCAGGGGAGTTTGCATTTTAGCTTTTTGGCTCGGGCGATGAGGATGGGGAGGCTTGTTTTAAAAAACTGATGGCCCTCGATGACATCTGGGTCGCGTTCATGGAGAAGCTTGCTTAGCTGGTCGATGAGATTTTTCTCTTCTTCATCGGAGTTTGCGGAGAGAGTTTGCTGCCAGTTTGTGCTGTCGCTGATGAGCGCAGAGGCAATTTTTTGATCTTCTGTAATTTGGAGAAAAATCTGGAGGCGGCGGAGCTCTTTGAAATGCATCCCTTTGAAGAGTGTGATGCCGCTGGCGATCAGAAATTGCTGGTGAATCTCGGGCAGTGCGAAGAGGGAGTTTTTAAAATTTTTGCGACTTGCCTGAAAGGCGGCTGCATTTTCAAAACGAACGAGGTATTGAAAAACGGCGTTGCCGGAGAGCTTGCTGCCACCACCTCCGATTGGCTCGCTCGACCAGGCAAAGGGGCGGAAGGAATGCTCCTTGGTTTCCAGCACATCGTTTTTATTTCGGATATAAAGAGTGATTTTATTTGGAGTCTGATATTGCACCGCAACGACACGCTCAAGTGTATCGCTGCCGAAGAGTGCCTGGTTGGAGAAAAGAGAGGAGGCGGACATTTTAATAAAAGAACAGAAGGAAGGCGGGCAGGATGAGTGCTGCCTCGAAGGCACTGGTATTGGTTTCGGGCGAAAGGTGTTGTCGGATCAGGGTGATTCCGAAGAGCAAAAACAGGCTGACCAGGCAAGCGATGGGAAGGATGCTCGGCTCTCCCTGAAGAAAGGTAAAAATACCCGCTGCCAGGATGCCGGAGAAAATCCATTTCTGCGGGTTAAGAAATTTTTCTTCGTTTGTTTGTCGGGTCAGGCGGGCTTCTGCGCGTGCGATTGCGAAGCTGTTTGCGTTCATGGTTAGCCAGACGGTGAGGAGTAAAGGAAGTAAATCCAGCGGACGCAGGAGGGTGATGGCCAGCGGAGCGCAGGCGATGCCTGCCGTGAAGACGCTGCTGACGACGAGAGATTTTTTAAACATTTGAGGCGAAGCGTTTCGTCGGGTATTGATCCACAGAAAATAAAGGCAGCAAATGAGAGCGATAGGAGCTGCATCAAAAATAATGATGCGCGGGAGGTGGAAGACGGCCAAAAAGGAGCTTAGCAACAGCAATATAAATGCAGCGGTAAGGTGCATGGCGGCGTGCCGCATGGCGGATTGGTGGCGCCTGGGGGCATGTTGTTGAGTTTCCAGGGGTTGTTTGGCGAGGCGTCTTCCGTCCATCCAGCGATCGAGGAGGTAGATTGCCCAGACGAGCGAAAAAATGGTAATGCGCTCGGGCCAGTTGAGGAGGACGTGAAGTTGTTTTGCAAAGAGCTCCTGCCAGACAACGGCAATGAGCGCGGCATCAAGGCCAAGGATATTGAGAAATAGCCAGGGAGCTGAGGACTCGGATTTGGAAATTAGTGGCATGTCGTGTAATATCAGGATTGCCAGTTCCGCAATCCGTCGGCATCATCTCTGCCGAATTATTTCCCGGACTATAATGAACAGTGGCTCAGATAAAAACCCTATAAAGATGGATTTTGAAACTTTGCGGGGAGGAGTTTTGTTATGTGGGCGTTACAAACTGAGAGAGCGGGTGCCGAGGTGGATTGGTAAACGACGTTTCCGGGCCTGGGATCAAAAGGTGACCGAGGAGAGAATGCTGGTCTTTTTGGACCCGACGGCTGCAGGGCGCATTTCTTCAGAACTTGTCAGTCGGATGGGCGGAGAGCGTTCGGGGCTGCTGCAGGTTTTGAGTTTGCAGGAATTTTACGGTATGCATTTCTTTGTTGTTCCCTGGGTTGATGCGATGCCTTTGCCTGATTATGTCAAAGAAGCTGGTGCCTTAAGTCGCACGCAAACGGCAAAAATTCTGGAATTAATTTCCAGCGCTCTGCGCGAGGCCCAGGGGGTAGGGCTTCCTGCACAGAGATTGGTGCCCGGCAGTATATTGCTCACGACGAGCGAGAGAGAAGGTATTACTCCGCAACCATTGATTTTTCCGATCAATCTGATGGACCCGACGGAAGAGACTTTGGGTAGAGATGTGACGGCAATCGCACGGGCTTTACTACGGGTTGTGCCGGCAGACGGGCAGGTTTCACGTGGGACGGCTACTCTGCCCCTGGACCTTGTGGATGCTTTTGCCGAAGCGGAAAAACAGGATGCTGAGACGGCCTTTGTTACCCTGGTTGAACAACTCCGAAAGCCGGTTCGGACAGCTCTGCCCGTTCGGCGAAAGTCTCCGGCGGAACTACCTGTTCAGGTGTCAAAAGAGCGGGAAGTAGAGTCGCTATCCCTTCAGCAGGAAAGGACCTCTGAGAGATCGGATGGTAAGCGTCGCCGCCGTCGCCGTTCGAGCAGCAGGGAAGAAGAAAAGCAGACTTCCCTGACGAGAAATACGTCCCGGATTACTGCGTGGTTGGGTGCTTTGATTGCCTTGTTGGTGTGTGGGGTGACGGTATTTGCATCTTACAGGATTATTTCTCCGATATATGATCCTTTGGAATTGGGTCATATACCTGTCAGAGAAGCAACTGTGGATAAAGCCGTGGATTCCGAAAAAAAAGGAAGTAAGCCCTCGGTCTCTGAAGAGCTTTCCCTCGCCATTGCGGAGGCACGATCCCTTCAGTCCTTTGGCAGCGGCCAGGCATCTCTTGAAGCGTGGAGGGATATTTTGAAAAAAAATCCGCACAAGGAGGAAGTGATTGTGGGTGCCACCGGAGCCATCGAAGCACTGGAAGAGGATCAGGAAAATATCGAAAGCGGCTATCGCCCGAAAATCATTGCGGTGCTCGAAGAACTGGGGGAGATGGGAGTTCCTGCTGCTGACTACATGCTTGCGCGTGTCTTTTGGTCATCAGATACGGATATTGCAACGGCGCATCTCGTCAAATCCGCAAAGGAGGCTTACCAACCGGCTCAGGAATGGTGCCGCGAACAGGGGATTAATTATTACGTAGATTAAAAGCCATCTTACGGTAGGATTTCGTCAGCTTTGTTTGCTGTGCTTGCCAAGAGCCTTCTTTCAGTGCTAGACACCTCTCACCGATTTCTTACTAACTAATATATAAAGTAACCAACACACACATGAACATCCACGAATACCAGGCCAAGCAACTTTTCAATAATTACTCCGTCCCGTCCCCGCAGGGTATCGCGGTGACCACTCCCGACGAAGCTCGGGCTGCTGCTGAAAAACTCGGTGGAAGCAATCTGGTCGTAAAAGCTCAAATCCACGCCGGCGGACGAGGCAAGGGGACTTTTACCAATGGTTTTAAAGGAGGTGTCCACCTGGCTTCCTCTCCGGACGAAGTTCGTGATCTGGCTGAAAAAATGCTCGGGCAAACTCTGGTAACGCACCAAACGGGTGAGGGCGGACGTGTTGTTAATAAAATCCTCATCGCCGAAAGCGTCGATATTGAAAAAGAGTATTACTTTGCAATCCTAATGGACCGTGCTCTGGCCGGACCGCTGATCATCGCGAGCACCGAAGGCGGAGTTGAAATCGAAAAAGTCGCTGCCGAAACTCCCGATCGCATTCTGCACGAACCCGTGGACCCCGCTCTTGGGCTTCAGGCCTACCAGGCCCGCAAGCTGGCAGCTCAACTCGGATTCACCTCCAAACAAATCGGTGCAGCAGCCAAACTTTTCCTGAATCTCTACAAGCTCTTCATCGCCAGCGACTGCTCCATGGTCGAAGTAAATCCGCTCGTCCTGACAACAGACGGGCAGGTTCTCGCCCTCGACGCAAAGTTTAACTTCGACGACAACGCCCTCTACCGCCACCCCGACATTCTTGAAATGCGTGATGTCGCCGAGGAAGACCCTCGCGAAGTCGAAGCCTCAAAATCTGATCTCAACTACATCGGTCTGGATGGAAATATTGCCTGCCTTGTCAACGGAGCCGGCCTTGCGATGGCCACCATGGACATCATCAAACATCACGGCGGTGACCCTGCAAATTTCCTCGACGTCGGTGGTGGAGCAACAGAAGAACAAGTCACAGAAGCCTTTAAAATTCTGATCTCTGACTCCAACGTAAAAGCCATTCTGGTAAATATCTTCGGTGGCATCATGCGTTGCGACGTAATCGCCCAGGGCATCATCAATGCTGTGAAAGCCGTCAGCCTGCCGGTCCCGCTTGTCGTTCGCCTCGAAGGAACCAACGTCGAAATCGGCAAAAAACTCCTGGCCGAATCCAACCTGCCAATCGAAACAGCCAGCGATCTCACCGACGCAGCACAAAAAGCTGTCGCCGCTGCCGCCTGAAACATCACTCTAAAATCTCAGATTCAACGAAAAAAACATCATGTCCATTCTTGTAAATAAAGACACACGTCTCCTCGTCCAGGGTATCACCGGTAGTGCCGGCGCCTTTCACGCAAAAAACTGTATCGAATACGGCACTAACGTCGTCGCGGGCGTAACCCCCGGCAAAGGCGGCCAGACCTTCGAAGATAAAGTCCCCATTTTTGATACTTCCTGGGAAGCTCGCAAAGAAACCGGCTGCAATGCCACGATGATTTTCGTCCCCGCAGCCTTTGCCGCAGACGCTATCCTCGAAGCAGCAGACGCCGGAATCGAACTCATCGTCTGTATCACCGAGGGCATCCCCGTCATTGACATGATGCGTGTAAATATCGCCCTTGCTGACAAACCCTGCCGCCTCATCGGTCCAAACTGCCCCGGCATTATCACCCCCGGTGAATGCAAAATCGGCATCATGCCAGGCTACATCCACAAGCCCGGTAAAGTCGGTGTTATTTCCCGATCCGGCACTCTGACTTACGAAGCCGTCTGGCAGCTTACCTCTCGCGGTTTCGGCCAAAGCACCTGCATTGGCATCGGTGGAGACCCCATCAACGGCACCTCGCATCTCGATGCACTGAAGCTTTTTAATGATGACCCGGATACCGAAGCCGTGATTCTCATTGGCGAAATCGGAGGTTCAGCAGAAGAAGAAGCCGCCGCCTGGGCAAAAGAAAACTGCAAAAAGCCGCTTGCCGCATTCATCGCCGGAGCGACCGCTCCTCCAGGCCGTCGCATGGGCCACGCCGGAGCGATCGTAAGCGGAGGAAAAGGCACCGCTCAGGGAAAAATCGACGCTCTTCGTGAAGCCGGTATCGAAGTAGCCGAATCTCCCGCCGACATGGCCGAGGCTCTGCTCCGCAATTACAAAGGATAATTTTCTTTTGAAAAATAAACAACAAACCCAGAATTAAACATTATGAGTAAAGGAAATCTTGAAGGAAAAACCGGTATCGTTTTCGGTGTCGCAAACAAACGCAGCATCGCATGGGCAATCGCCCAGGCCTGGCACGAAGCCGGCGCAAAGTTGATTTTCAATTACCAGGGCGAACGCATCAAAGACAACGTCGAAGCCCTCGCCGGCACTTTTGGTGAAGATACTCCGGTTTATCCCTGTGATGTCAGCAGCGACGAAGAAATCGATACCTTTTTTGGAAAAGTCCGCGAGCACACAGACAAAGTGGATATGATGCTCCACGCCGTAGCCTTTGCTCCCAAGGATGCGCTTGAAAATGACTTCCTCTACACCAGTCGCGACGCCTTCAAAATGGCACACGACATCAGTGCTTACTCCCTCGTCGCACTCTCGCAGCGCGTCGCACCGCTCATGACCGAAGGTGGCAGTATCGTTGCAATGAGCTACCACGGATCGGTAAAAGTCGTTCCCAAATACAACGTAATGGGTGTGGCAAAAGCCGCTCTTGAAGCCTCGACGCGTTATCTCGCATCCGATCTCGGACCAAAAAATATTCGCGTCAACTGCATCAGTGCAGGCCCTATGAATACGCTCGCAGCTCGTGGCATTTCCGGCCTCGGAAAAATGATAAAACACTACGAGGAAAAAGCACCTCTTCGTCGCACCTGCACGAGCGAAGAGCTCGGACAAACCGGCCTCTTCCTTGCCAGTGGTGGTGCCGGCGGCATTACCGGACAAGTCCTCTACGTCGATGGCGGCTACGAGATCATGGGGATGTAAGGCAGCTCGCGGGGTTCATGACATCGCAAAAACGCCTCCGCCCTGCCGGGGGCTATCGTCGTCTGGTTTCGTTTCAGACGACGACGCTTATTTACGATGCGACGCTTGCCTTTTGTAAAAAGTTTATACCGTCTCACTCACGGACTACAGATCAGATGATCCAGTCTGCTCGCAGCGAACGGCAAAATATCGCCGAGGGAAACCGCGCAGGCGCGACCTCCTCCCGTTCCGAGCTGAAGCTCACAAATGTAGCGCGGGCTTCTCTGGAGGAGCTCCTGCTCGATTTCGAGGACTACCTCCGTCAAAATGATCTTCCGCTTTGGGAGAAAAGCGACCGTCGGGCCAGCCAGGTCCGTGCTCTTGTACGGCAGTGTCAAAGAAAAGATCCCTCGGATCAGACCGATCCGTCCGATCTTCATCTGGCTTCGCCAGATGATAAGGGAGACCGCGTTCGATACTCACTTTACCGTTCGTGGCTTGAGCATAAGGACCCGGCGGTTCGTGCTAACGCCGCTATCTGTCTTATTCACCAGGCGAATTTTCTACTCGACCAGCAACTGATAAGCCTGGAGCAGAGCTTTATTCGCGAGGGCGGCTATCGCGAGAAAATGGCTGCCGCCCGAGTCGCACAACACAGCCAAAAAGCCACGGCCACTTCCGCTTCAAAAGCCGAACAGAAAACCTGCCCGGACTGCGGCTCTCCCATGGCTCTTCGCACGGCGAAGTCCGGCAAAAATCCCGGCTCTCAGTTCTACGGCGGCCTGGCTTACCCCACCTGCAAGACAACTCTTCCCGTCTGAAACTGTGCGTCACTTTCGCCCAAATACGATCTCTCAGCGCGTAGCCGCCAGTTTCGCCGGCAATCTGTATCTTTCGTTTTATATTCCAGGTAAACTCGCTGCTGACCCGATTTATTCATTTGCGGCCCGGCAGCTTACTGCGGAAAAAGTTTCTGATCAGGGCATTCTCGATATTGGCTGTGGTGTTGGTTTGTTCGCAGCTTATCTTCGGGAAGCGGGTGCTGGCACACCTTACCTCGGTATCGATCCTGCTGAAAAAAAGATACGAACGGCAAAACGCTATCTTGTACCTGCTTACCGCAACCTCGATTTTCAAACAGGTGAAGGACGCAAACTTCCCGATTTTTCGGGAAATGTCGTCGCCTTTGACATCCTGCAATACTTCAGTGACGAGGAACAAATAACTTTGCTCTCAGACATGCTGGATCGTCTCGCTCCAAACGGCCTTCTTATTTTGCGAACAACCCTGCATGAAAAACACTGGCGTTACGCAATCACGAACATCGAAGAAGCCTGCATCCGAAGTTGTGGCTGGATTCGCGGCGGGCTGTGGAATTTCCCCAAACGCACGACAATTGAAAAAGCTCTCGCCGGAAAGGCCCGCTTCGTTGCCCTTCCAACATGGGAAAAAACTCCGTTTTACAGTTGGATTTTTTTAGTGCGAAAGATGGCCTGAAAAAATCAGCTTTTGATGTGGTAGTGCTGCCAATTGTAGCCGTCGCGAGCGAGTAGCTCGTCCGATGCCGTCGGTCCCCAGGAGCCGGAGGCGTAGTTTGGATAATCGCGAGCGGGCAGAGCGTGCCAGACGTCAAGGATCGGATCGACGATTTTCCAGGATGCTTCGACACTGTCGTAGCGATGGAAAAGCGTGGTCTCTCCGATCATACAGTCGTAGAGCAGAGTCTCGTAGCCCGTTGCGGCGATCTGCTCTCCAAAATCGCGATAGCTGAAATCCAGCGGCACGCTGGCAACATTGATTTTTGGCCCGGGTTTTTTTGCGTGAATGTCGAAGGTAATTCCCTCGTCGGGCTGGATGTGAAGCACGAGACGGTTTGGGCCGACGTCTTCATCTCTTAAATTATCCCCAAAGAGGCGAAGAGGTGCACTGCGAAAACCAATGACAACCTGCGTGGTGTGACACTGAAGTCGCTTTCCACTGCGAATATAAAACGGGACCCCGGACCAGCGCCAGTTTTCGATGGCAAGTTTCATTGCGACAAATGTTTCCGTGTTGGACTGCGGATCGACATCGGGTTCGTTTCGATAAGCAGGGACTTGTTTATCTCCGATTCGTCCCTCGCCGTATTGACCGCGAACGGTATTGCTCAGGACGGCTTCCGGTGTCATTGGGCGAATGGCTTCCAGGACTTTTACTTTTTCATTTCGCACGGATTCACCGTGGATGCTGCTCGGTGGTTCCATTGCGATAAGGGATAAAACAGACAGAATGTGATTTTGCACCATGTCGCGCACGACGCCGGACTTATCATAATACCCACCGCGCAGTTCGACTCCGAGTTCTTCGCCGACGGTGATCTGGACGTATTCTATATAGCGGCGGTTCCAGATCGGATCGAAGATGGAGTTTCCAAAACGGAAGACCATGATGTTTTGCACCGTTTCTTTTCCAAGATAGTGATCGATACGGTAAATCTGTGATTCATGGAGGTGGGAGGAGAGTTGGGCATTGAGCTCGGCTGCGCTGGCAAGGTTTCGACCAAAGGGTTTTTCGACAATGACACGCCGCCAGGCCTGGTCGTTTTCTTTGGTCAGGCCGACCTTGCCGAGTTGCTCGACAACGGGTGCAAAGAAGCGCGGAGCCACGGCGAGGTAAAACAAAACGTTGCCGCCGGGAATGCCCCAGGCTTTTTGGGCTTCATCAATTTTGGTGGAGATATTTTTAAAAGTATTCTCGTCGGCAAAGTCACCGGAGACGTAATAGAGCCGCTTTGCAAAATCGTCCCAGATTTCGGAATCGACATCTCCGGTTGCAAATTCGTGGATGTCTGCGCTGCATTTTTCGCGAAAACTTTCGTCGCTGCCTTCGGAGACCGCACAGCCGATGAGGGCAACTTTTTCCGGCAGGAGGCCAAGGCTTCGGAGATTGTAAATCGCGGGAAAGAGTTTGCGTTTAGTTAAATCGCCTGAAGCACCAAAGATAACAATGACGCAGGGATCACCCTGGCGATCATGTCCGGTAAGAGGATGAGAAGCTTCCATACCTTGAAGAGCTATCTCATATGTTGAGCAAAGCCAGTAAAAATCTTGATTGGGGTAAAATTTTCAGGGTGTGTTTTTTGCGGATTTAGTAACCCAAATTGATATAACAGGTTTTTCCCCGGTAGGGTCGTTTTGATAAAACAACTGCATCGTTTGAAGAACGCCACACTACATAGTTACTTCATCGAAGTGACCCTAGCGATCCGGGTGGGGAATCTGAATACTGCTGCCAGACGATTTAGTGAGACAAGCGGATTTTCAGCAATTTGTCTTACTAAATCGGATAAGTCCTTTTTTCAAATAGTAAGCGTAGGCGTTACCGAGGGTTTGCAGTAAATTTTGTCGGGGTTTCCAGTCGAAATCCTTGCGAAAAGCAGAGTCGTCGAGCAGCCAGTAATCGGCGAGCATTTCGCTGACCCGGTCGGGAGCCAGATTGGGAACGGCTTTTTGAATGCCGGGAAAAATTCCAGCAAGTATTCCGGCCAGGCGCAGAATTGTTTTTGGCAGCGGAAGGATGAGGCCGTTTTTTTTCATACA
>JBKEBM010000066.1:0-1893 GCA_047973165.1 Chthoniobacterales bacterium
GACGTATATTTAAACCCAAACTTTACAAAAGAAAACCTGCGGTAATTTGTATAAACCTGCGGATAAATTTTCTTCAGTGATTACCACTCAAAGGATCGAAGGCTTTTCGGACAAATTTGGCGCCACGCGTGCTGAGGTGGATGTGATCGCGGTAGAGAGGGTAGCCATCCGCGTCTATAATAAATCCACCTTTGCCATCTCGGATTGCACGGGAAATATCGATGACTTGAGCCTGTCCATTCACTAACTCTGAACAGACTCTATCGAAGTCTTTCTGTTGTTCTCGATATGCTTTTTCTTTTGCTAAAAGCGAGTCCGCTTCGATTCCAAAAAGCTCCCGCCGAGAAAGGATTTTCGGAATATGGTGATGGTGCCGGGGAGGTTCCGTAACAACCCAAACTTTGGCGCCACTTTGAGCAAGGACAGAAATTGTATGTGAAAGAGCATCTGAAAATTCAGAGGTATTGTCGTTATTCAGGTATCCACTCCAGGCGGCAGTAAGGATCACGTGGCGAGGCTGATTTTTCTGAACAAAATCAATCACCCCTTCTGCAAAAGGGATTCCCTCCTCTTTTAAAGAGTAAAAATTTTTTACAACAAAATTTCGCAGAGGCGGCGTGGCCGAATGCGTTGCAGCCATACCGGCCAGATCATGTTCCTCACAAAACTGATCTAACCCAGGAAGAATCGCCATCGCCAGACTGTCTCCCCAGACGACGATATCGACTCGCTCTGAGTCTTTTTTGCCAAAAGGCACTAATGCACCTTTTTGAACATCACTCACTTTAAGCTCATGCAAAAAAGCGGAGTCCTGACTTCCCTGCGCATAACGAAGCAGAGTTGGGGATAATCGCTCAGGCACACCTTGCCAGTAAATAACACTCAGGCCGACAATCAGGCAAAACGCCAAACACCCCGTCGCCAGCCTTACTACACTACGACGTGTTGGAAAAATCTGGTGCCGACGAACCGGCGTTTCCACAAACCGCCAGGAAAAAACTGCTAACCCGAAAGCCAGACCAACCAGACCGAATTTCTCCAAACTTGTGAATGCAGCCAGCGACCAGGTTTTAAAAAATACCAGTATTGGCCAATGCCAAAGATAGAGTGAATAGGAAATCAGACCGATAAAAACCAGCGGCTTCAAGGCAAGCAGCCGAGAAGACAAAGTTGCGCCCTGACGTGTATAAAAAATAAACAGCGTAGTGCCTCCAACCGGAAGCAGTGCAGCCCATCCGGGAAATGGGGTTTCCGCATTCAAAACAAACCCCGCAAGTAAAATCATTGCTAACCCCAGACCACTGCCAAGTTCCCGAATCCATCCGGATATTTTGTTTATTGGGGACAAAGCAATGCAAACACCAGCCAAAAGCTCCCATGCGCGTGCGGGTAACAAATAAAATGCTGCCGAAGGAAAATACCGAAGACCTGCGATTCCCAGAGCAAAGGAAAAAATACCCGCCAGCACGGCCAGTTTACGCATCGTTCCAAGCTTCCAGCGTCGTAAAAAAATAAGGATAATCGGCAGCCCAAGGTAGAACTGCTCCTCCACAGCCAGTGACCAAGTATGAAGCAGGGGTTTTGCTTCACTTGGTGCAGAAAAATATCCGCTGTCTCGCCAAAAGACGATGTTTTGAAGGAAGGCCGCCTGCGCAAGCACCGACTCCCCCAGCGAAAGGAAATCATCCGGCAAAAACAGAAACCATCCAACACCCACCGATACAATCAAAACAACGATCAAAGCGGGAAGGATTCTCCTTGCTCGACGCTCCCAGAAATCTCTTAACCGAAAGGTTCCGGCCTCGAAATCTCTTATTATAATTGATGTAATCAGATATCCGGAAATGACAAAAAAGACATCAACTCCGATGTATCCTCCTGGCACCCCCAACT
>JBKEBM010000024.1:0-8446 GCA_047973165.1 Chthoniobacterales bacterium
GTGGCCAGGCTTTGGGAAGAAAGGTGGTTACGCTATCGAATGGCGTTGAAGCAGCAGGGGGTGGAACGGGAGCACCTGGACTATTATCGATATCAGGTTTGGGAGTGGATTAAATTTATAAAGCCGAAGCACTTCGATGAGGGGAATTTTGAGGACGTGGAGTTGTTTTTAAAACATCTCGCGGACGGGGGATGTAAAGACTGGAAGTTGCGACAAGCAGAGGAGGCACTACGGGTTATGTTTCAGGATGTGGAGCCTCGAAAGTGGGCCGTGAACTGGCCGGAGGATTTGTTGAGACATTTACCTCGGGATATTGGGCGAGGAGAGGTGGCGGATTTGGGGCGGCGGCCTGTCGATCCTGGAGTACGTTTTGACGGGCGGACGGATGTGGGGGAGTGTCCGGAGAAATATGGGAATTTTTTAAAAGAAGTAGAGGTGAAACTGCGAAGTGAGCGGTATTCGTATCGGACGGAGAAGACGTATTTGGATTGGGCGAAGCGATTCCTGATTTTTTCGCATCCGGGTTCTCGTGAGGTGCTGAGGTGGGAAGATGCGAAGGAATTTCTGGACTATCTGACCCTGGTGCGGCGGGTTTCGGCTTCGACGCTGAATCAGGCTTTGAGTGCGCTGCAGTTTGTTTTTCGTAAGGTTTTAAAAATTCGCCCTGGCGGGCTGGAGGAGGTGAAGCGGCCCGCTGCGAGAAAGCGTGTGCCGACGGTGCTGACTCGGGAGGAGGTAAAAACTTTACTAAGTGGGATGTCGGGAACGGGGCGGCTGATGGCCGAGTTGCTGTATGGTGCGGGGTTGAGGGTGATGGAGTGTGTGCGGCTGCGGGTGAAGGATATTGATTTTGGAAATCAGTATATCATTGTGCGTAGTGGTAAGGGGGATAAAGATCGGCGGGCGCCGTTGCCTCGGGTGGCTGTGGAGAAGCTACGTGCGCAGTTGAAAGTGGCCAGGGATCGCTGGAAAAAGGATCGAGAAACGAAGGTAGAGGGTGTTTTTCTTCCGGATGCGCTTTCGGTAAAGTATCCCAATGCGGCGCAGGAGTGGTCGTGGTATTGGCTTTTTCCGGCTCCGAAGCTTTCAGAGGATCCGTGGACGGAGAAGATTCGTCGGCATCATTTGAGCGAAAACGGGATTCAACAATTGGTGAAGCGGTCGGCTCTGCGCGTCGGGCTGACGAAGCCGGTGACTCCGCATACGCTGCGGCATTCGTTCGCTACGCATTTGTTGGAAAACGGCGCGGATATTCGGACTGTGCAGGAACTGTTGGGACATGCCGATGTGAGCACGACGATGATTTACACGCATGTGATGGGACGCCCGGGAAGCCTGGCAGTGAGCCCGCTGGATGGGTGAACCTCGAAGCAACGGATTTTTGATTACGAGAAGGTAGCAATGATAGCATTATGCTTACTCCGGACAGATGCTCAACCTGGTTGAGCGTCCTTGTTCTGGCTGAAATAAGAAGGGGTATCGAAATACGCAGGGAAAAGGACCCTTTACAATCCGCTCATTTGGAAAAGTGGCTGGAAGGTTTGAAAAACGGCTTCGCCTCCGGAATACTTCCCGTGGACTCGAAGATCGCCGGAGAATCATCAATGCGAAAATCGCATCTCCCACATCGATGGCTTTCTGACGGCAACCGCACTGGAGTATGACATAGTGCTTGCCCCGTGAAACACTACGGGCACCAGACTCTCCGGGCCAAAAGCACATGAATCCATTCGAGTATTCATAAAAGGGCACACCCGAAATCTGTAAACAGACTGGCCCGTCAGGGATGTTCGCTCTGCATTTTTAAAAATGCTGCCGCCCGTGGTGAGCCGGGGAAACTTTGGTGTCACCTGAACGGGAGGAAGTTGGAGGGTAAGGTGTCGCGAAGGCAACACACGAGTCAGTGTAAAGCACTCTAATCGCTTGGGCAAGTATTGTGAGAAATTATTTTAGAGCACCTCTGGAAACCTCATTTTCATTGCTTGCTTGTTAAATTTTCAATGTTGTCAAAACTCTCGTTAGTATGAGGCTAACGAAGATTTCTTTACCTTAAAAATTGAAAATTTCCCGGCGTATCCAACAAAAAGCAGGTTCCCAGAGGTGCCCGATATTACTTTCCGGAGATAAGCTGAAAAAAGCCAAACATTTCCGGAATATTTTGCGGCATGTAAGGTTCGGGCAGAACGAGAATAATGCCAGCAATTCCTACAACCAGGGTGCTTAAAATAATCCATGGATTTTTTAGTAGTGCTTCCGGTTCGAGCTTGGCACCTTCGGTTGAAATAGCTTCGTTGAAATAGATGATGATGGCTGCCACGATCAGCGGGAAAATAAAAACGAGGTTGGGTTTGTAATATGTAACGGCCGCACCTCCGCAGAAACAGAAAAGATTCGCGTAGGTAATCATAGCAATCAGAAGAGATTTCTCAGTATAGACCTTGAAGGAACGTCTATAGGAACCGCTGCGTTCGGGGTCATTGATAAAGCGATATTCTGCGTAGCGTTTTCCCGTCATGAGCAAAGCACCAAACATCCACCAGGCCAGAACGATAGAAAGCGGCGGAAAGGAAGTGGTGGGCGAGATCGCATACCAACCAAGCCAGAGGCGAATAGGGTTATTAAAAGACTCTGCAATAACATCGAGAAAAGCACGGTCTTTGAAGCGGACGGGTTGGACGTTGTAAACAATAACGCTTAAAAAAAGCAGCAGCAAACTGATCTGATACCCCACATTGAATACAAAGGCAGACATGGCCCAGGCGGCTATCAGAAGCACCGCAAAAATTCCCCAAAGAATGGAAGATTTTGCCTCGCCGGAAGCTACGGAGCGGAGTTTTTTTGTTGGATGCATCCGGTCAAAGGGCGCATCCAGAATCTCATTCATTATGTAATTTGCCGAGGCAACCAGGCAGGCGGGCACCAGAGAAAAAATAATAAGGCCCAGCATTTCCCAGGAAAGCGTAAGGCCAAGCAGAACAATGGCAGCGGCATGACCGAAAAGGATAAATACATTTTTCAGCCAATGATCGGGACGCATAACGCTGACATAGGCAGCTATTCCTCCGGAAGCAGTTACAGGTTGGTTATTCGCAGACATGATCCCCGCTGTGTAACAGAGAAATGAACAACGGGGGAAGCTCTGGTTTTCTTTTTTTACCAAATTAGAACGTTCATTTCGAACATCTGTGGACAGATATTTTTATCGCGAAATTCCATGCAGGAAAACGGGCTTCACAAATACGGATGTAGCGGCGAAAACTTTTCCCTTTGCCTCTATACCTCAACTTGATACACCTTCGGGACCATGAAGCCTTTCCGAAGTTCTTCGTCTGTCTGCGGTCTCTGTCCTGCCGTCCTGCTGCTTCTGTCGATGTTTTGCCTGCCTTTGCCTGTGCACTCTAAAGATATAGATGTCTCAAAAATTTACGGGAAAATTAAATTTGTGGATGCCTTTCCCGACTACAAAGTTCAGGTGCTGGATTCTTTTGCTGACCTTGATGTTAAAATTGTGGATGCTTTTCCGGATGGTCCGGGAAAATGGCAAATCGTAGATGCCTTTCCCGATTTTAAAATTCAGATCGTAGATGCTTTCCCGGATTTCAAGATCCGCTATGTCTCCTCTTTTCCGGGAACCAAATAATTTGCTTATGAAATGCAAACTTATTTCAGCTTCTTTTCGCTTCGGTATCTTTGCTGTTTGTGCACTCATCCTCACCTTTGTATCGGCCTGCACGACGACCGAATTCATCCCCTGGGAGGGAACAGAAATTGAATCCGGCCGTGGCGGAACCAAAAAAGTCGTAAACGGAATCGATGTCTGGCAATACGGCACGCCCCCACGTCGTTACCAGGTTGTCGGGCTTGTCAAAGACTCGCGTGATCCGGATGCTCCCTTTAGCAGTCTGCTTGATGATGCTACGCAAAAGGCCAGGGAGGCCGGTGCCGATGCGATCATTCTTGTCAGCACGGAACGCCACCAGACAGGAAGCACAACCACCCCTTCCATTACAGAGGTCAAAGTTAAAAATACTAATACCGTCACCGCCGTCAGCAGTCCGGAAACCACGAGTATCGATTACGAAGAAACAAATATTTTTAAAGCGGTAAAATATCTGCCCTGAATTTGACGAGATGAAAAAGCTTCGCTCTCCGCTGATACTCTTTCTTTGTTTTCCGCTATTTGCTTTCGCCGATCTGGCGGAAAAAGTGGAAACCCTTCGTAAAGAGAACGGCCTGACGGCAGCCATAGTCGGGGTATGGAAAGGAGAAGAGGTGCTTTTGCTCAAAGCCTTTGGAGAGTCTGTAACGGGCGTTCCGGCAAATACAGAAATGAAATTTCGGGCTGGTGGCGCCTGCCTGACCTCACTGACATGTGTTCTGTTGCAAGCGGTTGAGGAAGGAAAGGTGTCGTTGGATGATACGATTGAAAAGTGGATGCCTCAACTTCCGGAAGCAAACAAAGTGACTCTCCGAATGCTGGCAAACTGCACCTCGGGCTACGGGGATTATGTTCCGTCCAGGGAGTTTGAAAAAGCTTTTCACGAAAATCCCTTTCGTGATTTTACTCCCGGGGAGTTGATCGCTTACGGTGTTGGCGATGCTGTGAAATACAAGCCTGGTACGGACTGGAATTACTCGCACACGAATTTCGTAATACTCGGAAACATCCTTTCAAAAGTTTATAATCAGCCGGTCGCTGATCTCCTGACAGAAAAAATTATCAAACCACTCGGTTTAAAAAACACTCTCTACACTCCAAATGCAGCTCTGCCCGAACCCGTGTTGCATGCCTTTACGACTGAGAGAAAAATTTTTGAAGACTCCACATTCTGGAATCCCTCCTGGACTTCCTGGTCCGGTTCCATTGCATCCACGGTGGATGATCTTGCAATCCTGTTTCGTGGTATCGGGCAGGCAAAAATTATTCAGCCATCTTCATTAAAGGAAATGCTTGCCCCGACCATCGTCGGTCTCGGACCGAACGAAGCGGAGCGTTATTACGGACTGGGAATCGGCATGGTCGACGGCTGGATGTTTCAAAATCCGAGCTTCGGCGGTTACGCAGGTGTGATCGCTTATCATCCGCCAACAGATCGCCTCATTATTATATTTGTGACCCTCGGAAAAACGACAGACCCCGATACGCAATATGCTATGACTTTGTATCAGGCTCTCAGGCCGGAGGTTTTCCCTCCCGATTCTTAAAGATACCTCTCGTATCCAACAAAAGGGCACATCCAAAAAGCGGGTTTCCAGAGATGCCCTTAAAACTGATTCGCCAGAATCTGAAAGATATTAGTATTTTCTCTTGCGGATTCCAGCTGTTCGCTCCCTGGTCCCTCTGCGAAAAATAACACATCACTTGCCACGGGAAGCGTCTCCTGTGTCTCAACTGCGATGGCTTGCCGGGGAGTGCCTCGCCGGGGATTTTTTACAGAATTTTCTCCTGCATCCGAACTCGCACCGGTTGCCCAGGTTACGGAAGGTTTATCATTGCTTAGCGGAGCCAGAAGTCCCATGCCCTGATTCTGCGGCAGTGTTTCGCCCGAGAGATTAAAGCCGCCCACCACGTTGGTCCCGGCCACAACGATGAGCGCATCGTCCCCAGCAAACCGACTCGCATCTGCAACCGCCTGGTTTAGAGCGATCAACTCCCGAATCAAAGCACCTGCCTCATTTTCGGTTGCGGCTTTTTCCACCAGCCCGGCCTCAACGACAAGGAAGTATCCATTTCCATTAAACTGCAAAAGCTGAATGGCCTGCTTCACCATATCGGAAAGATTGGGCTGAGTGGCTGCAGCCTCAAACTCCTCCACATAGGCCATATCTCCCTCCGCGAAAAGCCCCACCAACCTGGGTGAACGCCAGGTGGGAGTTCTCAACAGCTCTTTACGCGTTCGGATAATTTCATAACCCGCCCGCTTTGCCTGCAGCAACAGGTCATTATTATCTTTTCGTGTGCCCCCCTGGAGCGAGGAAGTCCAGTTTCTGCGTCCGCCACCAAGCAGCAGGTCCGGCTTCGTGCCTTCGAGCATTTCCGAACCGATGGTCTCGCGATCCTTCGCATCAGCAACCGGTGCCGCAAATGCTGCGAGGACAGGGTTAAAAATTTCTCTGTTGGAAATAATACCCGTTGCCCGTCCCCGCGCTGCAGCAGCATCCAGAAGAGTCGTAAGTTTTTTTCCGGAAGGCGAAAAGGAAGCAACACCGTTTACGGTTTTCTGCCCGGTTGCAATTGCCGATGCTGCTGCTGCACTATCGGGCATCAAAGAATCCTTCGATGCGTTTCGAAGGAAACCTCTCACGGGAAGCTGGTCAAAGTGAAGAGTATTTCCGGTGTTGGACTGCCATGCCCGCGCTACCGCAAGGTGATTCGGAGTCAGATTACTCGATACAAAAAGGATAATCGCAAAAGGCCGCTGTACGACCCAATTAGAATAAAAAAGGAATCCCAAAGCTGCAAAAGTAAGCAGACAGAAAAAGGCCAGGAAAAGATTACGAGCTTTGGATGTCATAAGTCAGTAAACGAGGGTCGACAGAATCGGAAAAATACCCTGCCGGACTCAAGCTCATTATTGCAATTCGTGCGCTTGTATTTACCAGCACCAGGAAAGATTCGATCAAAGGACGGGTAAAATGTATCCCCGTTTCCGGTGCCAGTGGCTGCGCCGAAATTTTTTAAAAGAAAACGGCCTGGCTGAAAATACCATCCTCGTTTTCTTGGGCGACCATGGCAAAGAAGGCGCGAATCTTTGGCAACATCACTCCAACTCCATCGTGTGGCATGAGCACCATTTGAGTTGATTAAAATATATCCGGTTTCCCGTCCGCAAATATCCTCCTGCAAGGCAGTGAAGCACGTCATATTCATTGTTCACAAAGACATGCTCACGTGAGTTAATACTTCCTGCAGCAGTAGGATGCCTTCCGGCAATATTGAAAAGCTCCGGCGAAACCTCCGTGGCACCCTTCTTGCGTGGCGCCTTTCCACTGGGAAGATAAGTTCTTGTATAATGGGAGTCCGGCGTGTCTCCCCAATTTATAAAATCCGGATGCATCGGAAATAGCCCGATCCTGGAAGCCCAGCCCTCGACGCGCGGATGAATATCCGGGCGACACGGTGGCAGCCACGGCATATCAAAAAAACCAACACTGCGATACACCTCCGGAGCAAGCTGTGCCCGCTGCGTGTCCAGCAACGCGGCCGTCCGGGCCTGAAACCTGCCAATATCCGTTTCCTCCTGCACATCCTCCACACCGAGTGCAATGCGGATTTCGCGTCGTCGCCCCTGCGGCCACTCAGTCGGCCCGGCCCACTTCGGCCAGAATCCGATGCTGGCCCGACCTTTGTGAAGCAAAACTCCCTTCGGGCGCAGGAGAGGCATATCTTCGATTTCAATAAGAACGCGCTGCCGCCCATTTCCAAGCCAGGAAATCGGAGAAACATTGTCTGCCAATATACTCAGGTGAGGAAAATATTCGTTCTCATCTTTAAGAACTTCAAAGTTGTGAATCTTCGGTGCGAATATCTCTCCGGCAACACGCAGATCGAGTGATTCCGCTGTTTCCACATGACGACTTTCCAGCAATTCATAGCCGTATCCCTTTTGAAAAACTCCGTGCTTATATTCTCCGCCCTTATCGGAATAAGCGAGGGTTGATTCAACCGCATTCAAAGTTATCCTTGTAGCCTTCGGGCAATCGTGAATCAGCATTACGGACATTACACAACCCGCAATCCGGTCAAAAATATCCCAGTTTACCCGAAAATGTAACGCCTGCTTTCCGTCCTTTGCGGCACCTTTCATCAAAGCGGAAATGCGAAGCCAGCCTTTTTGCTGCCGAACGATTCGCGCGGGTTCTGCTATGATACATTCAACAAGCTCTCCCTCCCCCACAGTAAAAGTATGCGAAAAATTCTTTGGATCAAAATATATCAGATCAGAAAAACTCATTTGATACATTTTGGAATGCTTGCACCAGTTCAGTCGGTGATTACCGAAATCGAAAGACTCCTCTGCTTTTATTTCCGGTAAAAATTCTGCCGATTCAGCAGCGGCACGGACTTTTATATTGACCTGCGGAGCATAGCGCGGAATCAGACCCTGGACAATACGCAGACTTCCATCCGGCCAGTGCGCAAGCGGCCAAAGCTCTGTCACTTCTTTTGAAAATTCTTCGACGACACCTTCGACAACACCGTGAAATTTACCCCTCGGCAAAGGGAGCGAAAAAAAAGTATATCCGCTAAAGCGGTCTCCTGCGCTGGCCGAAATCGTTAAGAGATAGTTCATAGTATATTATACCAAATCTAAAAAATAATTGGAGTATCTTATGGTCTTTTAGCCGCCTGAATCCTGCTGCCAATCTCAATCGCACCCTATAATAAAGAAAGATACCGGAAGAAGTGACCGCAGTGTCGCAGGAGTTTGTCATTTTGATACGG
>JBKEBM010000070.1:0-21466 GCA_047973165.1 Chthoniobacterales bacterium
CCGCTTAGTTTTTCGATGATGTAAAAGGTGAAGGGAACGAGGAAAATCGCGATAAAGGATGCTGCCAGCATGCCGCCGATGACAGTTGTTCCCAGGTTTTGACGTGAGATTGCACCGCTGCCGCTGGCTCGCCAGAGTGGCACGCAGCCCAGGATGAATGCAAAGGAAGTCATCAGAATCGGACGCAGGCGAATCTCCGCACCTTTGAGTGCTGCCTCAAACAGAGTTGCTCCTTTTTCAAATTCCTGTTTCGCAAACTCGACGATCAGAATCGAGTTTTTTGCCGACAGTCCGATGAGCATGATGAGTCCGATTTGTACGTAGAGATTGAGTTCCATGACACGGAATTTTAACGCCAGAAAGGCTCCCAAAACGGCAACCGGTGTGCAAAGCAGAACGCTGAATGGCAGCGACCAGCTCTCGTATTGTGCGGCCAGAATCAGAAAGACAAAGATCAGCGAAATCGCAAAAATGGTATTGATGGAAATCCCCTCCGCCGCGACTTTTGCCTGGTAGGACATGCCACTGTAATCGTAGCCCATGCCTGGTGGCATGGTCTCATTAAAGACTTCTTCGATCGCAGCCATGGCCTGCCCGGCACTGTATCCTTTAGCTGGCACGGCATTGATCTGAACACTGCGATACATATTAAATCGCATGGTAAACTCGGGACCCGTGATCCGTTTTATCTGGATCATTGAGGAGAGCGGGATGGATTTGCCATCCGAGTTTCTAACGAAAAATTCGCCTATGTTGTTCATGCCGCTGCGAAAGTCACTCTGCGCCGAAACATAAGTCTGCCACTGCTGTCCGAAGCGATTGAAGAAATTGACAAAAGAACCGCCCATGAAAGCCTGCATCGTTTGGTAAATATCGCTGAGCTGGACACCCTGCTTTAGTGCCTTGCTTTCGAGCACGTCGATATAAACCTGCGGAGTATCAGGAATCCAGACCGTGGCTGCGTTTGCAAACTCGGGGCGTTTTTGTACGGCCTCAATGAATTTATTTGTCTGCTCAGCCAGAAATTCGACGCTTCGCCCCGTGCGATCTTCAAGCATAAGGGTAATGCCGCCGGAAGTTCCAACGCCCGGAATCGCCGGGGGCGGAAAAGCAAACCCTACCGCACCTGGAACCTGTCCGATGATTTCCGAAGCTTTTTCCAGAATCGCCGAGGCGCTGGTCTCCGGTGTTTGCCTTTCATCCCAGGGTTCGAAGTTGATGAAAAAGAATGCGCTGTAGGTGGACTGAACCGTGCTCAAAAGGTTAAACCCGACAACGGAGCTCACATTTTTGACTCCCTTCAGATTTTCGAGTCCTTTTTCCACCTCTTGGCTTACAGCGCGTGTGCGCTGGAGCGAAGATGCTTTTGGCAACTGAACGAAACCAAAAATATACCCCTGATCTTCTTCCGGAATGAAGCCGCTCGGCAGGCTTTTGCCAAGCCCTCCGACCACCCCCGAAATAATCAACAAAAGAGCGACTGCCAGAACACCTCGCCGAATAAGCATTCGGCAGGCATTTACATATTTGTTTGTGGCGTAACCAAACACGCGATTAAAGCCTCCGAAGGCGCGTCCGAGGATTCCTTTGGCTTCTTTCCGCGGGCGCAGAAGCATGCTGCTGAGAGCCGGGCTGAGCGACAGCGCATTAAAGGCGGAAATGATCACCGATATAGCAATCGTCACGGCAAACTGCTGATACATCTGCCCCGTCATTCCTGGCAGAAACAGTGTGGGCAAAAATACCGCTGCCATGATGAGTGCCGTAGCAATGACCGGGCCCTGCACCTCTTTCATGGCCTGCTCAGTTGCATCACGCGGGGAGAGACCTTTTTCGATATTATGCTCCACGGCCTCGACCACGACGATGGCGTCGTCAACCACAAGACCAATCGCAAGCACAAGACCGAAGAGCGACAGGGTATTGAGTGTGAAACCAATGAGCGGGAAGAACATAAAAGTTCCGACCAGAGAGACCGGAATCGCGATGAGCGGAATCAGGGTCGCACGCCAGCCTTGCAGGAAGACAAAGACAACGATCACAACCAGGATGATTGCTTCGATAATCGTGTGTACGATTTCCTCCATGCTCGATGTAATGGCAAGTGTCGTATCCAGCGAGGTCGTGTATTCGAGGTCCTCGGGGAAATTTTTTGAAAGGTCTGCCATGAGTTTGCGCACGCTGTTTGCAGTTGCAATCGCATTTGAACCCGGCTGCTGACTGATGGAAATAACGGCTGCCGGCTGCCCCTGGTAACGCCCTTCGAGATTGTAGCTCTGGGCTCCGAGTTCGACTCGTGCGACATCTTTTACCCGAATGAGTGAGCCGTTTTGATTTGCCCGGACAATGATGTCGCCGAATTCCTCTTCGGTGACCAGACGCCCGGTCGTGCGCACGGTGTAGGTAAAAGAAACTCCCTTCGGTGAGGGTTCCGCCCCGATCTGGCCGGCGGGGTTTACCGTGTTTTGCTGCTGGATGGCGTTTACTACTTCGGGCACGGTGACATTGAGCTTGGCCATCAGGTCCGGATCGACCCAGATGCGCATCGCATACTGCCCGGCACCGTAAATTGCCACGCTGCCGACGCCCTTGACCCGGGTGAGCGCATATTTCAGGTTGATGTAGGCGTAGTTTGCCAGGAAAATGCTGTCGTAAGTTCCCTTTGGAGAATAGATCGAGTAAACCAGTAGCGGGCTACTGTAGCTCTGCTGCACAACCACGCCCTGCTGATTAACCGGAGTCGGGAGCTGAGAACTGGCCTGCGACTGGCGAAGCTGAGCCAGAATCTGATCGGTGTTCGGCTGCGTGCCGATTTCAAAAAAAACATTGAGCTGCATCTGTCCGTTGCTGGCGTTGACCGAATACATGTATTCCATGCCTTCGACACCGCTCATCTGCTGCTCGATCGGCGTCGCTACGGATTCCTCGACCGTGAGCGCGTCCGCTCCGACATACTGCGCTGTAACCTGTATCTGCGGAGGAATGACATTCGGAAACTGAGCAATCGGAAGCTCTAAAATCGAAATTGCGCCGATCAAAGTTGTCAGAATGGCGATGACGATTGCAACAATCGGGCGACGTATAAAAAAGGAAGACATGGTTTATCTCGGGTTACTTGGCGCAGGCAAAAAGGAAGTTACAAAAAAATTGGGGGAGGAGATTTAAGAATTATCGGCCTCGGCTGCTTCGGCGGGCTTTTTTTTCGAATCATCTGCCTGTACGGGAGCTGGAGAAGCCGCTGGTTTTTCCGCGGTTTTGGCATTCGGCTGCTCCGTCCCCTGCGGTTTGTAAGGTTGCGTTTTCACTTTCATACCGGTGCGGACTTTCTGAAGCCCCTCGACGATGACTGTTTCTCCGGCGGAAAGACCTTTTGTAATAATCCAATCGCTCCCATAAGTCTCGCCGACATCGACCGTCCTGACCTCAACCGTTCCATCCGGCTTCACCACCGCAACCTGATAGACCGTTTGCAATTGATTAACCGCACGCTGCGGCACCAGCACCGCACCAGAAAGCATTTTCACAGTAATGCTGATTTTTGCAAACTGACCCGGACGCAAAATATTATCGGGATTCGGGAAAATGGTTGATATCAGAATCGTTCCCGTCGTTACACCAACCTGTCTGTTTGCAAACTCAAAGCGTCCTTTCTCGGGATAAACCTCCCCGTTGGCAAGAGCCAGAGTGACAGCTGCTTTCCGCTTATCGAGAGGAACTTTCATCAACTCCTGAAGATGGTGGCTGGCCGTCATATACTGCTGCTCGCTGATCGGAAAATAAACTTTAACCGGATTTACCTGAGACATTTCGGTGAGGATTGTGTTGCCTCCCGTGCCAACGAGGTCACCGATTTGTGCATTAGCAATCCCCGCAATGCCGTCGAAAGGTGCCGTGATTGTGCAAAACTCGAGGTTCAGTTTAGCATTATCGACAGCCGCTGCAGATGCTTTTGCCGCCGCAATATCCGCCCGGGCACTCTGCGTGGACTGGTCAAATTCCTGGGCGCTGATTACGTTGGTTTTGAAAAGTTTCTCCTGCCGCGCCAGAGTCGTTTCCGCAAGCTGAGCCTTTGCCTGAGCCTGTGCGTAGGTCCCCTTTGCCTGCTCCAGTGCAGCCTCAAAAGGACGCGGATCGATCTCGAAAAGTACGGCACCTTTTTTAATAAAAGAACCCTGGTCGTAATTCTGAGATTTTAAATACCCCACGACACGTGCCTGAATTTTCGCATTCTGATACCCCTCCACCGTTCCGACGAAATCCCGAATGATGGGAATCGTCTCCTGCTTAGCGGGAAGCACTTCGACCGTCGGTTCCGGCATAGCCTTTGGAGCTTCTTTTTCTTTACAGGCCGGAAGAAAAAAAACCACGGTTACAAAAATCGTCGAAAGCAAAAACGTTGACTTAAGTCGAGGAAAAAGCATCCACACTTGTCCCGTGGGATTGTTTTCAAATCAAGAGTTAAATTTCAGATTCTGTATTGCTCGGTATATTTAACAACCCTACGCTGCCGTCCATGAGCACCGCTTTCATCCACGAAGATTTTTTGCTGACTAACTCAACCTCGCGAAAATTATTTCACGAAATCGCCAGCGAACTCCCCATCATCGACTACCACTGCCACCTGCCACCGCAGGACATCGCAAATAACCGCCGCTTCAAAAACCTCTTCGAAATCTGGCTCGAAGGCGACCACTATAAATGGCGAGCCATGCGCAGCAACGGCTGTGGCGAGCACCTCTGCACCGGCGATGCCAGCGACCGCGAAAAATTCGATGCCTGGGCTGCCACGACCCCCATGACCCTGCGCAACCCGCTCTACCACTGGTCTCACCTCGAACTCCTCCGCTACTTCGACATCTCCGAACGCCTCTCCCCCGCCACCGCCGACCAAGTCTGGAACCAGGCAAACACCCGGCTCGCATCCCCCGACTTCGACGTGGCAGGAATTTTGAAAAAATTCCGCGTCGAGCTGCTCTGCACGACCGACGATCCCACGCACTCCCTCGACGACCATCAAAAAATCACCACCAGCGACCTCCCCACTCGCGTGCTGCCGACCTTCCGCCCCGACAAAGCCATGCTCACCCACGACCTCCCTGCATGGAATGCCTGGTGCGACACGCTTGCCGACGCCTCCGGCCAGGATACGTCCGATTTCGACAGTTTCGTCTCCGCTTTGAAAAGTCGGCACGATTTTTTCCACAAAACAGGCTGCCGTATGTCCGACCACGGCCTCAACCACTGCCCCTTCGCAAATTGTGAAAAAGATGAAGCTGCCCAACTTTTCACCCAGGCCCGCCACAATAACGCCCTCACTGCCGAGCAGCAGGAAAAACTCGCCTTCTGGCTACTACGCGAAATCGGACGCTGGAATCACGCCCGCGGCTGGGTCATGCAACTCCACCTCGGTGCTCTGCGTAACAACAGCCGCCGCCAGTTCCGAAATCTCGGTCCCGACACCGGCTTCGACTCCATCGATGACACCCCGCAGGCCGGCAAACTCTCCGCCTTCCTCAACGCTCTCGACGCCGACAACTCGCTGCCAAAAACCATTCTCTACAACCTCAACCCTGCCGACAATTACCTCTTCGCAAGCATGATCGGCAACTTCAACGACGGCAGCAGCGCAGGCAAAATCCAGCTCGGCTCAGGCTGGTGGTTTCTCGACCAGATGGAAGGTATGACCTGGCAACTCAACGCCCTCTCCAACCTCGGCCTCCTCTCCCGCTTCGTCGGGATGCTCACCGACTCCCGCTCCTTCCTCTCCTACCCCCGCCATGAATACTTCCGCCGTATCCTCTGCGAGATTCTGGGCAAAGAAGCTGAGGCCGGTATTTTACCAAACGACTTCGATCTCCTCGCCGACTACGTCCGCAACATCAGTTACCAAAACGCGCGAAATTATTTCCCCTTTTGGGAAGGGTGACAGTCTCTGCTCTGGTACAGGCGTCGTTTTATGGCAACCACATAGAAACCTTCACCGGCTACGACGCTAGCTGCAGTGGAGGTGGAATTGAAATCCTGGGGCGAGATCGACCTTGCACTACATGGTCTTTGCTACGAAGGATGGTGTGTGTGTGATTTTTCGTTTTGTAGTTTTTCTGCAATCTTTTAGGGTTGGCGGATGCTGAAAACTAATTTTTTGTCGTCAGGGTCTTTTTTCTCATCCGATCAACACGCTGCTATTCCGAAAGCTACGCCGGCGCGTTCGGAAATTGCGGAGTCGGATACCTGGGATTTGAATCCTCTTTTTCAAAGTGATGCGGACTGGGATGCGGAGCTGACCGCGTTTGCTGAGGATTTTAAGGGAATTTTAAAATTTCGCGAACGTGTGGGAGAAAGCCCTGAGTCGCTGCTGGAAGTTTTTGAATTTATGAAAACGCTCGAGTTACGTGTCGAGCAGCTCAATCAATACGCGGCACTGCGGATGTCGGAGGATAGTTCGAATGCGACGGCTCTTTCCCGTGAGGCTCGTTTGCAGGGGGTGATGACTCAGATGGGGGAGGCGTTTGCGTTTGTCGTTCCGGAAATTCAGGCGATTTCGGACGAGGATTTTGAAAAGTGGGTAAAGGATGCGCTTTTGTCAGAGTGGGCATGGTCGCTGCAGAAAATTCGTCGGCAAAAACCGCATACGTTGAGTTTTGCCGAGGAGCGTATCCTTGCTTTGGGAGGTGCTGTGGTCGGCGGGCACAGCGAGACCTTTTCACAGTTGACGAACGTGGATATGAAATTTGGTAATGTGACCGATGAGAATGGGCGGGATGTCGAACTGACACAAAGTTCTTTTTCTTCACTTTTGGTTCAGCGTGATCCGGCAGTTCGTAAAAATGCTTTTGAAAAATTTTATACCGAATTTTCAGAACACCAGTTCACTCTGGCCTCGACTTTGTCAAACTCGGTGCGGGGAGATGTTTTTTATGCGCGTTCCCGTTCGCATACTTCGGCACTGGAGGCAGCACTTTTTCAGGATGATGTTCCGAAAGAAGTTTATGAGAGTCTGATTGCTTCAGTGCATTCGAAGCTGGAGCCGCTTTTTCGTTATTATGATTTGCGGAAGCGTGCTTTGAATCTCGATGAGATTCATCATTACGATACTTATGTTCCACTGGTGAGTGAGGTGAAAACGGATATCGATTGGGATGGTGCAGTGGATTACGTTCTGAAGGCCGTCGAGCCGCTTGGTGAGGAATACGGAAAAGTATTGCGTGAAGGGCTGACGAGTGGGCGCTGGTGTGATCGTTATGAAAATAAAGGGAAGCGCAGTGGGGCGTTTTCTTACGGAACCTATCAGAGCCCTCCTTATATCATGATGAATTATAAGTCGGATGTTTTTTCTGAAATATATACTTTGGCTCACGAAGCGGGGCACTCTATGCACACCTGGTATTCGCAACGGGCACAGAGTTATCAGGACTATCATTATCCGATATTTCTGGCTGAGGTGGCTTCGACTTTTAACGAGATGCTTTTGACGGATTACTTACTGAAAGAAACTCAGGATTCGAATATGAGAGCTTATCTTATAAACCGCCAAATCGATGATTTTCGTGGAACGATTTATCGCCAGACCATGTTTGCCGAGTTTGAAAAACTGGCCCATGAAATCGAAGAGGCTGGGGAGGCGCTGACCCTGGAAAGTTTCAGAAAAACTTATCGTGGGCTATTAGATAAATATTTTGGTCCGAATTTTGTGATCGACGATGTGTTAGAGTTGGAGTGCCTGAGAATCCCGCACTTTTACAGTGCTTTTTATGTATATAAATATGCCACGGGCTTGTCAGCCGCAGCGGCGCTTTTTGAGCAGGTGAAAAGCAGCGGTGACGCGGGGCGATACCTGAATTTTCTGAAGAGTGGGGGAAGTAAATTTCCACTGGAAACTCTGGCTGATGCCGGTGTGGATATGCGCAGTCCCGCACCGGTAGAGGCTGCGTTGAGTTTATTTGAAACCCGCGTGAAGGAGCTTGAAGAGTTGCTCGGATAGATTTTTATGTGCCTGCTTATTCTTTGACTCCGCCAAGGCGCACGCCAGAGACGAAGAATCGCTGGCCTAAGAGGAAGATAAGGATTATCGGCAGAATGGAAATCAGGCTTGCTGCCATCAGGAGTGGCCAGTTCGCACTGTTTATATCTACGAAATTCAGAAGCCCAAGTGGCAGGGTTTTCAGTTCATCACGATTGATTTTTACCAATGGTCCCAAAAGATTTTGCCAGTTTCCCAGGAAGGAAAAAATACCGAGCGTTGCGAGCGCGGGGCGGGAGAGGGGCAGGATGATTCGCCAGTAAATCGCAAACGGACCGTAACCATCGATCATGGCGGCCTCCTCCAAATCGCGTGGGATACCCATGAAGAACTGGCGCAGCATAAACGTCCCGTAGGCACTGAACATAACGGGAACAATCAATGCAAAGTAAGTATCGATCAGCCCCATTCGGCTGAGGAGGATGAAAGTCGGAATAAGCGTCACGGTGGTTGGAACCATCAGGGTGGCCAGGTAGCAGAAAAACCATTTATCTCGTCCGCGGAACTCGAAGCGACTGAACGCATAAGCCGCCATCGAACTGGTCACGAGTTGTCCAAAAGTGACGGCGAGGGCAACCCCGAGACTATTAAGGAAATAACGTGCGTAGGGAACTTCACGAAAAACCTGGCGATAGTTTTCCCAGTGCCAGACTGCCGGGAAGAGATTCTCCAGAATGTTTCCGCTTTGGGAAAAAATATTGGAGCGTGCTCCCTCCGCAAGCAGGAGTCCGGGGTCGGTTGTTTTTACCGAAGTGCCGATCATCCACAGTAGCGGATAGACCATGCTGATGCCAAGGCCTGCAAGCAACAGCCACAGCAGCGTCCGCTTCAGCATGTGCATAATGCGTGCGCGGGGATCGCGGATGTCTCTCAGGTATCTTTCTCTGGCCATAGTCTGTTAGTAGTGGACCTGTTTTGAAGCGAACTTCCAGTTGACCCAGGTAAGTGCCATCACCATTAAAAATAATATCCAGCTCGCGGCGGAGGCACGCCCCATGTAGAAAAACTGAAAACCGGTTTCGTAGATATAGTAACTCAGCGTCGTGGTCGATCCCGCCGGGCCTCCTCGTGTCATGACGTAGGCCGCATCAAATCCTCCCTGCAGGCCACCGATGATGCCCATGATCAGAATGAAAAATGTGGTGGGCGACACCATCGGCCAGGTGATACACCAAAACTGTTTCCACGCTCTGGCTCCGTCCACCTCTGCCGCCTCGTAAAGTTCCGGGTTTACATTTTGTAATGCTGCCAGGTAGAGCACGACATTCATCCCGCCGACGGAGCCCCAGAAGCTCATCAGCATCAGGGCTGGTTTTGCCCAGATGCTCGACTCCAGCCACCGGGGTCCATTGATTCCAAATTGCCAGAGCAGTTCATTGATCAGTCCGTAGTCAGGCTGGAAAATCCATTTCCAGAGCAAAAAAATTCCAACCCCGCTGACGATGGAGGGGATGAAAAAAATGACCCGGAAGAAATTGCGTCCGTAGAGTCGCCTGTTAAGCAGGCTGGCAAGCCCGAGTGATCCAAAGATGGAAAACGGAAGGCCCAGCATTAAAAAAGCGGTATTGTAAGTATAGAGCCAGAATCGAGGGTTGACTGATTCCAGGCCGCCTTCCGGGCTGATTCGAAATCCGATCAGGTCGATAAAGTTATCCAGTCCGACGAAGCGCGGTGAATTAAAAAGGTCCCATGAGTAAAAGGCCAGCACGAGCGATGCGAGGATCGGGAGGAAAGTAAATATGAGGAATCCGGCAAGATTCGGCCCCAGGAATGCTGTTGTAATCCAAGGTTTGACTTTCATTGCAGCACTCTTTCGTGATGCAGGTCCAGAATCCGATTGATTTTTGATTCCGCCTTCTTCAGTGCCGTTTCTACAGAAATTTCGCGCAAAAAGGCACGCTCGCGCCAGTAGTTCCATTCCGATTTGACCTCCTGGAAGGCCGAGATTCGAGGATCGGGCTGCATGTAATCGATCATTCGTACCAGCTCGCCCAGGCTTTCCGGTGGCTTTGGGTTGGATTCCAGATATTCAGGAATCAACGCGTTCAGAGTAGGAATATTGGTATCCATCATTTTTCGCTGAAAGTTTTTTCCACTCAGCTTTTTGAGTAGCTTCCATGCAAGTTCCGGCTGTTTACTGCTTCGGGGGATACAAAAGCCTGCGCTGGATGCCCAGACCCGGCGTTTGCCACCCTCTCCGAGAGGAATTGCTGCAATGTCCCAGCGAAAGTGTGCATTGCGTCTCAGTTCCCGGATGTCCCAGGTGCTGACATCGATTATTGCGACCTGTTCGCTGAAAAAACCTGTCAGCCGATCTATCGACTCCATATCGCTTCCGCGCTGGAGAATGCGTTTATTATATATCAGATCAAGGTTACGGAGCATCCACTTCCGCCCCTGCTCATTGTTAAGCATAAAGTGACGCTGATCCTCTGACAGCAACGATAATCCATAATACCGGTGGCCAAGTTCCCTGAAACCAAGCCCGGCGACACGCGCACGTCCGGTTTCAGGATCAAATCGGGTAAGCTTTTCAGCACACAAAAGCATATCATCAAGCGTCCAGTCTGCCTGCGGATAAGGTAAACCGGCTGCATCAAATAAATCCTGGTTGTAAGCGATCGCCAGGACATTAACACCGAATGGAATACCGTATAATTTTTCCTTGTAGCGATACCAGTCCACAACGGTTTGGTTATAGTCCTCCAAACGAAAGTCCGGATCCTTTTCAATGAACGGCATCAGGTCCACCAAAGTATTCCGTCCGGCAAAAATACCGAACCCCTGGCCCTGCCACAGCAGATCAACCTGAGCACCGCCGGCGAGCATGGTCAGCGATTTTACATAATAATCCTTTGCCGGAGTCGTAACGACCTGGACGTTTACTCCAGGGTTTTCGGCATAAAATTCTTCCAGGGCTGCTTCTGCCGCATTTCGGCTGGCACCTCCCGTCGTCAGAAGCACCAGGTGCGCCTCTTTCTGCTTGCCGCAGGCACTCAAAAACATAATGCAGGCAGCGACGGTGAGCGTCTGACTCAGGTATCGTGAATGCCTCATTATTCAAAAAATGAGAGACAGCTTAGTGCTCTCCCTCGTAAGGAACGTTGCCGCCCAGCATCTGAGTAAGCTCGGCGAAGCGTTCGCTCTGAGTTTGCTGACAGCGATTCTTCTGTGTCTGAGTATAAGGCAGGTGATAAAAAAGCTCCGGCCTGTCCCGCATAAAAGGTTCGGCATAGGCGACACCCGCAGCACGGCCAAAATGACCATCCACGGTTTCCACACGTTTGCGAGCATAGGGGCCATCGTAGCGCTGGCTTTTGATCTGATCCAGTGCACGAATCTTGCGCTCGATGACATCGCTGCAATCAACCAGAATATCCGCCGTAGGATGAAAGCGAGCCTCCACCTGCGTGAGCGAAACACCCCCAGCCGGGATGCCCATATAATAAACCTGCCCGACCCGGTGTCGCTTACGGGCATCTCCCTGCCGGGCAGCCAGTGCATAGTAAAGTGCGTGCATGGTCGTTTGTCCTGTCGTCGCATGCGGGTTTGCTATACCGCCTCCTTCGTAAGGGTAGTGAGTGATTATCAAATCCGGGCGTACATCGAGGATGATGTCTCCGACCTGGCGAATCAGTTTGGCGTCCAGCAGCATCACATCATCATCCATTACAAGAAAACGAACATCACTGATACCCATAATCTCACAGGCTGCGAGCACCTCCCTGTTTTTTTCTCTTGCCCAGTATTGCATTTTCTCTTCGACCTCTTCCTGCGTTGCTTCCCGATCCTGTGTTTGCAATTCGTCGAGCAAAACATTTGCGTGGGAGCGCACACCGTGCGTCATAACCACACAAGTCACCTCATCTCCTCTTTCAATGTGGTGAACCAGTGTCCCGCCTGCGTTATCGAAGGCGTCAGCCGGATGGGCACCGACAAGTAAAATTCGAAGGTTTTTTGGTAAGGACGGATCAATATTGGCAGAGATACTCATAATTGGTATACCATTTTTTAGAAATTATATTATCTGTCAATCAGTTTCTTTAAAACACTGGCTAAAATTTCTTGACAAATGGTATACAAAAAATTACAACAGCCAAACATGCGTTGCAATTCGTCAATCGTGTCACGAAAAAACAGATTTCGAAATCGTGGACTTTCCCTGCTGGAGCTCCTTTGTTGTGTTGCGATCGCGGTAGTGCTCCTCGCGATGCTTATACCGCTTTACAGGTCTGTTACAGAGCGGAGCGATCGGGTCGTAAGTATCTCCAATCTGCGGCAATGTGTTGGGCTTATGCGTAGTATCGCCAGCGACAATAATAATATCATTCAGTTTACGCATAAGGGTGCTCCATGGATTAATGTACTGTGGCCTCGCGCCTATCCTGGGCGGAAATTTCCATCATGGCAGGCAGATTGCTCCAATCTGAAGGGAACCTTTTTTTATGATCCCAGCGTGCGGGCCGATCTCGCCCGCGGCAATCCCGTTGTTCGCTCCTACGGGCTTAACGTCAAGCTCTACACGGGGCACAAAAAATCTCTTCAGATTCGATTAAACAATATTGAAAAACCGGCTTCGACCGCCCTGCTGACGACCGTGGGGCAGGGGAGCAACGGTGCCGTCTCGTCAAATCTCTCGCGCGATCGCATCAACTTCCGGCTTAATAATTACACACAGGCAAATGTCGGATTTGCAGACGGACATGTGCAATCGATGACGAGGGAGGAGCTTGCAGTTCCTGTTGCCACCTATGAAGACGTGTTCTGGAGAGGGCGCGACTGAAGATAAACTGTCTGCACCTTCCCTCTCTTTGGTAGGGTCGTTTTGATAAAACAACCGTGTTGTGTGAATAACGTCACACGTGGCGTGTCACTTCATCGAAGTAACCCTACCGGGGAAAAGCTTCATCGGAGGGTGGCTGAAAGGCAAAAGTTTTACCAATTTGTCTCACTAAATCGTATAAGTCTGTTTGGATTCGTCCGGTGATGCATGCAGCCACTCCTTGTAGAACGAAAGCACATCGCGCTGAAAATTTGGGTCTGTCGAAAATGCCGGAAGCATCGTCGCCGAAGATTTGATGATCCCGATTTCAGTGAGAGGGATTTTTAATGTTTGCACAAAATGCCCGAAAGAACGCTCGACCCCCGGCATTCTGAATATTTTCCACAGTGCTGTCAGCTGCTGCTGGAGCCTTTCGGCTTTCTCCGGCAATCCCGCTTCAAAGGCGTCGAACAGACTGCGGTGCAGGCCGGGGCAGAGATTGGCAAGAGCGGTGACACACCCTCTTCCACCTTGTTTGAGAGTGGAAAGAACCAGGAGTTCACTTCCCTGAAAGAGTTTGAAATCCTGGCCCGCCAGAGCTTTTGCAAGGTTGCCCAGGCGTGTCTCATCTCCGCTGGTTTCCTTGAAGGCAATGATGTTGGGGTGAGCTGCCAGGCGCATTACAGTGTCGTCATCGATCGGCGTCGGCATACGAAGGTGATGGTAAAAGGCGACGGGGATAGGGCTGCGATCTGCAATTTCGATTGCGTATTGATAAAACTGCTCTTGATCGAGTTTCAGAAAAAAGGGTGCCATGACGACGGCGACCTGTCCGCCGGCTTTGGCGGCCTGGCGAGTGTATTCCAGAATCTGTGACACCCCGGTCCCGCTGACCCCGATATAGAGGCAATGCTCAGAGCCGGACTCCTGCCTTGCAATTTCGATTAAAACCCTGCGCTCCTGTTCGCCCAGCAGAGGCATCTCGCCTGTGGAACTGACAACGAAGAGTCCCGTCGCTCCTTCTTTGTAAAGAAAACGGCAGAGTGCCTGCATGGAGGCCGGATCGATTTTTCCCGCCTGGGAACAAGGAGTCAGAACAGCGGGGATCAGTTCGAGAAAATTATTTTTATACATTGGTATTCCAATTTTCATAATGAATATAAAGGCGTCAAAGCTAATTTTGAAAATTTTTTTTAAAATTATTTGACTTTGGTATTCCAAAATAGATTATTGCATACATGGCCGCTCTCACCGAACCCTCACCTGAAGCAACCGAACCGCTGGAAAAGCGGATGGCGCGTATTCTTTTTTCCGGTGATTTGCCGCCGGGATCGAAAATCACAGAGCGGGATATGGCGCGGAATCTCGGTGTGAGTCGCATTCCCGTGCGGGAAGCGATTGCCAGATTCATTGAGCGCGGAGGATTGGTGCGCGGAGACAAAAACCAAAGTGTGCGGATGCGAGACTATTCTGCGGAGGAAGTGCCCCAGCTCTACGAACTTCGTGAGGCACTCGAGGTCGCCAGTGCACGGGCAGCCTGCCGAAAGGCAACAGAAGCGGAGCTGCTCCAAATGGAGATGATTTGCGATCAGATGGAAGAAGAGGTAGGCAACTACGGCTCGTCAAAATGGGCAAACCTGGACCGGATGTTTCATGAGACCCTGGTTGCTGCCAGCCACAACAAACGCATCATAAATAATTTCGATCTTTTATTCGATGAGTGCCATTACGTTTTTTATCTTTATCTCGCACGGAAGATTCGTCCGACCCCCAGTGAAGACTGGATTGTTCAGCATATGAACAGTGTCGTTGATGAACATCGCAAAATTGTCAACTGCATCCGCAGAGGAGAGGCCGATGCCGTGCAGGATCAAATCCGTATGCAATTGCAGCGTGCCGCCAGCAGAGCCATGCGGGCCATCGTGGAAGAGACTCTTTCCAGGAAGCAACGGAAAGAGCCGGAGACTCGGTCAGGTTCTCAGGCCGATACACCAATCAGTAAAAAAATTTAAAATCCATACCAATAAATCCAAACGACAATCCCCATTATGAAACTAATACCTGTAACAATACTTGCCCTGGCGGTCGCTGCCGTTTCCTTTTTTCCGAACGTCGCAGGAGCCGCAGTCGTCATACTCGACACCGATTTTTCAAATACGACACTCTATCCTCCCTCAACCGCTTTAGGCACCGTCAATGACGGACTTGGAGCCTGGGCTTTTAACTCAAGTGTCCGCGCCCTGGACACCGGCGGCGGGGTGAGAGGAGTCCAGAACACATCAAATACAAGCACCAGCTACTACAACTTTGACAGCAGCTATACGACAGATGCGATCAAAGTGGAGTTTTCAGTCATTCCGCGCGTGCCAAACGGTTATTTTGAGCTTAGTTTGAGCAATGGAACCGGTAATTCAAATATCGGTCCACAGATTCGACTTGGTGGGACTTCGACTAACGTTGTCTCTTACTATAACGGAAGTGCTTTCGTAGCGATTCCCGACACTACTTTTACGGAGAACGTGGCCAGTGACTTTTCGTTCATCGCTTACATAGATGGAGCCAAAGCCAATACGATTGACTTCTACGCGGGAAATACACGTGTGGCCACTGGACTGGACTGGAGAAACGATCTCTCAAATCTGACAGCTCTGCGTATGCGCAATTCGATAAGCAGCGCAGACTCTCAACTCATTGCTATTAATATCTCCAGCATCCCCGAGCCTTCGACGGCAAGCCTCGCGCTGGTCGCCCTGTTACTCGGCGGGCTTGCACGCAAATATCGAAGCAGGGCTTAATTCCCGAAAGCGCATCTGCGGCGGCAAGCATTCGGGCGAACAGATTGTCACCCGTAACGATAAATTCAGTTAATGAAACCAATACCCGCCACAGCCCTCTCTCTGGCTTTCGCAGTCACATCCTTTTTGTCGGTATCAGCCGTCGCTGCCGACACTCTTCTTGAAACCGATTTTTCGGATACGATTTACTATCCCTCCAATACGGTCCTGCGTGTCGTAAATGACGGCCAGGGAAAATGGGCCTTCAATTCCCGCGCCCGCGCGGTGGATATGGCAGACGGACGGCGAGGAATCAACATCGTCGATACTGCTTACAGCTTATATAGTTTTCCCGACGCTTATTCCGATGGAAAAATCACCGTGGAGTTCTCTGTAGTTCCAAATAATCCGAGGGGTTACTTCGACATTCAGTTAGGCAATGGAACCACATATTCAGACATCGGTCCGCAGATACGACTCGGCGGAAATGCAGAAGGTGATGTCACTTACTACGACGGTGCTGCATTCGTAACGATCCCCGGCGTCACCTTCACACCGAATGAAGTAAATACCTTTAAATTCACAGCCTATCTCAGCGGAGAAAAATCCGGAAAGTTTGACTTTTACTTCAACGGTAAACTGGTCGGAGAAAATCTTGCCTGGCGAAATGATCTCCTCGACCTGACGACTCTGCGCATCCGCAGCACCCGGATTGGTCAGAGTTGCAACCTCGTCGGCCTCACGATCACTCACGAAGAATGAGGATACTTCTGATCTTTTTGGTGCTGGTGGTTGCCGGCCTCTTCGTATTTGAAAGGCTGAATAAACCGAAAAAACAAACGCTCTCAAAAGACTCTTTTGCCGCACTGCACGAGAAGGCAAAGTGGAGAGAACGCCGGATTATTCAAAACAACGATGGAGGCGAAGTCCGTGTTTCAGGAGTGCCCATCCGAAGCAAAGAAGATTTCCTGGCCATCCGTGCAACCCCGCTTATCGGCTCGCAGGTCGATACCATCGTTTATGATACAACGGCAGGTTCTTTTGGAAGTTTTTCCCACAACACCAAAGCAGGAGAACCATTCCTGATTACAGAAGGAAGATACCGCTACAACGCAATACCGGAATTTTTATCCAAAGGGACAGACCCTCTCAAAATGATGATCGAGTTTGCACGCGCAAACGACCAGGAGATCATCTGGGCTATGCGGATGAATGATACACACGATGATGCCAACCCGCTGCTCTTGCCGGAGTTCAAGAAAAAACACCCCGAGCTGTTGGTCTCCTCCGACAAGACTCCTTTGCTGCACGGCAAGCGAACCTCTGTGGACTACGGCCAGGAAGAGATTCGCAAAAAAGCATTCAGTTTTGTCGAAGAGGTTGCCAAAGGCTACGATGTGGACGGCGTGGAGCTGGACTTTTTCCGTCACCCCGTTTTTTTTAAAAGTGCTGCCAGCGGCGGAAAAGCAACAGACGAAGACCGAGAAAAAATGTCTGATCTTATCCACAAAATTCGGGAGATGATCCGAGCTGAAGGAAAAAAACGAGGTAAGCCTATCCTGCTTTCCATACGCATTCCGGACTCACTGGAATACTGCCGCGAAATCGGTCTCGACGTGGAAAAATGGCTCAAAGAGGGATGGATAGATTTTGTTAGTATGACCGGTTACTTTCGCCTCAACCCATGGTCTTACAGTGTGGAGTTGGGCAAACGCTTTGACCTTCCCGTCTATCCCTGCCTGAGTGAATCTCGTATCACGCAGGCGACAGACCCGCTGTCGAAACGCTCGACTCCGGAGGTTTACCGTGCACGAGCCGCCAATGCCTGGCAGGCAGGAGCCAAAGGTATCTACGTTTTTAATTCTTTCAACGGCAACTCACCGTGGTGGCACGAAATCGGCAACCCCAAAGCACTGCCAGGCTTGAACAAGCGATACTTCGCGACGGTTCGCACCGGCGATCCCGGGAAATTTCTCTCTGGTGGAGCTTCGTTCAGTCGGCTGACAAATGTCTCGCCCGATAACCCCCGGATACTTTCTGCCGGAGAAGCATTTCGTTTTTCAATCGATACTGCTGAAGATTTTCAGGCAGCCTCTGCTCAGGGAAAAAGTGCCCGTGTCCTGTTGCGTCTGAATATTCGTCCGATTCCGAAGCCGGAGACGATACAGCTTACTTTAAATGATACACCTTTGTCTGATGGCAGGGTCGATAACGGCTGGATCACCTTTTCCGTAAAGCCGGATTTGCTCCGTGCGGGAAGTAATGAGATCGCGGTGGGTATAGCCTCTCGTCAGGCGACTTCGACACTTCACTCCACTTACCCCGGAAAGGTAAGGCGCGCCAGAATCCGCATTCAGGAAATGGAGATCACACCTGATCCAACTCAGAGCCAACTTCACTTACAAATCAAGGTGGAAAAAAACGGAACGGCTGCTCCGGAGCATCTTAGCATTCGCCCCGCCAAAGGTGATCCTGCCCCGGGCGGATTTAAACGGGTTGGCAGTTACTTTTATCCACCCAACTGGCAATCTCCAGGCTATCCATTTGAAAAAGGAAAAAATGAGATCGCTGTCAGCATACCGGTGGGTCTGAGCAAAGCGGGACTGTTCAAACTGCAGGTGATAATCCTTGGGAGAAGCGGAGAGAAGTCGGTGCGTGATGACAGATTCTTTATCTTTCGAATCACTGAGGCAGGGGCTATCGAGTTCCCGGAGGTTCTATATGATGCTCAGATCGACGTGAGCTATCGCTCTCAACCATAATACTCCCTTCCCATCTATCTCCGGAATTAAGCACTGCCCATGTTTACCAGGCTTTTGGTCGAAAATTCCCGGGGTTAGCTATTGTCGCAATATTATCTGTGCATTTTAATACAAAAAGCCCCTTTTTCTCTGCGTAAGTATCTGCGCCGGACTCAAATCTCAACGCAGCAACTGCTCCATAAAGTTTTTTGCCCGAACCATACGCAGAAATTAACCCGTGAAGCAGTTGCAACCTTTCAATATGCTCATCCACATCCTTCGGACGACAGGTCGTTTTTACCTCCACGGCCACATCTTCACCCCCGTTTTGTAAAAATACATCGATCTCTGCACGCTTTTCCCCCGAGACTTTGTCCAAGACTTCCACATTACGACTAAGCTCTGTCACAGCAAGTCCGCGAGCGCGAAAAAGCTTAGGCAAACCCGAACGTAAAAGGGCCTCAACAAGCTTGCCCCACTGACTGCTAAACAGGCTGCTCAGTTCTTTTAGTTTTCGGTCTGTCTCCTTCATCTGCCGGTCGGTTTCAGCCTGCGATTCTTTCAGCCCTGCAATGGAGCGGGCATTGGCTGCAACGATTTCCTGTAATTCCAATGTGGACATTGACTAAAGATATAGTCTGCCTAAGTTCAAATAGCACTTCGATTCCAAAGTTCCCACGGCAGCATTTATCGTAAAAAGCTCCCTCATTCAGGATCCGCCAGTGAAGAAATTTACTGTGCGAATTAAACCATAAACAGCCAGGCTTACGATACGGGCGTGATCGATGCCCCAGGTGGATTCGACGGTGATTCGGATGGCTTGAATCCCTTCCTGCAGTTCCTTTGGAATCGGGTGGTAGCGCAGCCGCTGCCAGTTGTTTTTTTCTTCGGTGAGTTGCTGCCATTTTTGATCCTTTTGGATTTCGACCCGGTAGTGCCGAACCGTTTCGGGCTGACCCTGCTCCCAAGTCATAAAGGCGTGGTAGCTGTCGCTTTGGGTGAGGGTGAGGTAGCGGTGGAGTCCGGTGTCGAAGGTGATTCGGACTTCTTTGGCCGCGATGGCTTCCGGCCAGTCGAGTCGGAGCCAGGCGGGGAGTTTTGCCTCGCTTATCCAGCGATGGGTGCCGGGCTGGCGGCGGTCTTCGGGAAGGTCGGCGTGTATGGCGCGGTTGATTCCGGAGAGGACGTTTTGAGCCGGGCCGTCAGGTGTCTCGCCGGAGGCAGTTACTTTTGCTGGCCAGGCGAGATTTTCGTGACTGGGTTTTCGGGCGATGAGGAATACGTCTTGTTTTAAAAGACGATCCTGAATTTCGGTCATGAGATCGGGATTGCCAGGCAGGGAGGCGACAGGGATCTTTTTTTCACAGGCGAGGCTGGCGGCTACGCCGATTCCTTCGCCGACCGCTGCGCAGGTGGCCATGACTCGAGTGGAGGCAAAGGCTACATGCGTGGCCGAGAGATTGCGCCCACCGAAAAGCAGGTTGTCGAAGTCGCGAGCGATACAGGCTCGCAGTGGGATGTCGTAAAGCCAGGGCAGCTTGTGCTGAATGCAGGGGTGCTCATCGGGGCGGTCGATGCCCTCGGGAGGGTGGAGGTCGATGGGCCAGCCACCGTAGGCAATTGTATCGGAGAAGGGGACAGAGTTCTGCAGATCGCTTTGGGTGAGAATGTGCTGGCCGATAAAGCGGCGGCTCTCGCGTTTGCCGGGGAGAAATCCAAACCAGTCGAGTGCCCAGTTTTCGGACTGTGGGTGTTTGCCGCTGTTTTTTACATGGTCCCAGACGCCCATGACGATGGCGAGGAGCTCGTCGCGGATGTTTTCGTTGTCTTTAATTGTGTCGAGTTGGCCGCCCCATTCGATCCACCAGTAGCCGTATTCGAAGGTGTCGAGTGAGCGGAGTTTAAAATCTTCTTCGGTAAATTTTCGCGCCCAGGCAGGGGCGATGAAGGGCATGGGGCGATCAAATTTTTTGCCCATGAAAAGGAGGGTGGAGCCGAGACATTTATCGTCGGCTTTTTCCTGGGCAAAAGATTCTCCGTGGGCCTCGTGGTCTTCGCGTCCGGACATGAAGGCGGCACCTGCCGCAGCAGCGAGCCCCCCGTCTCCGGTGCAGTCGATGAAGACCTGGCTGCGAATGTGAAAAATGTCTTCGGTCGAGGCGCGGATGGCTTTGGCTTCGGTTACGCGGCGGTTTTCGCTGCTTGCGGCGACGACGGAGGTATTCAGCAGAAGCTGCAGATTAGGTTCGGCCCGGCATTTTTCGAGAAGGATGAGGTCGAAAAAAGCGGCGGAGCGCTGGGGGTTGCGAACGGCATTTTCCAGACGAATTTCTTCGATGATACCGCTTTCCCGGGGTTCGAGATGCAGGTCTTTGGTTTCGCGAAAACTGTTTGCTCCGACGATGTGCATACGGACTTCGCTGCTGGCGTTGCCTCCCAGGACGGGGCGGTCCTGACAAAGTATTACGCTGCGCCCCTGGCGGGATGCGCTGAGTGCGCAGGCTACGCCGGTGGGACCGCCACCGGCGATGAGTATGTCTGAGGTGAGCTGCTGCTCTTCAAAATGTTTCATCGGGATTAAATAATAGGCAGATTTGCTTTATTCCACAACCCGGCCTTTCATGAATTCTTCGTAGGAGAAAAAGATGTGGGCGTTTGGGAGTTTGGCGTAGTCATCCAGGGTGCGATCTGTTTCCTGAAGGCGCTTTTGTTTGGTAGACTGGAGGGGAGCCAGGCGCTCGAAGCGGCCTTCGAGGTGTTTTTGCAAAGCGACGAGGGTTTGGGGTGGCTCGTCGGGCGCAAGGATATAGCCGATGCATTCGTGATGATCGATTTCATAGACGGCGAGTTTTCCGTCAATCACGGGGGCGATTTCGGCGATACGAAATTTTTCATAGGTGTTCCCTTTTATTTGCCAGCAGCGGAGGGAGTTTGGCAGCCCGAGTTTATCAAGAACGAGTGAGATATTGCAGCCGACGGAGGGGGAGTCGTCTGGCTCAGACACACATTTACGCAAACAACTCCTGAATCCCGATTTCGAAGAAGACAGCAATAATATAGGCCTGCCGGGTGGATGAGTGATTGCCCCCGATTCCGTTGTTACCCTGAACAGAGAAGATCCTGCTGAAGGGACAACGTCTGGATTTCGTGACTTTTTTTCTCGGAATAA
>JBKEBM010000144.1:0-3845 GCA_047973165.1 Chthoniobacterales bacterium
TATTAAAGGGCGGTGCTAATGCAGAGGAAACACTTGCTTACTGCATGCAGCCAAGCAAAGAAAAAAGGCACGGGTTACCGGAGAGAATTCCGGCAGGAAACGACAGGCTTCTGAATGATAAGCAAGAGCTTGGGTTGTACGGCGATTTGTGTGGGTATGGTCATGCAATTAGAGATGCAAAATTGATGTCAGAGGCGTTGATTTGCGGAACAGAGTTGTTGAAAGGAAAACAAGCTCGTCATCTTGTAATTTCAGGTGACGACACGTTGCCTGAAAAAGATCGTTCTGTGTGGTATGAGAAAGCAAAACAGGCTGTACCTCTGCTAATGCGTGAAATGGGCGTTAGCAGGTGGGTTGTTTGTGAACATCATGACACCTTTCATCCTCATGTTCACGTGGTCATATTGATCGCTACTAAAGACCTTCAAAAGAGACTAAATATTGCGCCTAAATTTTTATCGGAATTGCAGAATTTTGAATGGTGTAAAGATCAATTTGGTGAGCAAATATTTGAGCCTGGAAAAGGTTCTCGGAAGCGACAAGATCGGATTATTAGAGTTGTTGCGGAAGGCAAGCAAATTGACCACTTGGACAAACCTATGGAGGCGGCCGTAAAGGGCCGTAAAAAACGACTTCCGGCCCTTCAAAAGCTTGCCGAAATGGCCAAAAAACTTTGGATAAAAAAACCTTTTTCCAGGGTTGAAAAAACACCCTCGGCTGCACAATTAGGGCTACTTTTCCAGGAGGTTTCGGACCCTGAAATTTCCTTGCGGAGGCGCAAAAATGGAACCGTGATCTCAGCCTCAGTCGAAGGTGAAACGGTTCGGATGCAGGCCCTCTCGTCTTACATGCATGAACCTGAAAAAGTAATTACTAAACCCCCCCCTAACTAAATTAAGGAAAAAATCAAAAAAAGGAAGTTATGGCCACAAAAGTGATTTTGGAATTTCAATATAAACAATTAATAATCAAAGAGTTATGAAAGATAAAAAGTCAAGTAAAAAAGAAAAAAAAGAAAAAAAGGAAGTTGTGGCCATGGAAGTTGTCCAGGATCCAAAGGATTTAAAAAATGCAGATTTGTGTAGAATAACGAAAATAGAAAGTTACCAGGAACTTTGCGAGGAGCATTCCCTGCCCCTGGACGCTGGGGTGAAGTTTAGGGATTTCTGGCCACATATTCGTGATTATTTCCCTGAGATTTGGCCGGCGGAAGATGAGGCCCGATTGTGGGTGGTTGGCTGCGCAATCGCAGGGTTGGTTTACAGGCTGGGGGGGTGGGATCGACTGATCACGGATGTTCGCAACGTGAGCGGCGATCTTTCAGAACCCGAGTGGCAGAGGGTGAGACCAATAGCCGTTCGAGCGTACATTGCCGGAGGCTTGGCTGTTTCTGGGATTTCACTGTCGATTGAGCGTTCACGTTTGCTGGATCGCTTACCTAGGGCGGCTGAGGCGTTGGCCTGGAGGGAACCAGAAATTGATGATGACGCTTCAGACCCGCTTATTTCCTGGGTCAGGGCGCATGTATGGGTTGAGCCTTCAGCGTACTTGACAAGTAGTGATTTACTGGAGAGCTATCAAATTTCGATGAGTTTGGAGCTAGGGCGGGATGATGGACTTTCCCGGCACCTAAAAAGGGCTGTAGGGTTGGCTTTTGAGGAGGATTTCACAAGGAGAAAAATAGTTTATAGTAAAAATTTAGGCCGTTGTCGAAGCCGAGGAAAAAGAGGCTGGGTTGGCCTGAAATTGCAGCCCGGGGGGCCGAAATAGAGAACCGGAGCACACAAGGTACCATAAAGGCACCTTGAGGCACATGTGAGGCACATTTGAGGCACTTATATTTATTGTAAGTCGTTGATGATCATCATGTGAGGCACTTGAGGCACTTTTTTCTCACGCGCACACGCGTACGCGCACGCACGCGAGGAAGGCTGCGGAGGCTCTATTTTAGAGGCTCTGCGGACCTTTAATGAAAAAGGAAGTTCCCCCTAGCCCGAGGATTTTAAAAGGAGGCGGCAATGAGCCTCCTTTTTCTTTTCCCCTGCAGCATCATTCCAAAAAATAAATAAAAAAAGTATTCTAAAAGTATTCTATTTATCGTCTAAGATCATCTATAATCATCAAGAATCGTCTAGGGGTAAATTTAAAAAAACTGGTGGAAGTAGTTGAACTTGAATGTTTTTAAGGTGGCTGCCTCGCATGGATTCGAACCATGACAAACAGATCCAGAATCTGCAGTGCTACCTTTACACCACGAGGCAGTTTGTCTTATCGACTACTTACGGACGATCGCTCTGACGGCGGCTTACTTTCAGGCCCGGTTTCTTCAATAAGAGCGTTACGCTACAAGCCAATCTCTCCTTCTGCAATTAAAAATTTGGTAGTTTCTCCTCGCATTTTTAAAGCAAAAAATCGATTCTGGAGGTTATGTCGAGTCCCTCTATGACAACTGTAAACCTCTGGGACACGCTGTGCTCTGAACTTGCTTCCCGACGGGAGCAGGCAGAGATTTCGGAACATGCCGGAGTTGCACAGGCTTTTGTAGATTCGGCTGAGAGCCTCCTTCGGGCAGATACACCACGTCTGGCGGATGCTTATGAAATTGCGGGCGACCTTTGTGAGGCGGCTTCGATAGATGAGCAGGCTGTTGAGTATTATCGTAAAGCTTACGATTTGTCCTCCCTGCACAAATGGTTTACATCTGCCAGTCGGGTCGCCGCCAAGCGAGGGTTTGTTCTGGAAGGTCTGGGAAAAAATGAGTCGGCTGCGCGAAGCCTGCAAAAGGCTCTTACGGCTTTTGACGATGCGGAGGATCACAGTCAGCATGTAGCTATTTTGACGCGTCTGGCAGCTATCTATCGAAAGTCCGGAGAAATGGATCGTGCAGTCTCGGCTTTTGAGCGGGCGATTCAGGTGGCTGCTCGCATGCATGGGCGAGAGCACCCGCATGTGGCAGATGTAATGAATAATTTTGCCGTCGCCCAGACACAGATCGGCGACCTGGACCTGGCTGAAAATTTAAATTTATCGGCCCTGGCAATTCGTGAATCCAGCTTTGGACCAAACCATCCGGAGGTTGCTCAATCCATGGGAAACCTGGCGGTTATTTATCATCTTCGCGGGAATACGACACAGGCTTCAAATTATTATCAGGGCGCCCTGGCGATATGTGAATACTGTGGCGATAAGGGAGATAATTTTATCCTCATAAAAAATAATTACGAGCGTCTGAAAAGCGACCTGAATCCAGCTACTTCTTAGGGGCCTTGTAGCAGTCAGATTCTTTTGTTGTCTCAAAGGACTTTAATTTATAAGCCTCTTTGATACGCAGGTATGACACCGGAAGAGGCTTCAAAAAAAACAGATTATCGTGCTTTAGCTGATCGGCTTGGTTACGATCTCCTTCGCCAGCGCATTCAGAAACAAGCCGGGCTTTGGGTGCGGGAGACACATCAGGGACGAGGTTTTTTTGTGCTGGAGCGCTTTATCCCTGTTGATTCTCTGGCGGCTCTGACCCTTCGTATCAGCGGTCTTTACGGATACGCTCATCGTCAGTTTTTAAATATTCGCCTTCGTCACAACGAGGTATTTTTTGAGGACCTTCCGGCGGAATTTGATGGGTTTCGACTTCTCCAGCTCAGCGACCTGCATATCGATATTCATCCCGCACTGAATGAACGAATTTGCGCTCTCGTGGCAAAAACCTCTTTTGATCTCTGCGTAGTCACGGGAGACTTCCATCATCGTATCGCAGGTTCGCCTGATCGTTCTTTGGGTGAAATGAAAACGCTGATTCCACAGCTTGGTAAAAATCCCATCGGTGTGCTGGGAAATCATGACTTCAT
>JBKEBM010000021.1:0-6537 GCA_047973165.1 Chthoniobacterales bacterium
GTCGGGCGAACTTTTCCGGAGCTTGAATTGCGCATCGTGGACCTGGAATCGGGAGAGATTTTATTTCCGAACCCCACTAAACCCCATGAGGGGCGGGCTTTGCGCGGAGAGATTCACGTAAAGGGCCCGCAGGTCATGAAAGGATATTATAAAAATCAGGAAGCGACGGACAAAGTGCTCAGGGAAGAGTGGCTCAATACGGGGGACATCGGAATGGTGACCCACAATAACTGCCTGAAAATTTTGGGACGCTCGAAGGAAACAATCGTTTTGCTGAGCGGTGAAAATGTGGAGCCGGTTCCCATCGAGGGCCGCATCGTGGAGTCACCCTTTGTCAGTCAGTGCATGGTCGTGGGACAGGACCAGAAATTTCTGGGCGTGCTGATCGTGCCAGACACAGAGGCTCTCCGGTCCGCCGGGGTTTCAGCGTCATGCTTTGAAGACCTGAAAACGAATTCGCAGGTTCAGGAAATTCTGGGAATCGAGCTGCGAAAATTACTCTGCATGGAAAATGGCTTCAAATCCTTTGAACGTCCGACGACGTGGCGACTCATCGAAAAGAATTTTGAAGTCGGAGACGAGCTGACAAATACTTTTAAGCTCAAGCGCCATGTGATCACCCGGCGCTACGGCGACGTGATCGATTCGATTTATAAGTAAGCAGCTAATGCTCCAGCTCTTTTGAGCTTTCACGGCTGTTCCGGGAACAGCGGTGGCTGGTCATCCTGGTCTGAGTGATCACGATCCGGACAAGCTGCTTTTTCGTCAGATTTAAACTGTCTCGCTTGCACCTGCGCGTTTCTGCTCACGTGCTGGTATCAGGTCGATTGGTTTTGATTCAGATTTTGTTGACGCGGCATAAACTTCAGGCCGCTGGGGGTGGTGGCCAAACCGCCCTGGGAGGTTTCTTTAAAAATGCGGGGCATTTTTTGCCCGACCTCGCGCAGGGCACCGACGACCTCGTCAAATGGAACGATGCTTTTTACCCCGCTCAGGGAGATGGTGCTGGCTCCGAAGGCGTGGATTCCGAAGAGACCGTTTCGCATCATGCAAGGCGCTTCGACGTAGCCACCGATTGGGTCGCAGATGAGGCCGAGAGTATTTTGTAAAGCGAGTGCGGCTGCGTTTATGCTTTGGGCGGGAGTGCCGCCGTCGAGTTCGCACAGAGCAGCAGCGGCCATGCAGGCGGCACTGCCGACTTCGGCCTGGCAGCCTCCCTGGGCACCGGAAAAACAGGCTCCGTAGCCGATCACGCGTCCGACTCCGGCGGCAGTGAAGAGGGCGGTTGCAGTTTGTGCGTCGCTTGCTTTGCGCTGTTCCTGCCAGGTTAAAAGACAGGCTGGACAGATTCCCGCGCTGCCGGCAGTGGGAGTTGCGACGATGCGTCCAAAGGCGGCGTTGGTTTCGAGGACGGCGAGGGCGTAGGCGATGGAACGCTCGAAGGTTTCGCCAAGCGGGCTGATGTTGTCGCCCTGGCTGTGATGGAGGATGCGTCGGGAGTCTCCGCCGGAGAGGCCGCTGCGACTGCGTTCGGTTATTTCCAGCCCCTTTTGCACGGAGGCTTTCATGTTTACATAATAGTCCAGCATGCGCTTTTCAATTTCCTCACGGCTGTGGTCGCTTTGTTCGACCTCGGCGCGAATGGTCAGCTCGGCAATGCTGAGAGAATGTTTTTCACAAAGAGAGAGGAGTTCTTTGCCTGTTTGAAATTGATACTCCACTAGCTTTTCTGAAAAAATTAAAATCCCGGTAAAATTGGCAGGAGGGAGTGATGGTGCACGGCGGGGATGCAGGTGATGAGTTCCAGCAGGGCGGGGGGGAAGTGGCCGTCGATTTCGATGACGGTGAGGGCGTCTTCACCGCGTTCTTTTCGGCTGGTGTGGATGCTGGCAACGTTAATTTCGAGGCAGGACAGGACAGCGGTGATGCGTGCAAGAAAGCCGGGCGTGTCACGGTGCCAGAGCAGAAGAGTTTCAAGGCCGCCGCGCAGAGAGACTTCGGAGGGGCCAATTTTTTGGATTATGATGGAGCCACCGCCGACGGAGGCTCCGAGGATGCTTTGGGTGTCTTCGTTTTTTTGTAGTTCGATGAGCACGCTATTGGGATGAGCCTGATCGCCGAGGTCGATTTGTCTGAATTCAAATTGCAGGCTTTGTTTTGCAGCGAGGTCAAAGGATTTTGGCAGGTCGTCGTTGTCGGCAGAGAGCCCGAGGATGCCGGCCACGAGAGCTTCGCGGGTGCCGTGGCCCTCACCGGTTGCAAAAAAAGAACCATGCAGATGAAAACAAACGGACTCGGGCTGTGCACCAAAGATGTGTCTTGCCGCCCAGCCAATACGGCAGGCTCCGGCAGTGTGTGAACTTGAGGGGCCTACCATGACGGGTCCGATGATTTCAAATGCTGAGAGTCCCATGCAGGATTTTTTATGACAGCCAGCGGTCGAGATTTTCTTTTACAAAACCGTCGTCCGTAAGCTCGGGGTAAGCGGCGCAGACGCGGTCGAGCTCTTCGGCCTGGCCGGGTGAGAGAACTTCGTCGGGATTCAGGCAGTGATTGTTCAGCGTGAGCCCCTGGCGGCGGAGGACCTCAAGGATGCCGGGGATGCAGCCGCGAAAGCGGTTCGCAGCATCGAAGAGGGCAGCGTTCATGTCGGTAACGGCGGTAGCAGTTTCCAGCCACTTTGCATCGAGGGTTGATTTTTCGCGGGCGACTTTTATTTCCTCCAGAAGCTCGACGGATTTTTTTGTCCAGACTCCCCAGTGGCCAAGGAGGCCACCTTCGATGCGGCGGGACTTGATTTCTCCGGTGTACGGGAACTTCCAGTTAGTAAGGAGGTCGGTAACGATGGAGTCGTCGTTTCCGGTGTAGAGCGCGATGTCGTCGCGTCCGGCTTCGATGACGGCGCGGACAACGTCGATGGTTTGGTAGCGGTTGAAGGGTGCGATTTTAATGGCAAGGACATTTGGAATTTCCGCAAATTTTCTCCAAAAGCTGAATGGCAGTACGCGTCCACCGACAGCGGGTTGCAGGTAAAATCCGATGATTGGGAACACGGATGCGACCTCGCGACAGTGTTCCAGGAGTTGATCTTCGCTGCTGTCGCGGAGGGCGGCCAGGCTCAGCAGGCCGGCGTGGTAGCCTGTGCTTTTTGCGAATTCGGCTTCCTGTATGGCTTGCGGAGTCGGGCCGCAGACGCCGGAAATTTTAATGAAAGGGCGTGGAGTTTTTTCCAGTTCAGCATCGAGAGTTTGGGAGGCGAGTTCGAGCACAGGTTTGAAGAGGCCGTGCTGCGGTTCGCGAATTTCAAATTGCGTGGAGTGGACTCCGACGGCGAGTCCGCCGGTGCCCGCATCGAAGTAATATCGGGTGATGGCTTTCTGGTGTTTTTCGCTGAGCTTGCGGTCAGCGTCGAGTGCCAGTGGCTGGGCGGGAATGGCCAGGCCTTTGAAAATTAAGGAGCGAAGTTCCTGAGTTGTCATGGTCGTTATATTTTTTTTGTGATGATTTAAAATTTGCCGTCGCGGGTTTCGAAGTGGGTGGGTTTGCCGAGAGTTTTTCCACCGGAGAGAACCCAGGCAGCGACCCATTCGATCATGGAGTCCAACGCAACTTCGGGGTAGCCGAAGTGGCGGATGGATTCGCCGGCATTTGAGAGCCAGGCATGGTCGGCTTCCTGGCCGGTGATTTGCGCTTCTTTGTCGAAGAGTTTTGAAAATCGGAGGGCGAGTTCGCGGACGGAGACGGTTTCTGGTCCGGTGACATTGAGAGGGCGAGCCGGGGAGTCGGCTAGGGCGAGGCTCTGGATGGCGCGGGCGTTGGCGTCGCCCTGCCAGATGAGGTTGACGTGGCCCATGCTGACATCGACAGGCTCTCCGGCGTGGACTTTGACGGCGATGTCGAGAAGCACTCCGTAGCGAAAATCAATGGCGTAGTTCAGCCGGAAGAGGCAGACCGGTGTGCCGGTTGTTTTTGCGAAATAGGAATAGATTTGTTCGCGGCCCAGGCAGGAATTTGCGTAGTCGCCGGGCGGGTTGGTCTCTGAACCCTCGCGACTGCCACCAGAGCTTGTTTTTGCAAAAGAATAAACGCAGCCCGTGGAGAAGGCGACGTGGCGGGATGTGGGGTAGCGTTTGGCGACGTTGGCGGGGACGAGGGTGTTCATTGCCCAGGTGAGTTCGGGGCCGGAGGAAGTGCCGAATTTTTGTCCTGCCATGAAGATGATATTTTCAACGTCGGGGAGTTTGGCGACTTCTTTTTCGTTCATCAGGTCACAGGGAATAGTCTCGATTCCGTTTTTTTCCAGGAGTTCACGGGACTCCGGGGAGGAGAAGCGCGAGACACCGAAGACCTTGCGTTTACGGCCCGAGGCCTCCTGTGCCTGCGCGGCCATCATGGCGAGTGTGGGTCCCATTTTTCCTCCGGCACCGGCGATTAAAATATCGCCATCGAGTTGCTTAACGGTTTGAATTGCCCCTGCTGTCGGACGCGAGAGGAAGGCGTCGCACTCTTCAGGAAGGCACGGCAGTTTTAACGAAGTATTCATAATAAAAATAATGTAAGGAGTGAAAAGTAACCGATTAGTTACACAAAGAAAAAAGTCTGCCAAGCAAAAAATAAAGAGCCAGGGGCGGAGACCGGCGGGGGAAACGCGAAAGGAGCTTCTGGAGGTGGCGCTGGCAATGTTTTCAGAGCGTGGTTTTGACGGGGTGAGTGTGGATGAACTTGTGCTGCAAGCGGGGACGACTAAGCGGATGGTTTACCATTATTTCGGATCGAAGCAGGGGCTTTACCGGGAGGCACTGGAGGAGGTTTACCGTCGGTTGACGGAGCTGGAGGTGGATGTTTTTCGCGAGAACCCGCCGGTGGGTGTTGCGATCGAGCAGCTTCTGCGGGCTTATTTTAACTTCCTTTGGGAGAATACGGATTTGCTTCGCATTTTGCTTTGGGAGAACTTGCAGGGGGGTAAAAATCTTCCTTCGATTGATAAAAAAATCACCAAGGCACCGGTGCTGGAGGCACTGGAACGTGCGATCCGGCGCGGCAAAAAATGTGGGGAGATTCGTCGGGATATCGACAGTCAGCATTTGCTAATTCATCTCATTGGGATGTGTTTGGTTTATTTTTCCAATCAGCATACGCTTTCACTGAGCCTGGGGCTGGATTTGCATGAGCAGGAAAATTTGTCGAAGGGGATTGAGCAGGCGATCCGACTGGCGCAGTCGGGGTTTATGCGTAGTGCAGAGTAAAAACAGACGATGTTTGTTGACGCGACTGCGGCAAGCATGATTGCGTTGCGGGATTTATGAAAACCCTGCGATCCGTCTGGCCCGAAATTTGTGATTTTAGTCTTTCACTTGAAATACCCGCGAGCCGCTGGAAACATGCCTGGTCCACTCACGAGCTTAGTGCCAAGCGACTTTACAATGCCATTCGCTGGCATCAGCCGAAGGTTATTGTCGAAACAGGCACCTTTGAGGCTTTAGGCACTTACGTTATGGCCAAAGCCGCCCAGGAAAACGGAGGTGCGCGGATTTTTACCATCGACTACGACGGAGACCCGGATATGTCGATTCCTATGGAAGACTGGTTGGAGCTTCGTCGTTATCGCGATGAAAATCTTCAGCGCAGCAGAGACGAATTTCCGGATGTCGAGATACGGTTTCTTAATGGCGATTCGCGCAAAATGCTGCCAACTCTTTTCGCCGGAGAGACCGATCACTGGGATTTCTTTTTTCAGGACTCGATGCATTTTACAAGCGGCATTCTTGAGGAATGGGCCATTATGAAACCATACTCACGCAAGGGAGGAGTGGTGGTTTTCGATGACGTTTGTCTGGATTGGAAAAAATTACCGCGGCACATTCTTGGGGAGAGAGATTTTTGCCTTCACTTTGTGCTAAATGATGCACTGCGAGGTGACTGGTCGTATCAGTCAACATCTGAGGGAAGGGCGCAGTTCTGGGCGCAGCGTGCCTAACGCCCTTCTGAATTCGTTAGCAAATACGCCCTCAAACAAGCCCTTACGTCAGTCGGCGTTATATATATTATACTAAATCCAAAAAAGGTTGGGGTGTCCTCTGGCCTTTTTGGCACCTGACTTCGTTGGTAAAACTCCGCGTATCGGAGAATACGAGGAGTCTTACCCTCCTTCTCATACAGCAAAAAATTCGGTGAGACTAAAATCCAATTCTTTTTGGGATTTGATATTATTCAGCCAACAAAGCGACGCCGGTATTTTCGCAGGCCCGCAAAGATTCCTCCCGCGAGTAAAGTAAGAGTCAGGCTGCCAGGCTCAGGAATCATTGTAACCCCAAATTCCAACCCAAGATCGTCCAGACGAATCTGCCCCCCCGAACCTGCGCGAGCATTGTAAACAGCAAAACGAAAGTTGATCGTCTGTCCGCCCTCAATAATCATAGTAGAAGTGACTGATTTCCACCCATCATAACCTGTCACACTATTCTCAGTAGCAATAATCGCTGTGTAATTATCTACAGAACTGTAAATTGAAATATCATACGCATAAGCAGGATTCCC
>JBKEBM010000044.1:0-5231 GCA_047973165.1 Chthoniobacterales bacterium
AAAATGTTCTTCGTTTTAGCTGCTTTATTTTTGATAAGTCTGATTCCCTTGATATTATATCATTTTTATCTTTTCGATCAAATTTGATCGATACAGCAATATTATCTTCTCCTTTTGGAAGATTATTTTACATACCATCTATCCTCTGCTTTTTCATTAATTTACTTTTAATAAAGTATTACATTAAAGGTAAATTACTATATATTAGTATAATTATAACTACTCTGACCTTTCTTCCTTTGATTATAGATATTTGGTTTTGGATTGGTTTCCATCAAGGATTTGGATTTTAAAAAAATTCATCCCTAAACTTCATGTATTAGATAAGAAAAAGAAGTATCAGTGTTAGTGTCGCAACATAGTAATATCTCAAAGCCCAGGATTGCGAAGCTAATTCCTGTTGTTTTTTGAACTTCTATTCATCCCGGGCAGGATACTAAACGAGAAAAGCTATATCGAATAAAGAAAGCAGAAAGACAGGAAAAGGAAGGCAGTATCTAAAAATAAAAATCTCATTATTTTTTCAACCTGACACTATTTTTTTCGGCATTGGGTTAAAGGCTGTGCCTCGTGAAATGCGCGAGCCAGGACTTAACGGAGTTGAGATCATGCCGCAATACAGCTATGTCAGCGCAGGGACTGAGTTGGCGGCGATTCAGCGTTTCAGGAGTCAGGAGAAAAGTTCGAATAAGTCCCATACTTTGGGTTACAGCCAGTGTGGTGTGGTAAGCCGGGCGGGAAAAAACGTGGAGGGAATCGTTCCGGGTGATCGAGTGGTTGCGATTGGAGCGGGAGCTTTTCATGCCGAACGCACAATTGTAGCGAAGAATCTTGTGATGCCGGTGCCGGATACCGTGTCATTACCAGTGGCTGCAATGATGGCGATGCATTGCTTTGCCCTGGAGGGAGTTTACAAGGCCGCGCCGCGCATTGGGGAAAATGTGATCGTGGCAGGAGGCGGTATGATTGGGCAGATCACCGCCCGGCTTTTTGAACTGGCGGGTTGCCGGGTTTGTGTATTCGACACCAACGAATATCGCCTGGGTTTTTTGCCACCGCGCATACCGGGTTTTCTTTTGTCTGACGGAGCACTGGAAAAAATTAAAACGTGGGCAGAGCCTTACGGTATAGAGACGGCCAGTATTTGTTTCGGTGGCGATGCCACTGATACCCTGGAGGCGATCAAGCCTCTGATGAGTCTGGCTCCGGACGGTGTGCCACACGGAAAAATTATTTTTCCAGGAGGTGCAAAAATCACCGTATTGATGGCTTCAAATATGGGGAATATTCGTCTGATCAGCTCGGCAAAAGCCGGTCCGGGATACAGAGATGCCAACTTCGAAGCCGGAGCAGAATATCCGTTAACCTATGTGCCCTGGACAGTGCGACGCAATATGGAAACCCTGCTTGGACTGATTGGCGATGGCCGGCTGAGTGGGCTGGAGCACCTGATCACCCATCGTTTTGCTTTTAAAAACGGACTCACTTCAGTAGCAAGCGGCACGACGGCGCTAAAGAACGGAGAAGCAAGCATCCCGGCAAAGCTGGATGAAGCGGGTTTTCTGCTCTGCAAAGTCAGCGTTTCAGGAGGCGAAAAACCTTTGAAAGCTTTGGCCGGAGCGACATTTGATCCACAGGAAATCCAGCCCAGCCTGGGGATTCCTGAAGACTTTGCGGCGTTCTGGAAAGAGCCGTTGAAGCGGCTCCAGGAGGTGCCAAAGGATTTTAAACTTACACCAGTGCCGTCCCCTCAGCCGGGGCTGGCAACCTTCGATTTGCAAGGGGACTGCCTGGGTGCGCCCGTTTCCGGCTACTATGCCCGTCCGGTCGAGGTAAAGAAAGGCGGTCTTCCGGCAATTCTGAGATTGCACGGTGCGGGGGTGAAAAGCGGAAAGCTGAACGAGGCGAGAGACAGGGGCACGAAAAATGCGTGGTGCAGAGTGGGGCGATTTACGAAGTTTACGGGATTTGCGGGAAGAGGTGATAATTTGATGGTGCAGGGATTTTTTATTTGGTAGCGACACAGTTTTAGGTACCAAAAAAAATCTCGGCGTCACAGAACAAAACTTTTCTTCATACGGCAAACTTCGTTAAACTACACCCAGCTATGCAAAGCGAAGTCGAAGCTCCGGAGATACCGGCGAAAAACATTATGAATCCGCTGGAAGAACGGCTGAATTACAAATTCCGGAATTCCCTCCTTCTCGCAGAAGCTCTCACGCACCCCAGTATTTCGCTTGAGAGAAAAAACTACCCCTTCGACAATCAGCGCCTCGAATTCCTCGGAGACTCCGTCCTCCAACTCGTCGTTACCGAACACCTTTACCGACTTTTTCCGGACTTCAGCGAGGGCCAACTCACCAAACTACGCACGCGCATCGTCTCACGAGTCGCACTGAAAACCCGCGCCCGATCTATCAACCTCGGCTCCTATCTCATGATGGGACGCGGCGAAGAAGCCTCCGGTGGCCGTAGCCGCGCCTCCACCCTTGCCGATGCCTTCGAATCTCTTGTCGGCGCGATTTACCTGGACGGCGGCTTCGAGCCCGCACGAAATTTTATCCTCAACGAAGCCCGGGAACTCTTTGAAACCATCAAAGAACAACCCGAAGAGATCAACCCAAAGGGGCAACTCCAGGAAATCCTCCAGGCCATCACCCCCGTCGCACCGGAATACCAAATCGTAACTCAAACCGGACCTGAACACTCCAAAATTTTTCTCTGCCGTGTCACCTGGGGAGGTTTCGAGCTCGCCCGCGGAGAAGGCTCCAGCAAAAAGTCCGCCGAAGTGGCCGCAGCCGTCATCGCCCTCGAACACAAAGCCTGGGAAAAGGTCGAAGTCGGCGAATCGCCCAATAAAGAAAAAAGCACCCGCTAATCCATTTCCCACATCTTTCCTCTGGCCGTCACTCCCATTGCAGGTTACATAAAGCTCTCCAGGTATTCATGACTTATCAAATCGGACTTTTTCAAACCGGGCTTGCCGTCGGCATTCTCCTGCTCGCCCTGCATGCAATGGCACTCCTGCGCCCGGAAGAGACCATTTCCTTCCTCAAAAAATTTCCCCGCAATCATTTCATCGGAACCATTTTGCTCGCAGCCGCAGCCATCTGGGCCTTTCTTCTGCTGGGTTCGATGGACCTCGGTGAGTTTGCCCGTTTTCGCAGCATCATGCAGATCGCTGCTGTAGCTATGGCCATTCTCGCCTGGCGTTTCGTCGATGAGTTTTTAGCCGTTCGCGCCCTCGGGATACTCCTACTCCTTGCTGCCGAACTTCTACTTTGCGCCGCCTTCCTCGAAGCAACCCCCTGGCGACTACTCCTGGTCATCCTCGCCTACGCATGGATTATCCTGGGACTGTTCTGGGTCGGAATGCCCTACATTCTGAGAGATCAAATTACCTGGATCACCGCCTCTGCCACCCGCCTGCGACTGGCCTCCCTCGGCGGTCTCGCCTGGGGTATCCTGCTTCTTTTCGCCAGTTTTATTTTTTACCGCCAGGGATCGTAAAAGAGTAATGTCTCTCGTCTATCCACGACATATTTGGCCAGCGACTGCATTTCGCCTGCTTTTCGTCTCGGCTGCAGTCGGGCTGCTTACTTTTATCCTCGGTGGTTGTGCCAGCTATGACCAGTTTGGCCCCGGTGCCGGACATTTCACAACGGTCATCGTCGATGCCGGACACGGCGGACACGACCGGGGCACTCGCGCCAGACGCGGAAGAGACGAAAAACTCCTGTCTCTCGATGTGGCACGTCGCCTCAAAAGGGAACTTCAAAGAAGAGGCTTCCGCGTTATCCTCACACGCGACAGCGACCACCTTATCAGCCTCAAAAGACGCACCGAAATCTCAAAGCGATATCGAAACTCCATATTCGTCAGCATCCACTACAACTCTGCAAGACGCCGGGGCGCACGCGGAATCGAAACATTTTACTACTCTCAAAAATCCAAACGCCTGGCTTACCATGTCCAGCGGGAGCTCATGCGTGTCTTCCGCACTCCGAATCGCGGAATCAAAACTGCCCGCTTCTACGTTTTGCGAAATAACGTGCGCCCCGCCATCCTGGCCGAACTCGGTTTTCTCTCAAACTCCACCGACAATCGTTACGTCCAAAGCTCACGCACACGACAGCGACAGGCCGAAGCCATCGCCCGTGCCGTGGTGGCTGAGAGCTTAGGTCAGACTCCCAGGTAACCAACCCTGTAAGTCCTCTGCCAGCGGGCATTTCCAGAAATATTTCTGCCCGTCAAAATCGATACTCAGTTCCGATGAATGCAGAGCGTGACGCGGGTGCTGCAGCTCCGCATCCAGCCGATCCGTCCATCCCGTCCGAATAAACTCCAGGTAAAGTTTATCCGACGGACCATACAACTTATCCCCCAGAACCGGCAGTCCATACCATGAGAGATGCACACGAATCTGATGCGTGCGTCCCGTGATCGGATGACATCTCAGCAAGCACATGGCACCCCCACGCTCATCCTCCCATTGCTGCAACACCCGAAACTCTGTCCTTGCATGCTGCCCCTCTGGATGCACACCACGCTTCAGCCAAATCTCACCGGCAAAGTCCTTTGTCTCACTCAGTCTCAGGATCGGCTCATCGACCACAAAACGCTCTTCGCCCGGCACGCCGCACGCTATTGCCAGGTAACTTTTCCGCACCTTACGCTCCTGCATCGCCATGCCACAGCGACGCGAAGCCTGGGAATTTTTTGCAATCAAAACTAACCCGCTCGTCTCACGGTCCAGGCGGTTTATAATCCCGGGAGTCGCCCCCGCAGCAATTTCATATGCAAGCAACTCGCGAATATCATGCAGCATCGTCCTCTCATCACTCGGACGCGTGGGATGCACCATCACGCCAGGAGCCTTACTTAAAACAAGCAACTCCTCCGTCTCGTCCAAAATCTGAAAAGTTGGTCGCCGGGAAATCATCACAAAAAAAATACCAGTGCAGAGCACCTCTGGAAACCCGCTTTTTGTTGGATGCGCCGGGAAATTTTCGAATTTCAAGCCCTGGGTTCACGTCGAGTAGAGGCCGATTTCACCGGAGATCACCTCTCCCTACCCGACTCACAAGCCTGATATCGATTCAAAAACGGACTCAGCGAATGCGAAAAGTCTTTGCTAGAACCCCCAGCTTGCCAGGCCAGGATAAACGGTAGCGTTTTTTCCAAACCTGAAGTCCGTCCTTCAACATCACGTCGAGAAGCTTTTCGTAAAT
>JBKEBM010000088.1:0-1703 GCA_047973165.1 Chthoniobacterales bacterium
GGAATTTCTTACCTCACTCTTTACGCTTTTTCGGCGGAAAACTGGAAGCGTCCGACTGCCGAAATCAATGGCTTGATGGCTCTGCTGGAGAGATTTTTAAAAGAACAGCGGAAGGAAATGCTAAAAAATAATATCTGCCTGAAAACGATTGGGCGCACTTCGCAGTTACCGAAAAATTGCCGCAAATTGCTGAAGGAAATCGAGGAAGAAAGTAAGGGAAATACGTCGGCCACGGTTATCCTGGCTTTGAGTTACGGCGGACGCGATGAGCTGGTGGATGCCGTTCGTGCATTGGCTAACAAAGTCAAAGCCGGACAAATCGAGCCGGAGCAAATCGATGAACTGTGCCTCTCCGAACATCTTTATACGGCAGGTATTCCCGATCCGGATTTATTGATTCGGACTTCCGGTGAGATGCGGCTCTCAAATTTTTTGCTGTGGCAGCTTAGCTATACCGAACTTTTTATCACACCGACTTTGTGGCCGGATTTTAAAGAAGAGGAATTTTTAAAAGCCATTGAGCAATACGGAAAACGTTCGCGCCGCTACGGAACGGTGAGCAGTTTGGAATCCTGAATAAAAATTTATTTTTCCTGAGGATTCTTTGCGTGCACCGACTGCGATGTTTGACCTATGCTCACCCTCATGCGTGACCCCTTTTACTCCTCGGTTTCCTCGTATTTTGACCGTGCGGCCCACCTGACCAATCTGCCTGCCGGGCTGCTGGACCAGATCAAATGCTGCAACAGCGTTTATCGGATGAAGTTTCCTGTGAAGACAGATGAGGGAGAGATTGTCGTAGTCGAGGCTTACCGTGCGCAGCACAGTCACCACCGCCTGCCCTGCAAGGGAGGGATACGTTACTCACCGCATGTGACGCAGGATGAAGTCATCGCGCTGGCGGGGCTGATGACTTATAAGTGTGCCATTGTCGGAGTTCCTTTCGGCGGAGGAAAGGGTGGTGTGTGTGTGGACCCGAGATCGGAGTCGGCGGAATTTCTGGAACGGGTTACGCGACGCTACACGGCGGAACTGGTAAAGAAAAACTTCATCGGACCGGCGATCGACGTGCCCGCACCGGACTACGGGACCGGTGAGCGAGAGATGGGTTGGATCGCGGATACCTACCGTGCTTTGAAATTTAATGAGTTGCACCCATCGGCCTGCGTGACGGGCAAACCTCTGGCCCTGCACGGGATTCCCGGGCGCACGGGCGCAACGGGGAGAGGCGTGTATTTTGGAATAAGAGAATGCCTCGGACGCAAGTCGCTGATGAAGGAATACGGCATCGAGCCGGGCGTGGAGGGAAAAAAAATCATCGTCCAGGGGCTGGGAAACGTTGGTTTTTATGCTGCGAAATTCTTGAGTAAAGCAGGAGCTTTGATTGTTGGGATCGCAGAGGCTTCGGGTGGCCTGGTGGATGATTCTGGAATCGATGTCGAAGCTGCTCAGGCTTATCTGCGTGAGCATGGAAGCTTCGATGGATATGGCAGCGGGAAATTTATTAAAGACAGTGCGAGCCTTTTGGAGATGGAGTGCGACGTATTGATTCCCGCGGCTTTGGAGAATCAGATTCACGAAGAAAATGCGGAGAAAATTCGGGCTGTGGTGATTGCCGAGGCAGCAAACGGACCGGTGAGTTTCAGTGCGGAAGAGATTTTGCTCAAGCGGGGCAAATTGCTTATCCCGGATTTATATTTGAA
>JBKEBM010000122.1:0-24561 GCA_047973165.1 Chthoniobacterales bacterium
GAAAGCTGCTTTAGACTTCGGCGTCTTCATGAGTAAACGCGTTTGCCTTTTAGTCCTTTCCGTCGTCCTTGCAGGCTGCGCCGGTTCACCGCAACAGGGGATCGGGAGCCAGCAGGTGACCCGCATCGACGCCCTCGGGCACATGTGTTTTCTGATTCAAAATTCCATCGGCTCGCGAATCCTGACAAATCCTTTTTATCCCGGCACGACGGGTTATAAAATTTCCCGCGACCCGCGACCCAACGCCATCCTCGTTACAAACGAAACCCGCGACTCCAACAACGTCTTTCTCACGGACGCCTCCCCGCAGGTCTTTCGCGGCAGCATGGCCGTCGGCACAAACAACGCCACCGGCACCACCGTGCTTGGCATCCCAACCTGGGCCACCGACACAGAAGGCAGCATCAGCAACCAAAATCTGGTTTTTTCCTGGAAGCAGGACGGCATGCGCTTTGCTTTCCTCGGTAAACTACAGCGCGACCTCACGCGTGCAGAGGCCGAGCGCATCGGCGAAGTGGACCTTCTTTTTATGCCTGTCGGAATGCCGAGTGCCCTCAGAGATTCCGAGCGCATCAGCATCATCAATCAACTCCGTCCCATGGTCATTGTCCCGATGGGCAGCAGCAGTGCACGCTCAGCTTTTGCCACAAAATTTCGCGATGTTGTGCGCCTGCCCGGACGCAGTTTTATCATTTCAAAAAACACCCTGCCTCGCCAACCCTACCCACGCGTGGTGCTCCTCTCCTACTGATAAATGCAAACCCTTTCCCGTTTATGAAAATCCTGGTCATCGGCTCCGGCGGACGCGAATACGCTCTCGGCTGGAAGCTCGCACAATCATCTGAAGTCACCCAACTTTTCTTCGCCCCAGGCAACGGCGGCACTCAGGCTCTCGGGACCAATGTATCCATCGACGCGCTGGATACCACGGCACTTCTCGACTTTGCACAAAAAGAAAAAATCGACCTTACGCTTGTCGGCCCCGATGATGCACTCGCCGGAGGTATCGTCGATGCTTTTGAGGATGCCGGTTTACACATCTTTGGTCCGCGCCAGGCCGCTGCTCAGCTCGAATCCTCCAAAAGTTTCGCCAAGGATTTTATGCTGCGCCACGGCATCCCCTGCGCGAAATCCGCCGATTTCACAGATGCATCTGAAGCACGCGCTTATTGCGACGCGGCAAGTTACCCGCTGGTCGTCAAGGCCGATGGACTCGCCCTGGGCAAAGGGGTCATTATTGCTGAAAATAAAGAAACGGCCATGGACGCCATCCACCGCGCAATGGAATTAAAAGTCTTTGGCGAAGCCGGAACAAAAGTCCTCATCGAAGAATATCTCGAAGGCCCGGAATGCTCCATCCACGCTTTCGTCGCGGGCGACACTTACCTTCTCTGCCCGGACTGCCGCGACCACAAACGTGCTTTCGACGGCGACCTCGGGCCAAATACCGGCGGCATGGGCACGATCTCTCCCTCCGGTGTTGCCGACGAAAAAATGCTCAAAACCATTCGTGAAAAAATTCTCGATCCCTTTGTTGCCGGTTTGCAGGCCGACGGAATTGATTTTCGCGGTATGTTATTTCCCGGTCTCATGCTGACCAAAGACGGCCCGAAAGTCCTGGAGTTCAATTGCCGTTTTGGTGATCCGGAAACGCAGGTTCTCATGCGCCGTCTCGAAAGCGATCTGACAAAAATTCTCCTCGCAACTGCCGAAAATCGCCTTAGTGAAATCGACGTATCCTGGTCTTCAAAAGCCGCAGCCTGTGTGGTCCAGGCCTCCGGTGGCTACCCCGGGAGTTATCAAAAAGGCCACCCCATCACGGGCATTTCTGAGGCGGAGCAGCGCGACGAATCCGTAAAAGTTTTTCACGCCGGAACCAAAATCCACGAAGAAAAACTCGTGACCTCCGGCGGACGCGTCCTCGGAATTACAGCTCTGAAAGACGACCTGCCAACTGCTCTCAAGCACGCTTACCAGGCTTGCAAAAGCATCTCTTTTAAAGACCATTATTTCCGCAGCGACATCGGATCAACCCCATGAAATTTTTTTACCCACTCCTTTTTCTCACCCTGCTAACCCTGCACCCGCTCCTGGCCCAAACAGCCGCCCAGGAGGTACCACCCAAAGCCGCCGAATCGCCTGTTCAAAGAAACGGCCTGCGTCCCACCAGCAACTCCAGCGAGCCGATTGCTGTCGAACCCGTTCCAGAGCAAAAAGAAATTCCCTCCCAGGAGCCGCCTGCTCCTGAACCTACTAACGAGCCTTCGGCTCCGGAGCTGCCGCAGTCTCTTAACGCACGAATCGATTTACTCAGCACAAAACAGTTGGACCTGGCTATCGAACTTCTTCAGAAAAACTTCGTAAATCCCTCCGCTCTCCAGGAGCAAAAATTACTTCAGGCCCGCCTCAACGGCCTGCTCGAACGCCTCGACAGCGGGGCGGATATTGTTCCCTCCGAATCCACTCACAAGACCGACAAACCTCATGATTTTCTGGCTGAGGTCCTCGACGGGCGCGTGGGTTACGTCCGAATCGGAAGCATGGACTCAAACGAACTTGTCCAGATGGATGCCGTCATAAAAAGCCTCGACGAACAAAAAATTCACGGCCTTATTCTCGATCTTCGCTCGATTCCTTACTCCACAAATTTTGAGATGGCGACGGAGTTTGCACGGCGCTTTTGTGGTAAGGGACACGTTCTTTTTCGCGTTGAAAAACCTAACGATAAACAGGAGCGCATTTACACATCCGACCGCGATCCGATCTTTGACGGAACGCTCGTCATCCTGATCAACGAACGAACTTCCGGAGCTGCCGAAGTGCTTGCAGCCACGCTGCGTCAATACGCCAATGCCATGATTATCGGGGCACAAAGTGCCGGCGAGGCCGTGGAGTTCGACTATTTTCCGCTGGGTCCGGGTGTCGATCTGGAGGTTGCTGTTGCCATTGCGGGCATCCCCGGGAGCTCGGCTGTTTTTCCGGACGGCGTTTCCCCTGATATCGCCCTTCCCTTCGATGCGGATCAACTCGATAAAATTTTCAGTCTTAGCAAAGAGCAGGGCGTCAGCTCTTTTGTTTTTGAAAAAAGCGGCCCGCGCTTCAATGAAGCTGCGCTCATTGCAGACATCAACCCGGAGATTCAAGCGGACAAAGAATCGCAAACAAACCAGCCCCTGGACATCGTGCTGCAGCGAGCGGTTGACCTCATTACCGCCATCGAATTTTTTAATACAAAAGGACCCACCGACCAATGAAACGCCGGGCCGTCTTTTTTGATCGCGACGGAACGCTTATGCAGGAGGTCGATTATTGCTCACAACCCGAAGACGTGCAGGTCTTCCCAAACGTTCCGGCGGCACTAAAAAAATTGCGCGAAAAAAACTGGCTGCGAATCCTCGTCACCAATCAAAGCGGTATCGGGCGCGGTTATTTTTCGCTCCAGGATTACGAAGCGGTTCACACCGAGTTTATGCACCAGATCGACCACGAGATTGATGCTGCTTACTTTTGCCCGGACTCACCCGAAGCCGCCACTCCACGACGCAAGCCAGGAATCGGCATGCTCCTGGAGGCGACCGAAGCCCACGACATCGACCTCAGCACAAGCTGGATGATCGGTGACAAACCCGCCGACATGCTTGCAGGAAAATCCGCCGGCACACGCGGCATCCTCGTTAAAACCGGCTACGGAAAAAATCAAAGCAACGACTGCCCACCGCACTGGATCGCCGATGATGCTGTGCAAGCCATCGAAAAAATTTTACAGGAATTCACCGCCTTATGAAATCCACACTAGTTGTCATCCCCGCCCGCTGGGGGTCTTCACGTTTTCCTGGAAAACCGCTGCAGCCCATCCTTGGAAAACCGCTTCTCCAATATGTCTGGGAACTCAGCTCGTCTGCCGAGACCGTCGATAAAGTCGTCATCGCTACCGACGACGAACGCATCTCAACCGCCGCAAAAAATTTTGGTGCAGAAGTCGTTATGACTCCGACAGACATCAGCACCGGGACGGACCGTATTGCTTTGGTGGCAAAAAATTATCCCGATTACGAAATCGTCGTCAACGTGCAGGGGGACGAACCCCTCATCGAGCCGGGACTGATCGACCGCCTGAGCTACTGCCTCATCGAGCAACCCGAAATCAAAATGGCGACTGCCGCGAGTCCCTTTCGCGAGGCCAAAGCTGTTGCCAGCCCCGACAATGTAAAAGTCGTCGTCGATAAAAAGCAACGCGCCCTCTATTTCTCACGCAGCACCATCCCTTTCGACCGCGACAAAGCCGGGCCGCAGATGGACAAGGGATTTTTACACCATCTCGGAATCTACGCCTATCGCCGCGACTTCCTGTTTGAGTTTGTAAACTACCCACCGGCTTTTCTCGAAACTCGCGAAAAACTCGAACAGCTACGCGCTCTGGAAAATGGTGCGAGCATCGTCGTTTTAAAAACCGATCACCGCAGCCCCGGTGTCGATCGCCCGGAGGATGTCGTATTAGTCGAAGGTCTCCTGAAGAAAGAGCCGACGCAGTAATTTTTTCCTATGCCCGCTCCTGTCTCCACGAATCAGGATTATATCCGCATCAAAGGGGCACGCGTGCACAACCTTCGGAATATCGATGTCGAAATTCCGCGCCACCAGCTTGTCGTTATCACCGGCCTGAGCGGCTCCGGCAAATCCTCTCTCGCATTTGACACACTGTTTGCCGAGGGGCAGCGCAAATACGTCGAGAGTCTCTCCGCCTACGCCAGGCAATTTCTCGATCAGATGCAAAAGCCCGAGGTCGATTACATCGAAGGGCTCTCACCGGCAATCGCCATCGAGCAAAGAACCTCCGCTTCCAATCCCCGTTCTACGATTGCGACGACGACGGAAATTTACGACTACCTGCGCATATTATTTTCTGCTATCGGACGACCCCACGATCCGCAAACTGGTGAGGCTGTTACCCGACATACGCCGGAGCAAATTACGGATATTTTATTAAGTCACCCCGAGGGGACACGGCTCATTTTACTTGCTCCGCTCGTGCGAAATCAAAAAGGAGAGTTCAGGGATGTCATCGAGAAAGCCCGACGCGAAGGCTTTGTGCGGATCCGTATCGACGGCGAAATCGTTCAACTCGACACTCCGAAACTACCCCGACCGGCAAAGGAAAAATTGCACTCCATCGAAGCCGTGGTCGATCGTCTGGTCCTTCGCGAAGCTCTTCGCCAGCGCCTCTCAGACTCCGTGGAGACCGCTCTGCGCTGGGGAGAAAATTTACTCTTCGCACTCGTTCAGCCTCCCGACGCCGAGGACTATCAGGAACTGCGGCTCTCCACCGATTTTTGTAATCCGAATACCGACTTCACCCTGCCGAGACTGACTCCAAAGCATTTTTCCTTCAACAGCCACCTCGGTGCCTGTCCGGAATGCCACGGCATCGGAACGCAATCATTCGTGGACCCCGACCTGCTTCTGGACGAATCCAAAACGCTCACCGACAATGCAGTGAAACCGTGGAAATCCAGTCCGAAGCGTATGCATGCTTATTATAAAGCACTCGCCGAAGGGCTTCTTGAGGCTTATGAAATCAACCCTCGCCAGGTTGCACGTTTGTTTTCGGAATCTTTTCGTGAAGTTCTGTTTTACGGTTCCGGAGAGCGCGAGATTCAACTGAAGGGGCTGACGGGAAAAAGCTCCTCCAAAGTTTTCGAAGGTCTGGTGCCACAGGTCGAGCGCATCATTGAGACCTCAGAGAGCGAACTCATGCGAAACCGTATGCGTGCCTTCACCGGCACCCGCCCCTGCCCGGCCTGTGCGGGTGGGCGTTTGCAATCCGCCATCCTGGCCGTCACGCTCACGACAAAAGATGGGAAAAATTTAAATATTCACGACTTTACCAGGCTGACGATTCGTCAGGCAGCGCGAGTTATCGAAAGTCTGGAGCTGTCGGAGACGCAGGTGCAGATTGTCGCCGATGTCGTTACGGAAATTCGTCAGCGCCTTCAGTTTCTCGATAAAGTCGGCCTGGGTTACCTGGCTTTGAATCGCGAGAGCGGCACCCTTTCGGGAGGAGAGTCCCAGCGCATTCGTCTGGCAACTCAGATCGGTTCCGGACTCTCCGGTGTTCTTTATGTTCTCGACGAACCAAGCATCGGCCTGCACCAGCGCGACAATGATCGCCTCATCGAAACTCTGCGTCGATTACGTGATCTGGGAAATTCTGTCGTCGTCGTCGAACACGATGAGGATACGATTCGCACCGCAGACTACATCCTGGACATGGGACCGGGTGCCGGAGTGAAGGGAGGCCAGGTCGTCGCGCAGGGGAGTCTCAGCGATATTTTAAAAAATGAGCATTCCGTTACGATGCAGTATCTCACGGGGGGGCTGAGTATTCCCGTGCCAAAAGTTCGTAAACCCGCTCCGGAGGCCAGGCCAAACGCCGAGTCCGCCTCACCGGGCGACGGCTGGATCACCGTCGTCGGTGCCAGCGAAAACAATCTGAAAAACCTGACCGTCTCCTTTCCGACAGGTTGCCTGACCTGTGTCACCGGAATTTCCGGAAGCGGAAAATCCACCCTCGTCAATGACATCCTGCGCGTAGCTCTCGCCCGCGAGCTGAATGGCGCCCAGGGAAAACCCGGTCGTCACCAGGACCTCATCGGAACAGAGCAACTCGACAAAGTGATCGTCATCGACCAGTCCGCCGTCGGGCGCACACCGCGCTCGAATCCGGCGACCTACTCGGGGGCAATGGGACCGATCCGTGATTTATTTGCACAACTTCCGGTCGCTCGCGTGCGGGGTTACGATGCCGGGCGGTTTTCTTTTAATGTAAAAGGCGGGCGTTGCGAGCACTGCCAGGGCGACGGTTCGATCAAAGTTGAGATGCACTTTTTGGCAGATGTTTACGTTCCCTGTGAGGTTTGTCGCGGGCAGCGTTACAACCGGGAAACACTTGAAATTACTTACAAGGGAAAAAATATTTCGGACATTTTAAATATGACGGTGGATGCAGCGGCACGATTTTTTCGTCACGTCCCGACTTTGTCTCCGAAGCTCGAAAGCATGCTTCAGGTCGGCCTCGGGTATTTGTGCCTGGGGCAATCCGCCACCACGCTTTCGGGCGGCGAGGCGCAACGTCTGAAACTCGCGACCGAACTGGCAAAAAAATCCACCGGCAGGACCTGTTACCTCCTGGATGAACCAACGACCGGCCTGCATTTTGCCGACATTCATCAACTGCTGCGTGTTTTATTAAAACTGCGCGATGCCGGAAATACGCTCATCGTGATCGAGCATAACCTGGAAGTTGTCAAAACGGCTGACTGGATCATCGACCTCGGCCCCGACGGCGGCGAAGCGGGCGGACACATCGTAGCGGAAGGAACACCTGAACAAGTCGTTGCCATGAAGGGTGGCTATACGGCAGAGTATCTGCAAAAGTATCTTACGTGAACCGCCTGCTCTGTCTTTTATTATTTCCTTTTTTGCTGGCAACAGCCACCGCCTGGCTGCAGGCGGAAAATGCCCAGCTTGCTCCGTCAGATGACGATGCTGAAAAAATCCAGGCGGCGCAGGAGATGATCTCGAAGGGCCTGCCTTCAGTCACAGTCGCGCCTCTCAAAGAGTTGCTGGGTAAATTTAAAAATAAACCGGAGAGTGCTGAGGCGCAGGCTGCCGCTGTCGCGCTGGCGACTGCACTTTATCAAAGCGAGCGCTTCCAGGAGGCTCTCGACATCGCTCAGCAGCAGGGTGAGCACGCCACACCGAAACTTCGCCTGATCGCTGCAGAAGCCCGCTGGAAACTCGACGATAAAAAAACTGCCGTCGCTGAGCTTGTCCCCCTCTTGGACAAGCTTCAGGGGAGTGATAAAAATGCTGCCATCCTGCGCCTGGCCGGATTCTATGCGTCTGAACAGGACGACGAAAAGCTCGCGACACTGCCCGACCTGGTCACAACGGGTCCGCCGCTCCCGCTGCAAAAAATCACTGCAGCTTCGCTGACCGAAAGCGGGATCGGAAATAAGGATACAAGCGAGTATCTGAGTGCGGTCGCTTATCTCAAATCGGGCAATACTCCACGCGCACGCGAACTTTTTCAAAAATACCTGAAAGGGCGTGGTCCACTCACCGAGCTTGCAACCGTGGGACTGGCGGAGTGCCTGCTTCTTACCGACGAGGGAGACGAGGCCGAAGCTCTGCTTGAGCAATACCTCTCGGAAGCAAAGGGCAGAGCACCCAGGCTCCTGGCCTTTGAAAAGCTCGATGAAATTTATGTGCGAAACGGCGGGGCCTCCACCTCCGATCTGAGGCGACTGAGCGAAGACACCGAGCATCCCGGGCGAGCACTTGATGCTCTGTATTTTTACGCACGCAGCATCATGCACGATGGATTTATCGATGTGGCGCGTTACAATTTTCAGGAGTTTTTAAAAAAAGCTGAGCCGGGGCATCCTCTTTATATGTCGGCCCAGGCTGAGCTGGCACGCCTCCTGGATGCAGAGGGGAATTTTAAGGAAGTAATCGAAATTATTCCGAAAGACCTGCCTTCGCGGGATGCCTTGTTTTACCGGGCTGTCGCGGCTTACCGACTCGGTGATTTTAAGGAAGCAGAGGAGGGGTTTTTAAAAGCAGCTGAACTCAGCGACAATAAATTTCCCGAAGCTGCAGCGAATGCAGGGTTGATGAAGTTGTTCTCCCAAATTCAGGCTACCCAGGCTGAGGATGTTTATTACGACGAAGAGTCGGCGGCTATTCCTGAAGATGATATAACGGCCGTTCTGCTGGCAGCTTCCGCTCGAAATCCTGCTGCAGGAGACATGCTGGAAAGCCTTGCCAAACAAGGCTCCTCCCGCGCTGCACTGGCACTTGCTGAGTGGCGTTTTATCGCTCTCGATATCGACGGAGCTAAAGACGCTCTGAGTCTCCTGCCAAAAGAAGAGCGGGAAAGTGAGCCCGCTGTTTACCTGCGAATCTTTCTGGCAGATGACGGAACTGCCGATGCGAGTGAGCGTGTTGTTCTCCTGGCAGAGTATTTTTTAAATCGCTTCCCGGAATCTGAACACCAGGCTGAAATTGCATTTAAGAAGGCGGAAGCACTGTTTCGGCGCGGAGATTATCAGGCGGCTAAACAGGCTTTTCAGAAGCTGGCAGCAAACTACCCGACATCTCCTCTGGTCCAACAAGCGTGGTTTTATGCCGGTAAGTCGGCAAGCCACCTGATGACAGGCGATACACTGGATCAGGCTGTGGCTGCCTACGAAGAAGCAGCTCAAATACAAGGTCCGCTTGCCGAAAGAGCACGCTTTGAGCAGGCACTTATTAAAAACTCACTCGGTCAGTCCGGCGATGCGCTGAAGCTTTTAGACCTTGTCATCGAGGGCACGCAGGATGATGAACTGAAAAATGCTGCCACCGTTGAAAAGGGAGACACCCTTGTCGCACAAAGCGAAAAGGACCCCGCTGCACTCGACCAGGCTATCCAAACATGGAAAACAATCACCGATAACAAACAAGCCGTCACGCGCTGGAGCAATCAGGCCACCTGCAAAATCGCCCTGGCTCTTGCCCGCCAGGGGAAGCAGGACGAAGCTCTGGCCGCGCTGTTTCAAATTCTGCAACAGGACCCGCAGCAGGACCCCGAATTTTTTTGGTATTATAAAGCGGGCTTTGAAGCTGCTCAGATTCTGGAGCAACGCGAGGCATGGGCAGAAGCAATTGCAGTTTACGAAAATCTCGCTAAAATACGCGGACCCCGGTCTGAAGAGGCAAATGCCCGTGCAAACCGTCTGCGCCTGGAGAATTTTATCTGGCGCGATTAAATAAATCTCACTTTTCCTTTTATTACTTTTATGAGTCAACACACCAAACTCTTCATTCCGGGGCCGGTTGAAATTTCGGCCAAAACTTACCAAGCATTTTGTCGTCCTATGATCGGACACCGCAGCAAGGATTTCCAGGAGCTTTACGCATCCGTGCAGCCACGCCTGCAAACACTCTTCGGAACAGAGCGCCCCGTTTTTCTTTCCACCTCCTCGGCTTGGGGCGTCATGGAAGCAGCCATTCGCAACCTGGCAGGTTCCAACGGAGTCCTCAACTGCATGTGCGGTGCTTTTTCCGATAAATGGCATGATGTCAGCAAACGCGCAGGCAAAAAGGCCACCGCCCTGCAAATCGAGTGGGGACAGGCTCTCGATCCTGTTGCTATTCGCGAGGCTCTGGAAAAAGAAAAATTTGATGCGGTCACCGTGATTCACAGCGAGACCTCCACGGGCGTTCTCAATCCCCTGGCAGAGATTGCAAAGGTCCTGCAGGATTTTCCGGAGACCCTGCTGATTGTCGATACGGTTTCTTCCTTCTCAACGGAGGAAATAAAAATGGATGACCTGGGCATCGATGTCCTGCTAACCGGAAGTCAGAAAGCTCTGGCCATGCCGCCCGGTCTTGCGTTGTTCAGCGTTTCGGAAGCGGCAATGAAACGCTCCGAATCGACCATGGATCGCGGTTACTATTTTGACTTTGGGGAGTTTTTGAAAAATCATGAGAAAAACATGACCCCCAGCACGCCGTCCATCGCACACATCTACGCTCTGCAATCCAAACTGGATGAGATTTTTGAAGAGGGTCCGGAGAATCGTTATGCTCGCCATGCAAAACTTAACGCTATGGTTCACGACTGGGTGAAAGCACGCGGCTTCGAGTTCTTTGCGCCGGAGGGACACCGCAGCCGCTCGCTGACCTGCGTCGCTAATAATCGCGAAGTCGATGTGGCTGGCTGGATCGCCAATTTAAAAGCAAAGCACCACTGCATTTTCGACGGGGGTTACGGAAAACTAAAGGGTAAAACTTTCCGCATTTCCAATATGGGTGATGAAACCGAAGAAAGTATTTCACTTCTGCTCTCTCAACTCGATGACACACTCCCGTCCTAGTTTGTAATGTCGCCGGAAAAGCCAAAGACAACACGCATCACCTGGCAGGAGCGTCGCCGCCAGACTCTTGAGTCCCAGGGGCAACTGCTTTCCGTTGCTCTCTGGACAGCACTCATTCTGGGGTCTTTCTATGTGCTGCATCAGGGCAGAAGTCTTGTAGTTCCATTCCTCCTGGCACTCATCGCTGTCTATCTGATCTTTTTGGTGAGCCGTTGGATTCAGGGGTTGTCGTTTGGTATTTTTCGACTGCCGAGGAGCATGGCGACCTTCATTGCGTTCGGAGTCATCTTTGGGCTGGGTTATTTATTATTCAGTATCGTGGCGGATAATGCGGCGGCAGTTGCCAATGAAGCTCCCCGTTATCAGGCAAGACTGATGAAAATCCAGGCAACTCTTTTTAAGGAATTTAATATCCAGGAGCCTGGTGCCCTACGCTCCTTCTTTTCATCCTTCGACCTGCGAGGCATTTTTACCGGTATGGCCAGCAATCTGGCCAGCCTGCTGGGCAATGTAACTCTCGTCTTCATATACAGCTTATTTCTGGCCTTTGAGATTCGCCATATTCCGGCAAAAATCGAGGCGCTTTTTCCTAACACTCAGCGACGGGAAAAGTTAGAAATAATTATTCGCCGTGTGGACAGAGACATTAATACTTACCTCGGCGTAAAAACCCTCGTAAGCCTGGTGACCGGCCTCCTTTCTTATGCCGTCATGCGTATTGTAGGGCTGGAGTTTGCGGAGTTCTGGGCACTGCTTATTTTTATTCTGAACTTCATTCCAACCGTGGGGTCTATTATATCCACCCTCCTGCCAACGGTATTCGCTCTGGTTCAGTTTGAGGATACTTTTAAACCTTTTCTGATTATAGGAATCAGCATCCTGGCAATTCAGCAGATTCTGGGAACGATCATCGAGCCAAATTTAGTTGGAGGCAGTCTGAATGTAAGCCCGCTTGTTGTAATAATGTCCCTCTTTCTGTGGGGAACTATCCTGGGTATCGTAGGTGCCTTTCTGTGTGTTCCGATCACGGTGATATTGCTGATTATCCTCAGCAATTTTGAATCGACCCGCTGGGTTGCCATCCTGCTTTCCAAAAACGGCCACATGCGATTCGGACAAGATACGAATTAAAAAAAACAGATCCTGGTTCACCGCTGGATTTCTGCGATTACGCTTTGCAAATCCGGATATTTCATTAAAGAATGCCGCGTGATTCTTCAAAGCATCCGTTCGGCCGTAGATTTTGCCACTCATTTACCACGCTATCGTGAGATCGTTCATGTATTATTCAAATACGGTTTCGCGGAAGAACTGCGACTGGCAGCACTGCAGCGATTTTTAAAAATAGAAGATAAGCAACTGCCCCAGGGCAAAGATGAGCTTCTCTCAAAACCCTTCGCAGTTCGCCTACGCCTCGCCCTGGAGGAACTCGGACCAACCTTCATCAAGCTCGGGCAAATACTCAGTGCCCGCCGCGACCTGATCGACGATGCAACTTACGAAGAACTCACACGACTCCAGGAAGAGGTGCCACCTTTCTCATCCAAAGAAGCACGTCGGCTAATCGAAAAGGAACTCGAATCCTCCATCGACGAAGTCTTTGTAAAATTTCAGGACAAACCCATCGGTGGCGCATCGATTGCGCAGGTCCATACGGCTTATCTCCCGAGTGGACAAAAAGTTGCTGTCAAAGTCCAGCGCCCCCATATTCGCAGCGTCATCGAACAGGACCTGGCTATCCTGGCAGACCTCGCAGGCTTCCTCGAAAAACACGTCTCCAACCTCTCGGCCCTGAATCCATTGGGCATTGTCGAAGAATTTTCAGTGACTTTGCTTAAAGAGCTCGACTTCACAAACGAAATTGCAAACGCCCGGCGATTTGCCGAGCAGTTTGCGGGGAATTCCACAATAAAAGTTCCCGAAGTTTATCCGGCCCAATCTTCAGAAAAAGTCCTAACGATGGAATTTATCAGCGGGATTCGAATAGACGACCTGCAAAAACTCCACGCTCAGGAAATAGATACTCCGACACTCGCAAAAAACATTACTGCCCTTATTTACGAGCAGATATTTGAGTATGGATTTTTCCACGGCGACCCCCATCCGGGTAATATGTGTATCCTGCCCGGCGGAGTAACCGGCCTCTACGATTACGGAATGATGGGTTCTTTCAGTCCGGAATTCAGACTTGGTATCGCCCATACCATTGCGGGTTTGACTGAAAAAAATCACCGCCAGGTCATGCGCTCCATCCTCGAAATGTCGGAGGAAGGTTTTGTTTCCGACTCGCATAAACTGCTCTCAGACGTCTCTAACTTTGCGGGCGAACATCTGAACCGCCCACTGGAGGAAATCAATCTTGGCTTTGTATTAAATAAGCTCCTCGAACTTCTGAGAAACAACGGCCTGCGTATGAAGGGCAGTTTTTATCTTGGTATCAAAGCTCTCTCCCAGGTCGAAGCCACCGGACGCCTGCTCGACCCGCAACTCAACTTCATCACTGCCGGCGAACCCTTTGCCACAAAAATCATCATGGGCCGCTACACCCCCTGGCGCTTCCTGAAACTATTTAAAAACCTGAGTGCCGACACCTATGATTTTCTCGAAGAATTCCCGCATGATTTCAGGACCCTCTATCAACGTCTGAAGCGAGGAGATATAAACTTACCGCTTCAGCACAAGCTGGACCCGGAAGGCTTCGAACCCCTGCGGCGAACGATGGACTCAATCGCGAACCGTCTTGCAAACGCCATTCTCGCAGCGTCCGTACTCATCTGTTCCAGCATCCTGGTCCTCGCTAACATCCCTCCGCACTTTTATGGAATATCTCTTATAGGCCTGCTGGGTCTGCTGGCAGGAGGGTGTATCTGCGCCCGCCTTGTCTTTTCCATTTGGAGACACGGGGGGCTTTAAGAGCACACCCGAAAACCTGCTTTTCGGCAGAGAGGCCGGACAAAATCCAATTATTCCCTGGATTTGATATTACTTCAGGGGCAACGCTGGACCCCATAAAGGAGAGTCGTTTTTCTCGATGCGTTTTTCCATTCGATATCCTTCAGCAAGCAGGGCTTTGAATACAAGCAGAAGGAAGATTATGCCAGCAAGGCTCACTAACATTATTAATGATCATTCCCTCTTTTGTATAATGCGGATGAAGCGGTGCGCCACCTGGTAGTCCTGTCATTTTGTACCGGATGAAGGTTGGGCCGATTGCCAGACGATGTCTCCGTTGGATATATCGTTTTTAGGAGGTCTACCTGATCCGTTTTCATTTTTCCGATTATATCCGATCGACCATAAACGATAGGAGTTCGAGGAAAGACGCTCATAATTAAAAGGCCTGTTTTCTGCAAAGGGATCGAGTGGCAGGTCTTCAAGTTCTCTCACACCCGAAATATTGATACTTTCAGGATATTCTTTATTTTGTATATAATAGCGCTCCAGAGCACAGGCTATCCAGGCTTCACGAAGCCGTGTTTCACTATACATTACGGCCAGTTGAACGGACAAAAGACTCCGCAATGTCATCGGAGTAATTATATATATAAAGTTGTTTGGAAATTTACTTAGATTACGTGTTGTTTGCAGGATTTTTTTTTCAATATCTTCAGAGAAAGGATTCTTTTGACTTGTTTGGATCAGTGACGAAGTAATTTCGCTTATCTTTCCGAGTTCATTAAAAATAAGTCCACGGGGACGACTCCACAAGGCATCTAAAATTCCCAGCTTTTCAGAAATATCCATGTTGTCCGGTATTGTTCCATCCTGCCGCAGGTGAGACGTATCGTGGACCAGCCTGGAATAGCCTCCATCGTTTCCATATTTTTCCAGGGTATCTATCAGAAAAGCTCGCTCTGTCAGGAGGTAGGCGGCAAGGTCTTCGGAAAGGTCGATAGCTCCCAACTGTTGCTGAATCTCTATCAGATCGGAGTCCGTCCAGCAGCCCGCTGCGATTCCTTCCCATATGGCATCTGAAAGAACAAGAACAACATCCCAACGCACAAGCAATATAGTAAGCTGAGAATTTTTTTTACAAAGATTTATAAGGTGAACAAGTGATATAATATCTCTTTTTGCGGCATTTCCGTTTCCCAGATGCGCCTCTATTGCAACGCGCAGGCGAATAAAGCTGGCCATCCTGGGAACCTTCATCAGAGTTGCAAAACGCTCATTTGAGTCCACTCGCTCCTGAATATTGCCAAAGCTGACAGTCTCCCGTGTTTCAGCGAGGCGAAATTCCTCCATCCAGGGATTCGTAAGCTGAAGAATACTGCGGAGCGCATCATCGGTGGAAAGATAGTCGGGCAACAGTTTCTCTGTCTTCAGGATTTCTACAAATTTTTCAAAATTTCGCGGCCGTCCCTGAAAAACGTCTGGCTGCAAGTCCTGCGAACGTGTCAGAATATATTCTATTAGTGTTACATTTTTTGAAAGTTCATCGTCGGTGATGATTCGGGATTTCAGAAAATTGTTCTTATCGGCGACTTCTGTATCTCCCATGTCCGAGTAGGTTAAAATTCCCTCTTTGTCGCGGATACGCTGCTGCTGAAGCTGCCACTTACTGGCTGTCGTAAAATTTACAATCCCGTGAATGGCCCAAAGTGCGAGTAAAAAAAGGACTCCTGCAACGGCGAGAAACTGAATCAATCTGGTAAAAACAATTTTCACGTATTTTTTTAATGCCTAATCTGCAGAGCCTGCTCCGCCTGCATTTCCGTAATTTCTCCGGTTTGTAAGTCGCAAAAGTCCATGCGATCACTTTTCAGACCCAGAGCTTCTTTTGCAATAGGCAAAAAGCATCCCGCTCGATCAGTTAGTAATATACGCAAACTTCCGTGCTTATCAATACTTCCCTGACTATTTGATGTCTCCGACGATTTCAAAGCATTCTGTTCCTGTAAGAGATTTTTTACGGTTAGGGCGCAGTTGCTGGCCGAATCCACTAATGTAATATCCGGCCCCGCTACCTTTGCGATGCTTTCTTTTAAAAGCGGATAATGAGTGCACCCCAAAACGAGCGTATCGATACCATGAGAGAAAGGCTCCTCCAGGTAGCTGCGGATCATTGTAAAAGTGACGGAATGATCCAGGAGTCCTTCCTCAATCAACGGTACTAAAAGAGGGCTTGCCTGGCTTACTGTTTCTGTTCCGGGTGCGAGTCGCTCAATCGCCTGTGCATAGGCATTGCTCGCTATTGTCGCCCGCGTGCCGATAATCCCGATCTTGCGATTGTGCGTGGAGGCAACTGCTGCAGCCGCTCCAGGTTCGACCACACCAATGACAGGAATCGATAAAGCAGACTGAAGTGAAGGTATCGCCAGAGCCGATGCGGTATTGCAGGCAACAACAATAATTTTCGCGGTCTGCCCTTCCAGAAATCTGCCAATTTCAAGACTGTAACGTTCGATGGTCTCCGGACTACGGCCTCCATAAGGAACGCGAGCCGTGTCTCCGAAGTATATAATATCTTCCGTCGGAAGCAGTGCACGCAAAGCGGCTACTACGGTCAACCCACCGATTCCTGAATCAAAAACACCTATGGGGGTGGAAGCCTTCATGGAGATTCCTTTCTCTTGTCCTGAATCTTAATATTTTTCACTGCTTCCGAAATGTCCGTGCGCGAGCCAACTCCAGGAAAAGCGGGAGCCGTTGTGCTGTCGGAACCAGTGGCTACTATATTGGGCGGTATTGTTGCCAGCCGTCCCCGAACTGCACGCTGAAATGATATAATCCCGTTTACAATTGCCTGTGCCATCTTTTGTCGATATTGCGGACTGGAAATTTGTCTGCCATCCGTATCTATAAACCCGCCCTCGACAAGAACGCTCGGAATGCGTGTCTCTCGAATCACATGAAAACGCGCCCGTTTCACTCCGCGATCAGGAAGGCGTAAAAACTTCAGCATATTCGAGTGCAAAGCCGTTGCCAGGAGAACATTCTCAGCGTCCTTTGCATGTCCGGGGTAAGCACGCAGGGCATTTACTGTAACCGAGCGATCATCCATTGAAGGCACACCGCGAGGGGCCAGGCAAAAGGTCTCCAGTCCTGTTCCGCCTTTTCTTTTGCCTTTATTAAAATGAATACTCACAAAAATAGCGTTACGAAAGCGATTGGCATAGGCCGAGCGTTTTTCCAGCGGGATAAAGATATCCCGTGAACGTGTCATTTTCACATCATATCCTCTTGCGAGCAAAAGACGCCGCACCCGCAGCGCGACATCAAGGGCAAAGTTTTTTTCCCGACCGTAACGACTTGTCGCTCCGGAATCGTGCCCGCCGTGCCCGGCGTCCAGAATCACCGTGCGGACCTGGGTAGCATTTTTGATTTTTCCCGGACGTAAAACCGGCTCGATGATTTTTGTTACGTCCATAGCTGAAATCAAAACCGTTCCGCGTTGTGAAATCGTAGGAAAACAAAGAGCGTATTTGACTCCGTTTATATAGACCGATTTTTCACCCGCTCGTCCCTTCAGAGTCCGCCGGGAGCCCGACATATTAAAAGAATTTCCGCCGGAGACAGGAGAAAGTCGTAGTTGATAAAAGCTGGCAACATCCCGGACCGAGACATAGCGCCTCCCTCCGTGGGTAATGATATTCCATTGACCCCAGGCCGTACTCCACAAAGAGAAAAAAATAATCGCAAACAGCAAAGTCTGCCGCATGGAGGAAAATTTGGATAACCCAGCCCGCTTTGCAAGCAGAAAACCGGGACTTCTCCGGATGTTACAGAGTTAAAAAACTCAATATCCTTGTGCCCTTCTGAAATCTTATTTAGATTCCCGCACACCTCCTATGTCTTCCCCTTCTCATCGGCAAAAATTCTGGTTACGCGAAGCCGGGAAGCTTACCTTTCGTTACAACTTTGCCTGGTGGGTCTCGGAGTTTTTTAATGTCGCTGTATTTCTGACGCTCTTTTTTGCCTGCCTGTTACTTTTGCTGCGAAAGCTGGATTATGTTTTTTCCGGGTTCTGGATTACCTGGGCTACGGCACTTTTCGTTGCGGGATTATTTGCTCTTTGGCGCTTACGCCGACACCGATTTACGTTGGAAGATGCATTGATCCGGCTGGAATCTCAGATGGGTTTAAAAAATCGCCTCAGCTCGGCAAATGCAGGGGTGGGGGAATTTCCCGAACCGCAAAGTAAACTCGAGTCGGGCTGGCGCTGGCACTGGTTGCGGCTTTTTACGACGCCGGCCCTTTGTCTGCTTCTTTTTTTATTTGCAGCGAAGTTTCCGATTTATTCGGAAGACGAGGTTGTGTTGCCGACAGAGTTGCCCCCTGCACTGACCCAGACGGAGGTTTGGGTTGAAAGTCTGGCGGAGGAAAAACTGCCCGATGAAAAAAAGCTGGAAGACCTGAGTAAGGAGCTCGAGGCTTTGAAAAATGCTCCGGTCGAAGAATGGTATAGTCAGGCAAACCTGGAGGCCGCAGATCATTTGCGCGAACAGACAGCAAACTCGATTCAGGAGCTTTCCCGTAATTTGCAAACTGCAGAGACAATGCTCGATGCCCTGCAAAAACTGGAAGATCAGTTGCCGGCAGACTCTTTACAACAAATAGATTCCGCCCTGAAAGAAGCGGCTCAAAAACTCGCGATGGGAAATTTACCCCTCAATCCGGAAACGTTGAAAAAACTTAAATCCATCGATTCAAAATCCATTCGCAAAATGAATGCCGCCGACATGAAAGCACTTCGTGAACGTCTTCAAAAGGGCCTGGAAACCACAAAAAAGATATGCAAAGTCAACCTGAGCAAGGATGGGGATATTTTTAAAAAGCTGGCCGGGGAGGGAATCGGAAATGGTCAGATTCGACGCGGTCCGGGAAGTGTGCCCCTGGCTTTGCAATCCGAAAAAACGGACCTCGGCACGCAAAAAGCCGAAGGTCTGAGTAGTAAAGATATGAGTCGTGCCCTGCCGGGCGAGGTCGAGCAGCTAAGCATCACGGAGCACGATGTGGATACTTCGGATGCTGGTGGCCCCGTGGATGCAGGTAAAATTTCATCTTCAGGCAGTGGCGGAGATGCTGTCTGGAAAGATTCCTTTACACCCGAGGAGCGCAAGCTGCTGCAAAGATTTTTTAAATGAATACACTTAGCGATACACAACTGGAATCCGCTGCATCGCAGCTTTCTCAACTTCGAGCCGCACTGAATAAGGTCCTTTTTGGCCAGTCCGAACTTATCGATTTCACCGTCATCGGCCTGCTTGCCCGCGGGCATTTGCTTTTGGAGGGCTTGCCCGGCCTGGGTAAGACTCAGCTTGTGAAAGGGCTGTCGCGTATTGTCCAACTCGAGACAAGTCGTATTCAGTTTACCCCCGATTTGCTACCGGGAGATATTACGGGAAATCCTATGCTTCAGGAGATCGACGGGAAGAGGGGCTTTGTTTTTCAAAAAGGCCCCATCTTTGCAAATCTTGTTCTGGCCGATGAAATAAATCGCGCCTCACCAAAAACGCAGTCCGCACTTCTCGAAGCAATGCAGGAGCACCGAGTCACCGTAATGGGAGAGTCGCATGCCCTGCCCGAACCTTTTTTTGTGCTTGCAACACAGAACCCTATCGAACTGGAAGGGACTTATCCTCTGCCCGAGGCACAACTCGATCGCTTTTTGTTTAAGCTCGAGGTGCATCGTAATGAAGTCGAAGTGCTGGAGCAGATTATATTAAACAGAGAAATCGGTGAGGACCCGGAGTTTGAGCCTGTGATGAATACCGAAACTCTCATTCAGTTAAGTAAGCTGAGTCGGCAGATTTATTTTCCGCAGGCCGTCGCTAATTATATAGCCCGTCTGGTGGATTCGACCCATCCCGAACGCTCGGAGGTTGCCAAAAGCATTAAATACGGCGCAAGCCCGCGAGCCGCACTGGCACTGGCAGCAGCGTCCCGCGCCCGGGCATTGATTGAAGGGCGGGCTAATACGAGTTTTGAGGATGTAAAAGCAGTGGCTCTGCCAGTGCTGCAGCATCGTTTGGTGCTGGGCTACCGCTCTCGCGTCGAGGGAATCACGGCGGCAGACTGTATTATAAAACTTTTGGAGTCGGTTCCGATGCAGGATACACAAACTCCACCCACTTTAGTTTCCAAAGCAGAATGAGAACTCGTTTTTTATATTTTAATATTCTTTTTTTTCTACTTCTGCTTCTGAGTCTCGCTTCGCTCCAGGCGCAGCGTTCCTTTGTAGTTCCAATGCAGGAAAACAGCAGCGTAAAAATAGAGGCAAAATATGCTTTTAAAAATTATCCTCTCATCGGATACATGCCTGCTCAGGTCAGCATTGAGAATGGTTCTTCCGAAGACTTTTCGTACTCCGTAAACAGTGAAAGTATATTACGATTTGGTCAGAGTGAAACCCTGCGAAGCGAGAACAGAATCGGGGCGAAATCCGGAACGTCTGTCACCTCAGATTTTTTATTACCGCTTCTCTCTAAACGTTCAAACGGTCTGTATTCGCAGTTTTCCGTTAATATCAAAGGCCCTTTTATTGCCAGTGGTCTCGATCACTTTACAGGAGATACAAGTCACGGAAGAAATGAGACGCCTTTCATCGCCATGTCGCAAACGCTGTCAGCTCCTGTGTGGACAGAACTCTCTCAGCACATTCGGAAAAGCTCGAAACCTTTTCGCGGATCGCCGGTTGATTTTCTGCCGGTAATGAAAGACTGGCGGGCATGGATTGGCATAGATGCCCTTTGGATGACTCCCGCAGATTACTTATCGCTTTCAGCGGATTTAAGGTCGGCCTTATATGAGTGGCTGCTTCAGGGAGGGATTCTGGTATTTTGTGTTACGACAGATGAAGCTTTGCCTGCTGGTTTTAGCTCCGATGCTTCGTATCCTTTATTTGTCGGCTTCGGCCAGGTAAGAAAATATATTTGGGACGGGAAGAAACTGAATATTGATAGTGTTGCAGATGATATATCAAAAACTCATACTCGTTTGGTTGATAAATTATCAGGCACCTATTTTTTGAATTCAGGTGAAGCTCCTGGCTTTTTTAAGAATATTGGAGAGCTGAAGCAACCCATGACTTTGCTGCTGATTATTATGTTTCTTTTTGCAATCGCGATGGGGCCTCTGAATTTATTCTGGCTGGCACCAGTGGGCAAACGACACCGTTTGTTTTTCACGGTTCCTTTGATTTCACTAATCACATCCTTATTATTAGCAGCTTTGATTTTGTTTCACGACGGGATCGGCGGAATCGGTTCCAGAGTTATGCTCAAATTGGTCGATGCAGAAAATAAGCGTATCATAACAATGCAGGAGCAAGCTGCAAAAACAGGCCTTCTTCTTTCGAGGTCGTTTAAATTACCAGAGAGCACCTTTATTGCAGAGATTCTTTTGAGAAATCCTCTCAGCGAGAGAAACTTTACTAACCACGGTAATCTGTATGGTGGTGACTGGTTTGCCTCCCGATCCAGGCAGATGCATTTTTTACAAAATATCTCGTCCGGACGGGAAGCGATAGACTTACTAAATTCCAACGAGCTTGCAAACGGAGCAACACCGCTGATCCTTTCGAGCATCCCAGGCGTCCTCGAAGAATTGCGATGGATTGATTTTTCCGGTCAGGAATGGATGGCCTCAAATGTAGCGGCCGGACAAAAAACAGAAATGAAACAGGTCGATTCCAACACAGATCAAATAAAAGATTTCGTCGATCGGGTTGGTGCCGGAAGCATTATAAATACAAACTGGCAACGTGTCACAGATCGTAAGGGATTCTTCTATGCTTACAGTAGCGATACTCCCGAAAATTTTTTACCGACACTTTCTTCCATTCGATGGAATTTCAACAAAGTCCTCTGGTGTGGACGGATCACGGAGGGTAAATAATAATGAAACAACCACCTCCACTTCCTGACGAAATTCCCGGTATTGATATCATGGCAGACCAGAGCCGCGAAGGGGAGACACCCGTTATTTCCGTAAAAGAACTTCGCCGTTCCTTTGGCGCAATCGAAGCCGTCCGGGGAATTTCTTTTAATATATATGCAGGACAGGTTGTCGGGTTTATCGGTGCAAATGGCGCGGGTAAAACAACGACGATGCGTATGATGTCCACTCTCGAAATGCCCACAAGTGGTCAAATCATCGTGGGGGGGCATGATGTCACGGAGGATCCCGAAAAAGTGCGTCAGCATATCGGATGGATGCCCGATTCTTACGGAGCTTACAAAGACATGACGGTCGAAGAGTATCTGGATTTCTTTGCTCGTGCTTTTTACTTTCGCCGGGATGATCGTCGGCAGCGAGTGAAGGAGGTTATGGAGTTTGCTGACCTTTTTCCAATCGCAGATCGCCTGGTTAATAAACTATCAAAGGGCATGGGCCAGCGTCTTTGTCTTGGCAGGACGCTGCTGCATGATCCGTCGGTGATGATTCTGGATGAACCCGCAGCCGGACTGGACCCCAAAGCACGGGTCGAATTTAAGAGGCTGATAAACCTGCTTTCTCAGGAAGGAAAAACTATTTTTATAAGTTCTCACATATTATCAGAGCTCAGTGAAATGTGCGATACGCTGCTCTTCATCGATGAGGGACGCATCGTTCATCACGGGAGTGCGGAAAATTTAATCAGCCCGAATCAGGGCACTGTGGTCAGTGTCCACGTCGCCGAGGGTGTCGAAGCTCTTGCAGAGTGGGTCTCACTAAATGCTGGTGTTGAGTTGATAGAAACCCGGCGCAGCAGTGTCAGTATTTCAATCACCTCCAAAGATCCAAAAGACCATGCCGCCATTTTACGAAAAATGATTATGGATGGAATTCCTGTCACCGAGTTCCGCCGGGAAAATCAGCGTCTTGAAGATGCTTTTATAAATCTTTTGACCAAACCAGAAACACCTTCGCCAGCTAACTAAGTAATCCTTATGAAAAATAATACTTCCAGTATCTCAGACTTTCCCGACTGGCTGAGTCCGATGCTTATTAAAGAACTAAGGCAGGGGATGCGAACCCGTTTATTTGCTATTACATTTATTACACTGCAGGTTTTGATGATAGGATTTCTGGGTATCAGCATGCTCCTGGAATCCCAAAACATCCCTTCAGGACTAATGAGTTTTTTCTTCTGGTTTGCAATTTCACTGCCCGTTCTTTTTGCCCTGCCCTTCAGCGGATTTCAGGCTGTCAGTAATGAAATAAAGGGACAAACCCTGGAGTTGATTCAGCTTACACGCCTGAACGCCTGGCGTATTGTATGGGGAAAATGGATGGCGATTGTCGCGCAGATTGTTCTGCTTCTTTGCGCTGTCTTACCCTATGTTATATTACGTTATTTTCTCGGCGGGATCAATCTGGCTGACGATTTAAAAGGCCTTGCTTCCATGCTGCTCGTATCAGCAACCCTGACGGCTGCGATGGTTGGTTTTTCATCCTTTGGAAATCGTTTATTCCGTATTCTGATCGTAATAGGTTTATTTCTTGGAATTCAAATACTACCTTCTTTCATTTTAGGATTCGCTATCGCGGGAGGAGGCTCCCCGGTCGCGCCTGATATATTTTCTTCGATAATTATCGCGATATTAAGCTGTCTCTTTATCAGCATTCTTATGCTAAAAATTGGTGCCGGACGTATTGCGCCCGCGTCTGAAAATCATACAACTTCCAAAAGACTGCTTGGCATTTTCGCACTGCTTGCAGCTCTGACAGCGATTCTGCTTTCATTAAACCTGAAGTGGGTTGGATTGTTTGCCCTACTGGGTTGTGTCCCTGTTTTTCTTGGTGCTTTGATAGAAGAAAACTCTGTTTTTAAAAATATATACAGACCTTTTGCAAAGCGTGGGATGCCGGGTCGTTTGCTTGGGCGTATATTTTATCCTGGCTGGTCAGCAGGTATTATTTATATCGCAGTGATGCTGCTTGGTTTCCTGCTGTATTTTCTGCTGGCGACTAATTTTAAAGAACCCAAAATTGCCTGGATGCTTTTTGTAGCCGTCCTGGGTTGCTTCACTGTTCCGGCTGTTATTATACGCTTTTTTTCACTTTGGGGAGATGCGGGCGGATTTGTATTTTTTGTATTTCATGCGATTGGTCTTGTTTTGGGAACCATGGCCATAAACTTAAAAGACCTGCCTTCTCTGGTTGGGTTTGCAGCACTGCATCCTTTGAGTGACCTCCTGTTAATAGCGACTCTTCCTGATAAAACAGACCGCATTGATGCACTGATAATCCCTATGTTTTTGGTAGTAAGTACTAGTATTTTAATTCTGGCTTTTTATCTTATTCCTGCACTGCGTCGTATAAGCCAACTCGAAAAACAATCCCTGCAGGTCGATAATGAATTGGCCTGATGCAGCAGAGACAGACTCGTATAAACATGCAGCTGCACAGGCTGCAGAAGTTCTGCGCCTGCCTCTGAGAAGCCACTCCTGGCGGGGAACCGGAGGAAACTGGCAGGGAGCCGGCATTGGAAACTCTATTGATTTTCAGGATCACAGACCTTATTTGCCAGGAGATGATCCGCGTTATATCAACTGGTCCGCCTATGCCCGAACCGGACACTACAGTATGAAGCTGTATCGGGAAGAGGTGAGTCCGCGTATTGATATACTTTTTGATTGCAGTGACTCGATGTCTTTTGATTCTGCAAAAAGACAAAGAGCTTTTGAGTTATTATATTTCTGTGTCGAGAGCG
>JBKEBM010000185.1:0-4368 GCA_047973165.1 Chthoniobacterales bacterium
TTGCTTTTCTAACTTCCTGCGATTTGACGGCTGTGGCTTTGGGCGGGACTTTTGGGGTCGATTTCGGAGTCGATTTCGGAGTCGATTTCGGAGTCGATTTCGGAGTCGATTTTGGAGTCGATTTTGGAGTTGGTTTCGGAGTTGGTTTCGGAGTTGGTTTCGGAGTTGGCTTCGGAGTTGGCTTCGGAGTTGGCTTCGGAGTTGGTTTCGGAGTTGGTTTCGGAGTTGGTTTCGGAGTTGGCTTCGGAGTTGGTTTCGGAGTTGGTTTCGGAGTTGGTTTCGGAGTTGGCTTCGGAGTTGGCTTCGGAGTTGGCTTCGGAGTTGGTTTCGGAGTTGGCTTCGGAGTTGGTGTTGCCAGGGGGATATCGGATGGGGGGTCTTTTTCTAAAAGTTTTTTAGGGTTTTTTTTAGGTGTTGGCGATGGGGTGGGGGTGGGTTGTTTTACTTCGTTTTCTTTTTGTTGGAGTTGCTCGATTACGGCGTCGAGGCTGGCGGAGTCGAGCCAGACGATTTCGGGTTTCTTTTTTTCAGGTTTCCAAAAAAGGAAGGCGATGATTCCTGTCAGCAGGAGGAGATGAATCAGTGCTACAAGAATGAGGTTTCGTCGGAGTTGACGTGGGTCCATTTTCTCCTAGGGAGTTGTTTCGTCTTCGCGGGTCATCAGGCCGACTTTTGTGATGCCGGCTTCTTTTACCAGGTCCATCAGGGATACGAGGACCTGTATGCTGAGCGTGCGGTCGGGGCGGATGACGACGGCTGTTTTTGGATTTGCCTGGAGAAGATTTTTGAGTTCGGCACTGAGGACTTCGGTGGAGACAGCTTCGTCGTTGAGTTGGATGATACCGTTTTTGTCGATGGCGAGCATGTGGACGTCTTTTACATTTACGGCGGTGCCGGAGGCGGTGGTGGTGGGGACGATGAGTTCGACGCTGCTTTCGATGAGGGGCGTGGTGATCATGAAGGTGATCAGGAGGACGAAGGCGAGGTCGATCAGCGGAGTGACGTTTAGCTCCGAGAGGGATTGGTAGGCCTGGCGGTTTGCGAAGCGGCGCATAGTGCTAGTGTTCGACGTAGCGGTGTTCGATTTCGGAGGCGAGTTCTGCAGCGAAGTTGTCGGACTGGACGATGGTGCTGCGGACGCTGGATACCAGAAAGTTGTAGCCGAACATAGCGGGTATGGCGACGAGCAGGGCGACGACGGTTGTGAGGAGTGCGCCGGCGACGCCGGGTGCCATGGAGGCGATGTTTGCTCCGCCGGATACGGCGATTCCTCCGAAGGCTTGCATGACACCCCAGACGGTACCGAGGAGGCCAATGAAGGGGGAGCCGCTGACGGCCATGGAGAGGACGTTCATGTAGGATTCGAGCTTGAGGGCGGACTCGCCTACGGCGCGTTCCATGGCGGCGGTGATGGCTCGCATTTGTGCACTGGTGATTTTTGGGGAGCTTTTGAGGCGGGCTTCGAAGGTTTCGTCAACTTCGGTGGAGCCGAGCATCTGGAAGCAGAGTTCGGTGGTTCCGGCTTCGTAGATTTCGTAGAGGGGGGAGCCGTCGAAGGCGAGGTCCTGCTGGTAGATACCGAGGGGTTCGCGGTTGCGGCGGAAGAGCGAGGAGAAGTGGCGGGACTGGTGCCTGGCAAACCGGAGCTGGCGCATTTTTGTGACCATGACGGACCAACTGAAAATGGAGCCTACGAAGAGGATGGCGACGATTATTTTTCCTTCAAGAGTTGACTCTGTGAAGGAATAGACGAGGCCGGTGCCCGTTTCCGCAGCTATTGGTAGCAATGTGGCGAGAAGTGAAGCCATGAAGCTTTATATGCATAGCGAATTTTTGGAGAATCGCAATGATAACCGGAAAAGGAGTGTGAAAATTGCCTGGTTGGAGTGAGTTTGTGACGATTTTATTGCCTTGAAAAATTTTACAAGTTGTCGCGATGGGGACAGTGTGATTACATATGCGGCTTGCTTGATATGAACATAGTCGTCGAAGAACAACCAAATTGCCAGGTGGCCCTGCGGGTGGAAGTACCCGCGGATCGCGTTAATTCAGAATGGGAATCGATCTCAAAGGAGTTTCGGAAAATTGCTAAAATTCCAGGATATCGTCCGGGAAAAATTCCGTCTGCTCTCGTTGAGCGGCGTTTTTCAAAGGAAATACGTGAACAGGTAGAGAAAAATATAATCCGCGAGAGTATTCAGAAAGCGACTGCAGAAAAGGGGCTTGAGATCATTGCTGTTTCGGAAGTTAGTGAGATCGAGTTGACGCCGGAGCGTGCGATGAATTATACGGCGACTTTGATCACGGCACCCGATTTTGAACTTCCGGATTACAAGGGAGTTGAGATCGAAATTGCAGAGCAAAAAATTTCGGATTCGGAGATTGAGGAGGCTCTTGACAGGCTTCGTGATCCGCATGCTGAATACGATCCTGTCGAGGGGCGCGGTTTGGAGATGGGAGATTTTGCAGTGCTGAGCTTTTCTTCGTCCCTGGATGGGCAGCCACTGAAAGAGTCGCATCCAAAGGCTCCACCGATGCTTTTGGGGCGCGAAAATTTTTGGATGGAGATGGAGGAGAATTCTTTTGTTAAAGGTTTTGCGGCAGCACTTGCAGGGCTCAAACCGGATGAGGAAAAATCTTTTGAGATTACTTTGGATGCGGATTTTCCATATGCGGAGTTGCAGGGAAAGACGCTCAAATTTGATGTTAATTTGCATACGATCAATCTGAAAAAACTTCCTGAGTGGACCGATGAGCTGGCGGCTAAAGTTGTTCCCGAGACGACTTTTGAGCAGTTGAAAGAAATGGTTCAGAAGAATCTCGAAAAGGGAGCAGAGAATAACTATGAGCAGAGTAAACGCTCTATGGTTTTGAAAAAAATTATGGAGCAGATCACTTGTGACCTGCCCACTAAGATGGTTGCCAGTGAGACGGCCAGTGTGCTTCGTGATATTGTTCAGGAAAATCAGGCGCGGGGCATCGATGAGGCTGAGATTCGAGGGCACCAGGATGAGATTCTTGGTGCAGCGCAGCAAAGTGCCGAGGAGCGGGTGCGTAGTCGTTTTGTCCTGCTGAAAATTGCGAAAGAAGAAAAAATCGAAGCAGAGGACAAGGACGTTATTGAACATATTTCGCACATGGCGGCGCACTACAGAATCCCGATAAAGAAGCTTATAAGTGACTTGAAAAAGCGAGATGGTATCGAAGATATTCGTGAGCAGATTCAGGCTTCCAAAGCATTGGAATTTATCGCTTCAAATGCAAAAATCAGTGAGCCTGTTGCTGGTTAAAATTTATTTTTTACAAACATTTTTTACGGTTAACCTGTTATATATTTTATGAGTATTATTTCATCCAAAGAAAACTTTAGTCCGCAGTCGATGCTTGTCCCTATGGTTGTCGAGCAGACAGGGCGGGGGGAGCGTAGTTACGATATTTTTTCACGTTTGTTGAAAGATCGTATTATATTTATCGGTGTTCCGATTGACGATCATGTTGCCAATCTTGTGATTGCTCAGATGCTTTTTCTCCAAATGGAAGACGGAAAAAAGGATATCAATCTCTATATCAATTCTCCAGGAGGTTCTGTCACGGCGGGCCTCGCGATTTATGATACGATGCAGTTTGTTACCTGCGATGTTACGACCTACTGCATGGGGATGGCGGCAAGTATGGCGTCAGTTCTTTTGTGTGCGGGCGCGAAGGGGAAACGGTTTGCGTTGCCGAATTCGGATATTATGATCCATCAGGTTCGGGGAGGTGCTGAGGGACCTGCAAGTGATGTCGAGCGACAGATTGACTTTATGTTTAAGCTTAAAAAGCGTCTGAATCAGATTATCGCAAACCATACCGGAAAGACGGCTGAACAGGTCGAAGTCGATGCGGACCGCGATAACTATATGACGGCGCAGGAAGCTAAGGATTACGGTCTTGTGGACGAAGTGGTTCAATCCAAAAAGCACAGCCAGTCCGATAACACGAAATAATTTTTAGCGGAATTAGCAAACAATAAACGATGGCCTGGACGAATCAGTTATCAATGTGCTCTTTCTGCGGAAAGAGTCATGGCGAGGTCAAAAAGCTCGTGGCTGGTCCGGGAGTTTATATTTGTGACAGTTGTATCACTATTTGCAAAGGGATTCTGGATAAGGAGCTGGACTTGTCGTCCGGCAATGGAAAAAAGAAGCCGGAATTCAAAGTTCCAAAACCTGCAGAGCTAAAGCAATCCCTCGATGAATATGTAATCGGTCAGGATACAGCCAAAAAATCTTTGTCAGTTGCCGTTCACAACCATTACAAACGCATCGTTCAGGCGAGTGCACCCATCCCGGCGGATTTTAGTTCCAGGTTTGACGCTGACCCGCTTTC
>JBKEBM010000163.1:0-14163 GCA_047973165.1 Chthoniobacterales bacterium
CGCGGGTGAACTCAAATGGATACCCTGCCTGAATATTAAGAGGCTTCAGGAACAGGCTGATGATCTGCAAAAAGAGATTCGGAGCCTGAGAGCTTTAATCCAAAAAACCAACTGGGAAACCGACCTGGTGGAGGCGCAGTAAACCTCAGCTTTGCTCTGCCAGCACGGCGGCTTCCCTTTCCCACCGCTCGGTTGCTTTTTCCAAAGCCAGGGTCACAGAACGCAGCTTACGATGGACCTCCATAGCCTGGGAGGGATTTGAACCCAGGTCCGGATTTTCAAGCTCTCTTGTCAGTTCGGCCTGCTGATTTTCCAGCTTTTGGATTTCTGTTTCGAGTTCGGCAACTTTGGCCTCGCGCTCGCGTTTCAGGCGGTTCACTTCTTTGCGTTGTTCGGCCTCGGCTTTACGCTGAGCACGAATTTCTTTGAGCCCCATTTTCTTTCGGGGTGATTCATCGACTGCAGATTTTTTTTCGGATTCGGGTTGGTGATTTTCGAGCCGGGTCACCAGGGCTTCAACCTCGGAAGTGGCTTTTATTTTTTCCAGATAATAATCGTAATTTCCCGAATAACGCGTGAGCTGTCCGGCGTGCACATGCACGACCGAAGAAGCAAGAGAACGTATAAAATGAACGTCATGGCTTACAAACATGAGGGTGCCCTGATACTGCAACAGAGCCTCAATGAGAGCATCTATACTGTTTATATCCAGGTGCGTCGTGGGCTCGTCCAGAAGGAGGAGGTTCGGCGGATCGAGCAGAAGTTTCACAAGAGCCAGGCGGCTTTTTTCTCCTCCGCTCAGGACTGAGACCTGCTTAAAAACATCGTCTCCTTTGAAAAGAAAAGCTCCTAAAAGAGTGCGTGCGGATTGCTCTGAAACGGGATTCGGCATTGCAAGCACTTCCTGTAAAACCGTCCTGCTAAGGTCGAGCTGTTCTGTTCGTTGCTGTGCAAAGTAGCCGATCTTTGTTTTATGCCCTTCCTCTCGTTCGCCCGCAGAAATGGGAACCAGGTCGGCACAAATTTTCAGGAGAGTCGATTTGCCCGCGCCGTTGGGACCGACAAGGACGGTGCGATCCCCACGCTCCAGAACGTAGTTTAAATTTTCATACACGAGCGTATCACCGTAGCTCTGCTTTACCGCATGCAGACGCAAAACCCGATGTCCGCTGCGCTCGGGCTGCGGGAAGTGAAACTTCACTTTTGCCTCCGACAGATCGGGAGCCTCGATGCGCTCCATCTTTTCCAGACGTTTGATTCTCTCCTGCGCCTGGGCGGCTTTGCTGGCCTTGGCTCGAAAGCGATTGATGAAATCCTGGAGGTGAGCGATTTCGCGTTGCTGATTTCTCCATGCGGCGAGGTGCTGCTCTTCGCGGGCTTTGCGCTGCTCGATATACGCATCGTAATCGCCATGATAACGGTGGAGTTTTTTATGTCGAATCTCCAGGATACCACGGCAAATCGTATTTAAAAAAGCACGGTCATGTGAGATCACAACAATCGCTCCAGGGTAATTTTTTAAATAATTCTGAAACCAGCCGAGAGACTCCAGGTCGAGATGATTGGTCGGCTCATCAAGCATCAGCAGATCAGGTTCCATCACCAGCAGACGAGCCAGGTGTGCCCGCATAATCCAGCCTCCACTGAGCTGACGTGCCTCGCGATTCAGATCTCCCTCACGAAAAGCAAGACCTGCCAGAATGCGCTTTGCTCTGATCTCAAAAGCATGTCCACCGATCTCTGAAAATTGTGCATAAGCCTCGTGGTAAGCGTCGCTGTCTTCGGGATGCTCGCGCAGTTGACGGTAAATTTCTTTCATCTCCGGCTCTGCCGAACTTGCAAGCTGCAAAATTGTTTCCGATCCGGTCGGAGCACTTTCCTGGGGCAGGTAACCGAGGCGTGTCCCGCGCTGCAATTCCACGCTTCCGCCATCCGCCGTATTGTCTCCGAGGATGATCGAAAAAAACGTCGTCTTTCCCGCACCGTTGGCACCGATGAGTCCGAGTCGCTCGCCCGCCACGACCTGAATGGAAGCCTCCTCAAAAAGAGCACGGCCATTGTAGGATTTGGAGAGTTGATTAACTGTGAGCATAAAGGCAGGGAGTTAAAAGGCTCTTTAATCAGGCAACAAGCACGATCTTTCCTTAATGGCACTCCCGAAATCTTCTTTCGGATAAATTATCCTCCTCAGCAGCTAAACCCTTTCATTTTTCGTACAAACCCGACATAAAAGTCCGCCAACATGAGCCAGGCCATTTCCAACGACGATCTTCAACACTACATCGCAGCCTGCTGCCGCAAGGTGGATACTGCTCTGAAACGCCTGCTTCCACCTGCAACGACCCGACCCGCCATCCTTCACGAAGCCATGCGCTACAGTCTTTTTGTCGGTGGCAAACGCCTGCGTCCCGTGCTCACACTGACCGCCTGCGAAGCCTGCGGTGGCAAGCAGGAGCAGGCCTTACACGCAGCCTGCGCAGTCGAACTTGTCCATACTTATTCACTCGTTCACGACGACCTCCCCTGCATGGACGACGACGATCTCCGCCGGGGACGCCCCACCTCCCACAAAGTTTACGGCGAGGGAATTGCAGTCCTCACCGGCGATGCTCTGCTGACTCAGGCTTTTGAAATTCTTGGAAAATATCAGCCCGATTCCGTTGCAGACCTCGCCCTTGCAGCGGGCAGCCGGGCACTCATCGCCGGGCAGATCGCCGACCTCCAGGCTGAAGGAAAGAAAATCGACCGCCGTCAGTTACGCTTCATCCACGAAGGCAAAACTTCAGCAATGATCGCCGTTTCTCTCAAACTCGGCGCCCAAGCCGCAAAGGCACCAGCAAAAAAAATCGCCGTTCTTGAAAGCTTCGGCAAACAACTCGGCTTGGCCTTTCAGGTCATCGACGACATCCTCGACTGCACGCAAACCAGCGAACAACTCGGCAAAAGCGCGGGTAAAGATATCGCCGCACAAAAAAGCACCTACCCCGCCCTGCTCGGACTCGAAGGAGCTAAAAAAGAGGCTCAACGCCTCACACAAGCTGCCATTCGCAAACTCGAATCCTTCGGTTCCAAAAAACAAACCGCCACCCTGCACGCTCTCGCCCGCTATCTTTTGCAGCGCGAGTTTTAAGAAAAAGAGCACCGCCCAACCTCTTAAAACTTAACACTGAAAACTTAAAACTTTTCCAATGAATCCCAAGCACCCTGCCGCCAGGCGACGAACCTTTGCCATCATTTCCCACCCCGATGCGGGAAAAACGACTCTCACCGAAAAATTCCTTCTCTACGGCGGTGCCGTGAATCTCGCGGGTAGCGTCACGGCACGCAAAACCCAGCGTGCTGCGACAAGCGACTGGATGGAACTCGAAAAACAACGCGGTATTTCCGTGACCTCCACCGTCCTGCAATTTGAATACCAGGACTGTGTCGTGAACCTCCTCGACACACCCGGACACAAAGATTTTTCAGAGGATACCTACCGCGTTCTCACCGCCGTCGATGCCGCACTCATGGTCATCGACGCCAGTAAGGGCATCGAAAGCCAAACGCACAAACTCTTTGAAGTCTGCCGTCGTCGAGGTATCCCGATTTTCACTTTTATCAATAAACTGGATCGTCCGGCGCGTCCGCCCCTTGAGCTTCTCGACGAACTTGAGAGCGTCCTCGGTATTGAGGCTTTGCCGATGAACTGGCCGCTCGGCGACGGTCCGGAATTTAAAGGGATCTATGATCGACAACAAAAGCAGGTTCACCTTTTTGAAAAAACTCCCGGCGGTGCCTTTCGTGCACCGGTAGCCGTCAGCAACATCGAAGACCCCGGTGTGCAGGAGAAACTGCCACCCGATATTTATGCACGAGTCGTTGAAGAACTAAGTCTGCTGGAGGGAGCCGGCGCAGACTACGATCTCACCGCCGTTCGTTCCGGAAAATTGACACCCGTATTTTTTGGAAGTGCAGCAAATAACTTTGGTGTTCAACTTCTGCTTGAGCGTTTTATTGACCTCGCTCCCGTTCCCGCCCCACGCAAAAGTCAGGGTGAAGAAATCGCGCCGGACGACGAAGCCTTCAGCGGATTCGTTTTTAAAATCCAGGCCAACATGAACCCCAAACACCGCGATCATGTGGCCTTCATACGCATCGTCTCAGGAGAGTTTAAGCGCGACATGACGGCCACGCACACGCGCAGCGGTAAGACCGTGCGCCTCGGAAATTCACAGCGCCTCTTTGCTCAGGAGCGCGAAACTGTCGATTCCGCCTGGGCAGGCGACGTCGTCGGACTCGTCGGCAACAACGACTACCGCATCGGCGACACACTCAGCGAACGCCCGGATATTAACTACGCTGAAATTCCGCGTTTCGCACCCGAGTGCTTTGCTTTTCTGCACAATCCAAGCACCGCAAAATACAAGCGCTTCCGCGATGGTCTCGAACAACTCATGAAAGAAGGTGTCGTCCAGGCTTTCGACATAGTAGGCTCCCTGCAGCGTGTCCCGCTGCTCGGCGCGGTCGGGCCGCTGCAATTTGATGTTCTACGCTATCGCCTCGAAAGCGAATACGCTGCAGAGTGCCGCATCGAAAACGCCCCCTGGGAAATAGCCCGCTGGCTGCAAAATCCTGATGCCGCTCCCGACGAATCCCCTCACCTGCCTACGGGTTGTGCCCTTGCCCGGGACGACCGTCAAAATCTCGTAGCACTTCTTCCCAGCAAGTGGGCACTCGATTTTTTCTCTGAAAAAAATCCCGGCTGGCAGCTCTCCGCCGACCCCTTTCCGGAATCCGTACACTCGTAAACTCTCTGACTTTTTATACGGATAGTTGCCGAAAGGTCTTCTCGCCACCTTCTTCCTCTGCCAGGCTCTTCAGGTGAAAAATTTCCTCTCCATCCAATCCCTCTCTTCAGAACAAATTCTGAAAATCATCTCGCTCACAACGGAGATGAAAGCCCAACGTGGACAACCTGCAAATACGCCTCTCAACAACGAAATCTGGGCACTCATTTTTTCCAAATCATCGACCCGCACCCGCGTCAGTTTTGAAGCCGGAATCCGGGAACTCGGCGGCAGCGTAATGTTTTTAAGCTCCAACGATATCCAACTCGGACGCGGCGAACCCATTCGCGACACAGCCCGTGTGCTCGGACGCATGATTCACGGTGCAGTCATCCGCACCTTTGCTCAAAGCGATGTGGACGAGTTCGCCAAATTCAGTGGGATTCCAACCGTCAACGCCCTGACCGACGAGGAACATCCCTGCCAGATTCTGACCGACCTGTTCACCATCCAGGAATCCCGCGGCAGCCTGGACAATCTGAAGATCTGCTTCGTCGGCGATGGAGATTGCAATGTCGCTCGGTCATGGATTTGGGCCGCTGCTCGCCTCGGGTTCGAGCTTCGCATCGGTGCTCCCACTTCTTTTCAGCCACCAAAATCGCTCCTCAAATCTGCCGGAGGCAATGTTCAGGTCATCACCGATCCACGAGAAGCCGCAGAGGGTGCAGATGTCCTCTACACCGATGTCTGGATCAGCATGGGGAAAGAAGAGGAGACGGCCTGGCGCCTGGCACAATTCCAGGGCTACCAAATCAACCAGGAGCTTCTTTCACTTACGAAGAAACCAATCGTCATGCACTGCCTGCCCGCCTATCGCGAAAAAGAAATAACCAACGAAGTCATGGAGGCAAATGCGGAAACCATCTTTCGCCAGGCCGAAAATCGCCTGCACACGCAAAAAGCGATCCTTTCGCTCATGAAAGCATAAGCAGCTCGCAATTTGTCTATGGAAGCAAATAAATAGCTATTATAGGGTTTCCTATCCCATCCGCTCTCTCCAATCACCGTCTTGCCACCTCTTTTCCTTCCTGCTTCCTTATTCAAAGTTCTGAGAGACGACGCTGACTTCAAAGATTTATTTGGATATTAGTATAAGTCCCTGCGGGGAGATTTTTTTGTTTGGAGGATGGGTTCAGAATCTCTACTTCGCCCTCGAAAATAACTCCCGATTCAAAGAATACCGGGCCGGCAACAGTCAGAGATTTACATTTTTGTAAGGAGGGAGCGATGCTGTCTAGAGCACTCTCAAGCTGGTCCACCAACTTGTAATTTTCGTCAAGCTTCACCACGGGCGGCACGCCGCCACAATCGGGGTGAAGCTGCACCTGGCCATTTTTACTGATCAAATAGGCATCGGAACGCAGTGCGAATAAATCTGATGTCGTTTTTACAGGAGCAAATCGCGAACGCGGCACGTCGATAGCCTGGGCTGCACCAAAGCACTCGATAGCCGCCCCCATAGCCGTTTCGAGGTGATAAACTGCAGGTGTTGTTTTATCGCGCGGGTCAACCGTTTTACGATTTTGGATAACGGGCAGGGGCAGGAAGCCACCGTTTTTTGCAAGAGCATCGCTGAGTGCGGGCAGGTGCAGCCAGAGATTGTTTGTGTTAAAATACCGGTATTTGGAAATGTCCTGAAAGGCGTCGGTGTCTTCATCTGCGCATTGGGCTGATTCACGCAGAGTTAATTTTCCATTTCGCAAAGCAAGGTGCCCCCCTTTACGGTCTGAGGGGGTTCGAGCTGTCACCTCCATCGCAAAAGGTGCGCCAGACTCCACGAACCAGGCGTATAAGTCAAAGTCAAGAGAGGCTCCGAGGTTGTCGGCATTAGAGACAAAGAGATACTCGACACCCGCCTTGAGCAGAGCTTTTATTCTATCTCCGGCCAGGGCCGCATAGAGATCGCCGTGACCGGGCGGGCACCATTCCAGCGCCGGATTTTGTGGCCACGAAATCGCCTCAAAAGTTGCTGCATCGATTTTTGGTGCCATGCTTTGCATGACTTCTGTTTCGTCGGCGGAACCGAGCGTGGGATTTTTTGAAAGCCACTCGCGTGTGTCTTCGGAGGTGCTGAAACTATTCATCAGCAGGAAGCGCAGAGCGGAATTTTGCTCGGAGCGAAAGGCGTTCACCTGGCGGGCAATGAGGTCCAGAAAGGTCATATTTTCTTTAACCGTCAGGAGAGACTTCACCTTTTCAAGTCCCATACTGGTCCCCAGTCCACCGTTGAGTTTTAAAAGCGCACAGCGATCGAGCGAGGGGGCAGTCCGGGTTCCGGCACGTTTTGGCAGTTCTTCATATTTCGGGAGCGAGATCACGGGTGTCAGCTCGCTCTCAGGAATCAGGCTTGTTTTTTTTTCGATCAGCAAACGGTAGCTTCTTTCAAAAGAGTTAATGGCGGCTTCTGAAATTTTTTCCGCACGCATTTTCTCACTGATTTTTTGAAAATCCATATGGGCAATTTACGAGATTTCGTGATTTTGAGAATCTCGAATTTTCAGAACTTTACCCAGTATTATTTAGCTTCAATTTACAGGATCGGAGAATTTCCTTTTCGTCTCAGCAGCAGATGGCAGGATCGAGAGATGTGGAAAATTTTTCTGAAAGCCCAAAGTGCCCGCCTTTTAATCACTTGCGGATTTCTGCTTACCCTGAATGCCTGTGATCAGATTTCCAAACTCAATTTAAGTAGTCAGGACACAAAAAAACAGGCCCTGGATGCCGCAAACGCAGGTGATTTTCCGAAGGCTGTCAGACTTTACGAACAGGGACTCGACGGAACCTCCCGGACGGCGGATTTGCATTATCGGCTCGCCATTATTTACGACGGGCACCTGAGCGATCCCACCTCCGCTCTCCATCATTTTCGTCGCTATTTACGCATGGCGGAACCGCCCACGCAAAAAGATGAGGTCACCCGCGCCATCGCGAGGATAGAACGCGATTTTCTCACACGAAACAGTAGCGGCCTGGTAACCAAGCGCGAGGCAGCCAGCCTGCGTAATGAAAATGCCAAGCTCCGCCAGGAAATCGCAAAGTTACGCGGCGATGTGAGTGCCGCAAAAACAGCTATGCGCGAAGCACGCTCCCAGGCTCGCAGCAATCGAAGCTCCACGAAACCCGGGGTGGACTCAAAAGGCTTTTCCACCGTTCCTAAAACTCGCGAAGCCGAGTTGAAAACGGGTTCAGAAACCCGCACCTACACCGTGCAGGCCGGCGATACGCTCGCCGGAATCTCGCGTAAATTTTATAAGACCTCCACACGCTGGCAGGATATTTCAGATGCCAATTACAATCAGTTGGGTGGAAAAACTGTCATCCGCGAAGGTATGGTGTTGATTATTCCGCAGTAAAAAATGGACTTTGCACACAAACTACCGTGGAAGTTTTTCGTATTGCCAGGAGTCCTTTTGCTGTTGATTCTGAACGCTATGGCACAGGAAACAAATTCCTCAAATGAAAATACCCTCGTTGTCGGCGGTGGGTGTTTTTGGTGTATCGAAGCAGTATTTGAACGCGTCCCAGGTGTTAGCTCCGTCGTCAGCGGCTACGCGGGCGGAAATGTGAAAAATCCAACTTACGAACAAGTCTGCTCTGGTAAAACCGGCCATGCCGAAGTTACTAAAATCAGTTACGATTCAAAAAAAACAACCGACAAAGCCCTGCTGGAACTCTTTTTTCAGTTTCACGATCCGACAACTCTGAATCGCCAGGGTGCCGATACCGGAACTCAGTATCGCTCCGTCATTCTTTACAAAGATGAAGCACAAAAAAAAGTTGCTGAAACTGCAAAAGAAGTTGCTCAAAAAAACTTCAGCGACCCCATCGTCACGGAAATCAGCGAACTCGGCACCTTTTACCCCGCTGAAAACTATCATCAGGATTTTTTCAAAAACAACCCAGGCCACCCTTACAACCGAGCCGTTACAAAACCAAAAATCGATAAGGCTGAAAAAATTCTTACGGCTGTTGAGCAGAAAAAACAGGAGTGATTTTTATACCAGGTCCAACAAAGAACCGGATTGGGTATTACTCCCTCTTTCATTCATAGGCCGACCACGGATCAGCGCGAACACGCTGATCGATCGCCTCAGCATCCTGGCCTGTCACTACCCGCCATTCCCCGACAGTTACTGCATTGATGATCGCTTCCGCAGCCTGTTTGCTCGAAATGGGCTGGTAGTCAGCGAAGAGTGAATTGAACGCACGCCGCCACGAACGCGGCGGACCCGGCATCCCACTGCGAACATGCCCAGGCATGACCAGTATCGCAGAAACATGGGGAGCGTTCGCACGAAGATCGACAAGCAGCGATTCCGTGAAACCCCGGACAGCAAACTTCGCTGATGAATATGCCGTATGTGGCACTTCCCCGCCCAGGCTGGCCCAGATTCCGTTCACGGACGATGTGTTGACGATGACCCCCTGGTCTGCAGCCATGAGCATCGGGAGAAACGCCCGGGTGCAGTAATAAGTGCCGAACCAGGAAACCGCAAACGTCCGCTCCCACTCGTCACGCGATCCGGCAACAAACGAAGCACCCCCAACCACACCGGCATTATTAAAAAGAAGGTGAATTGCATCGCTGCCATGTTCCCTGGCGACCTCCTTTGTGAATCGAAGCACCGCCTTTTCATCACTTACGTCGTGCGCATGCGCAGTCACCAGAACGTCGGGATTAGCCTTCCGGACCAGTTTCACCGCCGCAGCAAGACTCCTGCTATTGATGTCACAAGCCGCCACATTTGCGCCCTTTCCCGCGAGTTGTTTCATGAGTTCACGCCCTATGCCCGAGGCGGCACCTGTCAATACAGCCGTGCAGTTCTCAAATCTCGTAAATGCAGACATCTCTGGCGGACAGCTTGTCGTCGAGACAAAGCTGCGTCAAAATTTTTTTGTAAAGACAACTGATAGGTTTGCACTTCGCAAAAAAATCTGTTCCTCTCATTGGCCTTATGGCTGAATATGATTTAATCGTTGTTGGTGGAGGCCCCGCCGGATATGTCGGAGCAATCCGAGCTGCACAATTAGGAAAAAAAGTTGCCTGTGTCGAAATGGATCGTGCGGGCGGCACCTGCCTCAACTGGGGATGCATCCCGACAAAATCGCTTTTAAAAAATGCTGAACTCTATCGCAAACTCGCTCATCACAGCGAAGAATTCGGACTCAAAATCGAAGGGCTTTCCTACGAATGGGATAAAATCATTGGCCGCAGCCGCAAAGTCAGTGATCGCCTCGCCGGAGGCATCGAAATGCTTTTCAAAAAAAATAAAGTTACCTACATCCGTGGTGAGGCATCTGTCCCGAAATCCGGCGTCGTCGAAGTAACCGACAGCGAAGGAAAAAAACAATCCTACACCGCAGATAAACTCCTCCTGGCCACCGGCTGCGTGACCCGCGATATGCCCGGCTTCCCCTTCAACGGCACAAGCGTCATCGGCAGCAAACAAGCTATGGTCCTGAGTGAGCAGCCCAAAGACATCATCATCATCGGAGCTGGTGCCATCGGTATCGAATTCGCCTATTTCTTCAATGCCTTCGGAAGCAAAGTCACCGTTGTCGAAATGCAGGATAACATTCTGCCGGTTGAAGACAACGAAGTGAGCAAAACTCTCGAAAAATCCCTCACAAAACAAGGCATTCGCATCCTTACCGGAACCAAGGTCGAAAAAGCTGAAAAAACAAATAAAGGCGTTCGCATCACCGTCTCCGGAAAAGCCGAAGAGAAACTCGAAGCCGCAATTGCATTGGTTGCCATCGGCGTCCTGCCGCTCGTCCCTCAGGGTCTCAAACTCGATCTCGACCGGGGTTACATTAAAACCAAAGACAACTACGAAACCAGCGTCCCAGGCGTCTATGCTGCGGGAGACATCATCGGTCCCCCCTGGCTTGCACACGTCGCAAGCTGGGAGGCCGTCCAGGCCGTCGAAGGAATGTTTGCGGGTCGCTCACCGAAAAAAGTTTCCATCTTTCCGGGTTGCACCTACTGCCAGCCGCAGGTGGCCAGCGTCGGTCTCACCGAACAGGCCGCCAAAGAAAAGAAGATTCCTTACAAAGTCGGCAAATTCCCCTTCCTCGCATCCGGAAAAGCGCTTGCCGTCGGCGAAAGCGAAGGCTTTGTAAAAATTATCTTCGGCGAAAAACACAAAGAAGTCTTAGGCGCACACATCATCGGAGCCGATGCCACGGAGATGATTGCCGAGATGGGACTCGCTATCAATATGGAGGCTACGCAGGAAGAACTTGCCGAGACCATCCACGCCCACCCCACCCTCAGCGAAGCCATCATGGAAGCCGCCCACGCCGCCGAAGGTCACGCCATCCATATTTAAAGACTTTTTACAGACATACCTGACTGAAGCAGCAAAGCCCCTGTCGGCTGGTTAGCCGCAGTTACCCACGCGAGGGCTGCGCTGCCGGACGATGAGAGAACGGGCTTCGTCTCAAATATTTTTTCTTTTGGTATTATAGCAAACCCAAAAAAGAATTGAATTTTAGCTTCACCGACTTTTGGTCAGCTCTGGAAACCCCATTTCTCATTCAATAAAAAGCGGGTTTCCGGAGCTGCCCTTTTGTCAACAGGCAAATGAGGTATCGTTCATTTTCACTTTAAGAAGCTTTTCCGGCACACATTCGAGCGTGTTCACAAGAATCGCTTCCGGTGTTGTTTCCGAGCGAATCTCGCGCTTCCTGTCCACCAGGAAAACGGTTTCGACACCCAACGAACGCGGAAATTCCCCGTCTTCCTTTGGGTTGTCTCCGATCACAGCGATTTGTGAGGGGGCAAAGCCGGTTTGGTCCAGGCAGCGTTTCCAGAAATCGATCGACCACTTGCCACCATTGCAAACATTGGTTCCAAAGATTTTGCGGAAGTAATCCGAGCCGTCGAGGGTGGCGAGTCCGGCACGTTGCAGCTTCAGCAGACAGCCCGAATACGGATTGTTGCTGATAATGAAAAGTGGCATTCCGGCGGCATGGAGTTGTTTGACCATCGAGACGGCATCCGCGTAGGGCTCAAGATGTTCATTATGCCAGGCGATGATGCGCTCCCAGACTTCTTTTTCCGGCAGGTCAAAGGCTTTGAGGAAATCCGGATAGTCCCAGTAGATATTCGTTTGGACATGCTCGTGCAGGGCATTCTCCACAGCTTCCAGAGTCTCCCCCCGTGCACAGAGGAAATCCGCGATCACACTAAAGATGGCGTTGTTGAGCGGATACTCCGGACTGATCTGGCATGAACCTTTTTTATTATTCGTGATCGTGGCGTCGATGTCGATCATGCACGCGGCTATCTCCCGGCCCGACAGAGTGTGATTTATGGGATTATTTTGCATTTTCAAAGACATAGACGTGGCGGGAATAGGGTTCGTATTTATCCTGAAGCACGCCGTCTTTCACTTCGACTTTGCGGTCTTCAAAGAGCACTTCGACTTCTTTGACTCCCTCGGGCAAGCGGAGTTTTCCGGTGACCGGGTTGTCCTCGATGTTTGTCGTGATCAAATAGGTTTTTCCTTCGTGCTTCCGGGTGGCTGCCATCACTGCGTTTTGTTCAGACGCGATCTCAGCAACCTCTTCGGCGGAGAAGATCACATCGGTGAGCGCAAGCATTTCGGCGTTGGTTTGTTGGTAAACATCCCAGGCTTTTTTCCCGACGGGGATTCCGAAGAAATACCAGGTTCCCGCAACGCCATCGATCACGGAGCCGTAGGTCTGCGCGACAAGTTCTCCGGCGGTGGTTTCGCGATAATGGTTCTGGAAATTCGCGCCGGTCATGAAGAACAGAGCCGGTTTGCGCATTTCTTTCGCGACATCGGTGAGAATGGTCACGCCATCCAGAATCCCCTCCACCGAACGATCCACTTTGTTTGTGATGTAGTCGTCATGGGAAATAATATCAACGTTCAGCCCTGCGTAGCGTGAAGGAATTCCAACCACGGTGTGGTTGATGAGCAGCGGACGATACGGTGCCTTGTCTTTTTTAAATTCCTCATGCGCCCAGGCGACATCCTCCTCCTTAATGCCCAGCTCGGGTTCGTCAAAGAGCATCCATGTCAGCAGAGCGGGATGATCCTGCACGGATTCGAGCAGGGGAAGATAGGCTTTGCCTTTCCATAAGGTTTTTGAATTCGTGATCCAGGCGATCATTTTGATTCCTTTTTCCTGACAGAAATCGAGCATGCGCTTCAAATAGGCCGAGTTGTCGCCGCTTTCGTCTTCGGCTTTCAGGTGAATCGCAATGGTCTTCATCCCGGCATCGGCAAGGTATTGCACGGTTGCCTCAAATTTTTCCATAGGCGCAATCATCTCTTTCTCAGTTTTCGGAACCGTATTGCGGGGAATCACAAGCGGCGCAAAAACATAATACGGTTTGCCGTCCACGAGCAGGCAAAGCCGATCCATGTCGATCTGCACGGCGGCGGCCTGATACGGGTATTTCAGCAACGGTGCGCTTCCAAGCCCCTCCACCTCGACGAGATAGTTGCCGTTCGGGAGGTCTTTGATCGGGAATACAAAACGATTCTTTCCTGCTCCGGCTTTTTCTGTTCGCGAGGAAAGGGTTTTTCCGTCGGCGGATTTCAGGGTCAGTTTCACATCGCGGGCGTCCTGCAGGTTGGTGATCACCACAGCCTCCGGCTAGTTCTTGTAGTAGTTGCGGTTAGTGTAAAGAGGTTTTTATTTGATCTCTTTGGCAACTGCTTTTCCGGAGGCAGACAGTGCGGAACCCGCCGGAAAGGCAAACTGGTCATAGCGGGCGACATCGCTGAAGTTTTTGTCTACGACCAGAGCCGTGCAGGAGTTTTCTTTGTCATGCGGGTTGTGACGTGCGAGGTTGATTCCCCATTGGGTGCGTGCCCCTTCGAGCGAAGCAAAGGGAATCCTGATGTCCACATCCCAGCGGTCGTCGTGTTTGGAGGTCGTGACCTGCCAGTCCGGGTTCTCCACCGTCTTCATTTTTGGATCCAGCAGGAGCTTTCCGCCGTCGGGATTCACGAAGAGGTGATAGAAGCGTTTCTTTTCTCCCGTCACATCCAGAAACACTTCCACACAGTCGCCCGTGGCGATTTTGCCCAGCACCTTTTCGTCGCCGGGCTGGAGTGCTTCCATGTCTTTCTCATAACAGGAGAACTGCAAATAAAGGTTTTCTTTGTCACTCAGAAGGCGGGCGACGGTCTTTTGCTTTGGGGTGCCGCCGGGAGGGATGAGTGTAAAATTCTCCAGCACAAGTGCGTCTTTCCAGCCCTTGTCCGTGGACGGACTTCCTGCCGGAACGACGTGATTTTTCACCGGTGCACTTTCCTTCTTTTTGCCAATGCGGGTATCCGCCACACTTGCC
>JBKEBM010000051.1:0-2496 GCA_047973165.1 Chthoniobacterales bacterium
ATGGGAGTCAGACGCTCCAGCAGCTCTTTCGCCCAGCCGAATATAAAACGTCCGACTTTCTGAATAAGCCGGGGAAATTTTAAAGTAAACGGCGACGCGCTGATCCAGCAAAGAGCGATAAATCCAATGCCGATGAGGAAAAGAACAAGGCCCAGCCAGGAATTGTCGTTTACTCCACGGACGTTGTGATTGAGATTTTTCAAAAGTCCTGTGAAAAAGACCATCGTGACATGTGTCAGGATAAAGACGATAAAATACGTCAGCACGCAAAAGTGAATCGTACGCATGACCTGACGATTGAGTGGACCCTTTGCCAGACGAAAGCGTGCGGCGATCGCCGGTGCCTGCAACATGCCGGTGATGGCAGCCAGCGGTGCTGCAATAAAAACCGTGGTAAAATAGGCTATCATCTGCAGCCCGTTGTATTGCAGCCAGCCCGAGGCCGGCGGGAAGGTGAGCGAGGCATATTGAATACCCGTGGAGAGAGCATTCGGAAAAATGTCCCAGGATTGCGGAACCAGGCGCTTCCATTGATCTGTCGAAAAAAGCAGAACGTAAAAAATAATTCCGTTCGCAAGCCAAAGCGTATCCAGACTGAAGTGCCACATACGCGCAAGCCCGATCGAATGCCGGATGCCTGGCAGCCCGAGCCAGCCAGGCAGCGAGACACTGTCATCTTTGGCTGTCCAGTATTGACCAAGCGGCACGGGACCGCGAAAGCGAAACCATTCTTTCCCCGGCGTGCAGTCCGCATTCAAATAGAGCCGGGGATGATCCGCAAGAATCTGAAGTCCGGAGCGAATGATAAAAAGCATCAGAAAAAAATTCAGGAAATGCTGATAGCGCAACCACCACGGATACCCGCTTTCCACCGGCTGCGAAAATTCGCCGGTGCCGGGATATTTCTCAATAAAGGCCTGAATCGCCGGAAAGGTGCGCAGCTCCTGTGCTACGGCAACCAACACCAGCATCGCGACAAAAGCCAGCGGCACCAGCAGCGTTAAAATCTGGGCGGTTGAAAACCAGCGCGAGCCGATACGAAGTTGCGGCATGGTTCCTTTTTCCTGCGGAACCCCTCCGGCAAATTCTTTGACATCGACGGTATCAATGGCCTTCGTAAGCTGCGAGGAGAGTTCAGTGAGAGGACTAGGGCTGTTTTTCATATTTTCTCCTGACGTGTTTCTCAAATCTGCAATGCGATGCTACATCACGTGATTCATGTTTAAAGACAATTTATTCCGAGACGACGGCGGCGCAAAAACGCTTTTTTCGTTTTATGGCGACGAGACGTTGCATCCCCTCGGGCTTGGCCTACGTCTGCACCACTAGCTGGAAAATCTATCGCCAGAAATGCCCATCCTGGCGCGTGCGGTTTGGAAAATAGAAGGCCTGTCCCTTAATTTACCCTTATAATGCCTTATTCACTTTCCATTTCTGGACAAAACTCTCAGCCATTCTTCTTTTCATTTTTTGTCGAACGTCCAAGGCCACCTGCCGCTGACCGGCGGCGACGCTTCGACTCTGGGCTGGGGTTGTAATCACGGTAAAATTTCGATTCATGGCGGGTCTGCGCTTAGGTGTGCCGCCTTGTTAGCCTTTTCCCATCCTCTTATTTCACCCTTCACTATTGTAAACAATGGGTGAGCATCAGGAAACACTATTTCAGAATGATTTTTATGAAGAATGGGGTTTCTTGCTCTTAACTTCATCATTAGATGTTCCCATTCGTAATGAAGCTGTCCATCAGTTTCCTCTATCTGGGGAAGAAGCTTGCGAGCCGATGAAAGCTTCGAGCCGTCAAATCTATAATTTCTTGCCCTTGCCTCAAGCAAAACCGCGTGCAAAAATTCTACGAGATAATCAACTGCGTTATCCTTGGCTCTGAATCGTTCAAGTTGTGGATGATTTACATAACCTACTGTTCTTCCTTCCAAGACCGCTTTTGCCAGCAAGCCTTCTCTCCATAACGCCACTAGGCCTTTAGAGTCGAGGTATTTAGGATGAACCGTCCACAGGCGCATTTTTCTGGCTAATGTCCAAGATCAGATACCGCTACCCGCGAGATCGATCATTGATTGCTGGTGAGGTGAGTGATGGCGCAGCATATGCTTTAGCAGATCCTGTGACAGAACGATGAAATTATCTAGAGTCATACTTTAAGAGGCGGGTGGGTCGGTGGTTGGATGTATCGCCCTGTTCGCTATTGTCTATAGTGGTAACGAGCTTGTGCAACTTGAATGACATCGTCAGAAACTCGGTAAACTAGCCGATGTTCATCTGTGATTCGGCGCGACCAGAAACTGGAAAATCCGTGCTTCAAGGGTTCAGGCTTCCCGATTCCTTCGTAGGGATTGTCTCGACCAATAATCCTCCAAAAGTGAATTAACCTTCTTCTATCGGTGTTGCCGGAATTCCCTCAGCCAGCCTGGTAGCAATTGTAATCATTCTGAATGCCGTTGGCCTCCCGGCTGAAGCCAGCGGCATGGTCATGGCCGT
>JBKEBM010000074.1:0-14391 GCA_047973165.1 Chthoniobacterales bacterium
CATCCTGAGCGGGACTTGTGCCTGCAAGCCCCGCTAAAATTATGATGGCGTAAAAGCGACAAAACAGCGGGCGGTTGGCAGGTAAGAGGAGGAGATCATGAGAGGATGTTTTTTCGGAAGCTAAATGCTTCGGCTTGTGCGAGACAGGTTTCCAATTTTGCGATTCCATCGGAGGTTCCGATTCCCTGCAGCGAGGCGGCAGCGACGGCGACGCCGTGGCGCAGAGTTTCCTGGATGGGGAGTCCCTCGTGCAGGCCGTAAAGTGCTCCGGCGGCAAAGGCGTCTCCCGCTCCGACCGCACTTACGATTTTTTCCTGTGGGATTAGAACACTCCCCTGCGAACACTCTTCGCCGTTTGCGCCGACCGCACAGGCACCTTCCGGAAAGTGAACGATGACCCAGGATTGCACGCCTTTTTCGAGGAGTTGACGGGCTGCTTTTTGGATTGCGTTCAGGTCGGGCTTGTCGCCGGGCCGGGTCGGGATGCCGGTGGTGCGTTCAATTTCAAATTCGTTGAGAATGCAGTAGTCCACATGCGGCAGGGCGGGGACGACGATGTCGGCGAAGCGATCGCTGTCTTCGCTGACAACGTCGATGCTGGTGCGGCAGCCGGCTTCGCGGGCACGGTGCAGGATGCGTGCCGTGACTGTGCCGAAGTCGTCATCCGGGAGGTCGAGCGCGTCGAGGAGGAGCAGATAGCCGAGATGAAAAATCCGGGCCGTTGTTTTTTCAAAATTAAAGTCAGCGTCGTTGAGAAAAGCGTTCGCTCCGCGTTGATGAAAAAATGTTCGGCGTCCCGTGTTGCGCACGGTCATCACATCGGTGTGCGAGGTGGGGGCGTCGCCGTGTTGCCGTAAGCCCCGGGTATCGATTCCGTGCTCCGCGCATTTGTTGAGAATCCACTTTCCATCGGCGTCTTCGCCGATTCGCCCCACGCCGACGAGCGGGAAATCGACGCCGAGTTTTGCAAGATCGAGGAGGATGTTAAAAGGGCTACCGCCATTGCCGACGGATTCGGCGAGGATGTTTGCCAGGGTGTCCTGCTGCGGAAAGACGTCGATGATTTTGAGTTTATCGACGATCCAATTTCCGCCGGCGAGGATACCTGAACGTTCACTCATGGTTTTTTATTTTGGCAGGTTGACGGCACGTTTTTCGGCCTGGGATTCGAGGGCGGCGGCGAAGAGTTCGTGACTGCGCACGGCTTCTTCCGGCGTCACACAGCCGAAGCGGTCGCCGAGTTGTCCGGCTCGCTCGGCGAGGTAGGAGGCCCACATTTGCAAAAAACAATCGGGGAAGCCGGGTTCGAAAATGCCGCCGGTGACGGTCGGGAAAGGTCCGTGAAAGCCGAGGTCGGTGCGGCTCCAGATCTGGTCTTTGCCGCGTTGGAAAGTCCACAGGGCTTTGGGGTCGCGGGTGTTGAAACGGACTCCGCCATCGGTGCCGAGGATTTCGATGAACCAGGAGTTTGTTTCGCCCGGGGCGAGGCGTTTCATTTCAAAACGCATGGGGACGTCGCGCCCGTCGATTTCCAGATCGCTGTGGAGGAGGGCATTGTCCCAGGTGTCGCAGATGGCGGTGCCGCCTTTGCCGTCGGGACGCTCGGGGTAGATTTTCTGTAGTTGCGCATAGACGCGTTTGGGAAACCAGCCGAGGCGGAAGGGGAGGTGGACGGTGTGCATGCCGAGGTCGCCCATCACGCCGATCTCACCGCAGGTGCGGGTCTGGCGTTTCCAGTTCGCGGGTTTTTGCGGGTCGAGATCGCTGCTGTGGTGAAAGCCGGAGCGGACTTCCAGGAGCTGTCCGAGCTTGCCGCCACGGGCAAATTCGTAAGCCCGCTGCGGGCCGGGAAGGAAGGGAAATTCGGAACTGCAGCGGACGAAATTACCGGATTTTTTTGTGGCTTCGGCGATGCTGCGGGCGGCGGCGAGGTCGATTCCGAAAGGTTTTTCGGCGAGGAGGTCTTTGCCGGAGTTGAGCACGTCGAGGTAGAGGTCTTTGTGCAGATTGTGAGGGACGGCGACATAGACGACGTCCACTTCGGGCGAGGCGAGCAGCTCGCGGTGGTCGGCGGTGAGCAGTTTGACGCCCGGGATTTTCCGGAACCATTCGCGTTGCACTTCGGCGAGATCGCAGACTGCGGTCAGCTCGGCGCGGACCGGGAAGTCATTTAAAACAAACCAACGTCCGAGGGCACTGGCGAGCTCGCGTCCCATCAGGCCGCCTCCGATAATTCCGATACGAACAGGATCACTCATAAAAAAATTAAGATTTTGCAGAAAGAATTTTTGCGGCGTCCGCTGCGGTGGCGCCTTCGTGAACGACGGCCATCAGTGCCTTTGTCATACTGGCGGGATTCTCGTGCTGGATGACGTTTCGACCATAGACGATTCCAGCGGCTCCCTGCCGGATGAGGACTTCGGTGCGGGCGAGAATTTTCGCGTCGGGGGCGCGTCCACCGCCGCGCACGAGGACGGGAATGTCGCCGGCGGTTTCGATCACGCGGTGATACTCCGAGGCGTCATCAGTCGGGTCGGCTTTGATGATGTCGGCTCCGAGTTCGACGGCCTGGCGGACGAGCGGGATGATTTTTTCGGGGTCGCCATCGACCATATAGCCGCCGGCTTTTTCGTTGGCCTGGAAGACGAGAGGCTCGATCATAAGCGGCATCCCGAAGCGGTCGCAGTCGGGTTTTATGGCCAGGATATTCCGGATGCACTGGTCGCCGACTTCGGGTTCGTTTGGAATGCGGAATAAATTTACCACCACGCAGGAGGCATCGACGCGGAGGGCCTGCTCGACGGGGTCGGAAATCATCCGGCTGAAAAGTGTGCGCGGTAAGTCTTTTCCATAGACGTTGGCAACGTCCGTGCGCAAAACCAGCGAGGGCTTTTGGCGGCCCGGTATGTTTTGCAGGAGTGGAGCCTGGCCGAGGGTTAGCTGGATGGCGTCCGGTGCTGCTTCGACGAGGGTTTTAACAGCTTCGGGGAGATTTTCGATTCCGGAGAGGAAGCCGTATTCGTTGAAGAATCCGTGATCGACAGCGACGTCGAAACAGCGGTTGGAGGCGGAGTTGAAGAGGCGTTTGAGACGATAATTTTTCATAAATTTGGTTAGTGCATTTCCACGGCGACCGATCCGATACCGGAGCGCAGGTAGCTGAACTGAACATTCGGGTGATCCGCAAGAAGCGACATCGGGACGGAGGAATCGACAATTTTTTTCGAAATCATGAGAGCACTGAGACGAATGCCGAATGGATTGTCGTGATGGCCGGGGTGCCAGATGCTGACTTTGTCGGCCTTCCAGGTTTCCTTTGGCCCGACGGTGCAGGCGTGGGTTGGGACGAGGTTGACGTTTCCGCCGCCGGAGGTGCGGGCGTTTTGTACGATGGTGACGGGGTGTAATTTTACGATGCGCGTGCCGAGAGCGCGATACTGCTCGGGAGTCGGCGGGGCATCAGCATATTCGCCCGTGCGGGGCAGCGGGTCGTTGAAGGCCCAGTGTTTTATTTCGCCCTGGCCGCCCTGCATGACGACACAGCGGACGGAGTCGAAGCTGGAGCTGAAGGCATCAAGGTCGCCGGAGGGGAAGTGTTTATTAGCGGAAGGCATGGCAAGATTTTTGTCGATGCGGTCGAAGCAGAGTTCGTTGTCGCATTTTGCGAAAGAGAGCGGATGCGATTCGTCAACGGGCTTACCGTTTTCCAGCCACTCGTCCATACCCCAGAAATGGGCCTCATGTTTTTTCAGGTCGATGCCAAGGGAGTTGACCATTTGCGCCACGATGGGGAGCTGCTCGGTCGGGCCGATGGGGCCGCAGATACCGGCGGGATTGTCGGGGGTGGATTGTCGCCAGGCGTCGATGTATTCGAGAGCCTGGGCGGAGTAAAGCTCCTGGACGGTATCGTAGATTTTGACGGAGAATCCGGGGCGGTTTAACTGGATCAAATCCTCGGACGTGAGGCGTGCCGCATCGCTGAGAATTTCGGGATCGAGGGTGGTGTAGTCCCACCATCCTTCGGCGAGTTTGCTGATTGGTCTGCTCATATTATATAGGGGAGTGAAGGGTTGTTTTATTAAATGTAAGCCTTCTTTCTAAATGAGACACAAAGAAAATTCCTCTACGTCATTGCAATTTTCTGATACGGAATTAACCGGATATGCCGGACTCTTCTAATATTCTTGCTAAAGACCCTCTGCTTGAGAGTATTCCACAGGCGCGGCGGGAGGGGCTGAATTTCGAATCGTTTCGGAAGGATTGTGTGGATTTTCACTGGCATTTTCATCCGGAGATCGAATTGGTATATATTCGCCGGGGGCGGGGAGTACGCTATATCGGGCGATCGATGGAACCTTATTTTCCGGGAGATTTTTGTCTGATCGGATCGAATATTCCGCATGCTTTTGGATCGGACCCGACAGAGCGTAAAGGGGCGGCCTGGATTGTCGGGCAGTTTTTGCCGTCGATCTGGGGAGAAGCTTTTTGGAAGCTGCCGGAGACGCGGCGAATTTCTGACATGCTTCAGCGGGCTGAGCGGGGAATTCATTTTGAGGGGGCGGATTCGGAGGATTGCATAAAAGCGTTTGCCGCTATTGAAAAAATTCCACCGGGTGCAGCGAGGCTGGCAGCATGGATCGAACTGCTCGATCGCCTGACACAGCATCCCGCTCAGCGCGATCTGAATGTGAGTGCTCACACGGCGACAACGGTGGATTTTCGTTTACAAAAATTGCTCGCATGGATTGAGGAACATGCTGCTGATACGGGACTCACCCAGACGACTGCGGCGGAGACGGTCCGTTTGTCGCCCCAGGCATTTTGTCGTTTTTTTCGGAGTCGCACGGGGAGGCCTTTTCATCGTTATCTGAGTGAGGTTCGGGTCACGCGGGCCTGCAGTCGCCTGCTTCATAGTGATGCAAGAATCAGCGAAATTGCTTTTGAGTCCGGCTTTAATAATCTTGCGAATTTCAATCGTCGTTTTCGTGAAATTACTGGCCGCACTCCGCGGAACTATCGCAGGATGCATGGAGGGGTTCCAATGGATGCTTTCGAGTAGAATTCAAAATCAGATTCCAAAAATTGTATTATTATGACTTCATCAAAAAGAAATTATTTATCGCGGGTTGTTGATATCGAAAGAATACCTGCAGAAGGAGACTCTTCGACGGCCATTCGAACGACGCAAGAGGAAATTCAGGCAACCTTTGAAGCGGATGTGATAGTTTGTGGTGGAGGCCTTGGGGGTGTCGCTGCCGCTATCGCTGCTCTGGAAACCGGAGTGCGGGTTTTTCTACTGGAAGAGACACGTTGGCTGGGCGGACAGGCAACCTCTCAGGGGGTATCAGCTCTGGACGAGCACGAATGGATCGAAAAATTCGGAGGCACAAAACTCTATTATAAGTTCAGACAAAAAATTCGTGAATATTATGTAAATAAAGTTTCTTCAGAAATAAATACTGAATATTTAAATCCCGGGAAATGCTGGGTATCGTCACTTGCTTTTGAACCTCATGTAGCTGTTGAAGTTTTGGAGGAATTGCTGTCAGAATATAATATAAATAATCAACTCAGCGTATTAAAACGTGTGAAGGTTTTTGCATGTAATAAAGAAGGCTCTTTTTTAAAGTCTGTGGATGTAAGTCATTTGGATACGGGTGACAGCTTTCGCATTTGTGGCAGTGTCTTTATCGATGCGACGGAAATGGGTGATATTCTTCCTCTCGCAGACATTCCTTATCGTGTTGGTGCGGAGGCGTATGAAGAGACAAAAGAGCCCCATGCTCCCGTAAAATCTGTAAAAACGTGTGTTCAGGGCTGCACTTACCCGTTTGTTCTGGAAAAAATGCCGAAAAAAATTTCATCGGAAAAACCTTTGGACGAATATTTGAAACTCAGAGATGAGCAACCCTATAGTTACATCATAAATATTCACGGAGATGAAGGGGCGCCGCTTCAGTATGCTTTGTATAAACGTTTGGAGGGCACTCCTGGGTCTTTCTGGAATTATCGACGCCTCATCGCAGCGGAGCAATTTGAAGTATTTCAAAATGACCTAAGCATGATCAACTGGCCGGGTAATGATTATTATAGTATATCATTACTCGATTTATCTCCCGAGGAACTTGCGGCTGCTTTACAGAAAGCCAAAAGGCTAAGTCTGGGTTTTGCTTATTGGTTACATACAGAAAGTTCGCTTCCGGAATCTCTTTGTTTGAAGTTGAGGAAAGATATTATGAATTCACAGGATGGTCTCAGCTTATTTCCTTATATTCGTGAGGCTCGCCGAATTGTTTCGCTAAGGACAATAAGTGAAGGTGATGTAAGTGCTGATTTAAACAAGGGTTGCCGGGCAAGAGAATTTAAAGATGCTGTTGGAATAGGATATTATTCACTGGACGTTCACGACACCTGCGATGGCAGTAAAGGTTTTTTTATTCCGACAAAACCTTTTCAAATTCCACTTTCAGCCTTGATTCCTGAGACAGATATTAACCTGATTGCAGGAGCAAAAAATCTGGGTGTTACACACATTACTAATGGTTGCTACCGACTTCATCCCGTAGAGTGGAATGTCGGTGAGGTTGCGGGTTTGCTGGCTGCTTTCCAAATCGAAAAAAATGTTTCTTCAGTCACTGTGCTTCGGAAAGATAATTTACGACTAGAGTTTCAACAGCGTTGTTTGAAACGTGGAATTCCCTGTTCCTGGCTGCTTGATATCCCGCCTTCACATCCAAATTTTTATGAGATACATTTGCTGGTGTTATTTGTCGGACCACCATCTGCAGATTCTCTGAACTTTGAGCCGGAGATGGAGATAAATACGAATCTGAAAACTTTCTGGGAAAATAAAATTAAAGAAATATCCTCCGAATTTGCTGTTCCGGATTATGTAAAAACGCACCTTGACTTTGCAAAAGCGACAGCAGGATTTATCGGAAATCTCTATGAATAAGAAAAGTGTAAAAGAAAAATTAGCGGCTAATGAGCCTGTTTTGTGTGCACGCCTGGGATATCAGGACCCAGGTCTTGTGGAACTTGTTGCCAGACTTGGTATTGATTGTGCATGGATATGTACCGAGCATGTGGGGATCGATCCCTTTCGCCTGCGTGCAATTATCCGGGCCGTAAATCATGGTGGAGCAGAGACTCTGCTTCGTATCCGTCCATCGAACTATTCCGATATTGTAAAAGTCCTGGAGATGGGTGCCACCGGTCTGCTGATTCCCTGGGTTCGGACGGCAGATGAAGTTCGCGAGGTTGTCGAAATGGCCAAATTTTATCCACAGGGAAGTCGGGGATTTGATGGTTCTCAGGTAGATGCAGACTATGGTTTAAAGCCGATGAAGGATTGCTTAAGGGATGCTAATGATTTGACTTTTATTATTATTCAGATAGAGACTCCGGAGGCGGTTGAGAACCTGGAAGAGATCGCTGCGGTTGAGGGAGTGGATGCCCTTTTTCTGAGACCTAATGACCTTTCAATCAACTATGGAATCCCTGGAGAGTTTAAAAATTTGATTATTACAAAAGCCGTTCAAAAAATTGTGGAGCAAGCCCGGCTCAACGGTAAGGTGGCTGCCACAACTTGTGGAGATATGGAAATGTTTAACTACTGGTATGATATGGGCTTTCGTTTTATTAACTATATGTCAGACTATCGGATAATTCGTGCAGGTTTTGAAAAGGTTGTGGAAGATGTAAAAGAACTAGGTTACGGACGTCTGTAATCTGATGTAATATATTATTATGCCAGATAAACGACTAAAAAAACTATATGATGATACGCTGCTTCAGGATGTAATACCGTTCTGGGAGAAACATTCTCCGGATCGCGAATTTGGCGGGATTTTTTCATCTCTTGGAAGACGGGGTGAGCTGCTGGATACAGATAAATCAATTTGGGTTCAGGGGCGTGCGGGCTGGATGTTTTCCACACTGTATCATTCTCTTTCCAAAAAGGAGGAGTGGCTGGAGATTGCCAGGTCCTGTATTCATTTTCTGAGGGAGCACGGGGAAGATGAGTCAGAAAAACTTTATTTTACGGTAACGCGCGAGGGAGCTCCGTTGCGGATGCGTCGATATGTTTTCAGCGAAGCTTTTGCTTCGATTGCTAACGCGGCTTATTTCTCCATTTCGGATGAGGAGCGTTCACGAACGGATGCCCTGAGATTTTTTGAGTCTTATATATTATATAGTTTCCAGTCGGGAAAAATTCCGGCCAAATCGTTTCGTGAAAGCAAAGGACTCGCACCGCTGATGATTGCGATTGTGACGGCGCAGGAACTTCGGAAGCACTTGGGCGACCAGCAAATTGAAGGAGCTTCTTTTACAGAAAAAATCAATGGCTGGATCGAAGAAGTTTATCGGGATTTTTTTAAAGAAGATGAAGAAGCCCTTATGGAGCAGGTCGGACCTGCTGGAGAAATTCAGGATCATTTTGATGGACGACTTTTGAATCCGGGGCATGCGATTGAGGCGGCCTGGTTTATTTTGAGGGAGGCTTATATTCAAAATGACCGGGAGAAGCTGAAATTTGGCCTGCGCATTCTGGACACGATGTGGCAGTGGGGCTGGGACGAAAAGTTTGGAGGTATATTATATTTTCGCGATTTAAAAGGTCTGCCTGTGCAGGAGTATTGGCAGGACATGAAATTTTGGTGGCCGCACAACGAAGCGATGATTGCAACCCTGCTGGCCTGGAAGCTGACAGGTGATTCTGTGTGGAGAGACCGGCATGCCCTGGTAAGTGACTGGTCTTTCAAATATTTTACAGACCCGGAATACGGGGAATGGTTTGGATATTTACATCGGGATGGTTCGCCGTCGGTTGATCTGAAGGGAAATATGTGGAAAAGCCCCTTTCATCTCCCGAGGGCACTTTTTACCTGTCTTAAAATTTTGGAGATATTTCCCGAAGAGGCGGATGTATTGCCAATGGAGGCATCGGCACCTTTAGCAGAGAGGGTGCAGGCACTTTAATTTGGTATTAGTATACGGACAATTCTACAGGTATCATTCCCCATGTGCGCTGTCCAGGGACGGAGCTCGGCGGTTCCAGGTGAATGCAAAAATCACCGTTCCAATAAGTGTTACGATGATAAAGGCTATAAAGGCACCGTTCCATCCCAGGCGATCGACAATCATGCCGGTTCCGATGCCGCTCACAGTTGCGCCGGCATAGCCGAAAAAACCGGTGAGTCCGACAGCAGTCGCAGCAGCTTTTTTTGTGGCAAAATCCGCTGCAGCCACGGCCACCAGCATTTGTGGTCCGTAAACAAAAAATCCCAGTGCGATAAGAATCCAGGCAATGGTCCACTGCTGCCCCTCACCAACGACCAGGAGGCCGTAAATACAAAGTGCCAGAGCCAGCATAAAAACCACCATCACCGGTCCGCGGCGTCCTTTGAAAACCACATCGGAAATCCAGCCCGAGATAAAGGCACCGAGTATCCCTGATAACTCAAACCCACTCGCTGCAAAAGCCGAGGCTTCTTCCGAAAATCCTTTAGACTCCTGTAAAAAACGCGGACCCCAGTCCAGGACACTGATCCTGACGATGTAGATAAAAAAGTTCCCGATGCAGACCAGCCATATCATAGGATTTTTCAGGATATATTTTTGCATTGTTGGCCAAAAAGCCTCCTGCTCTTCCTCGGAGGCTTCGTGGAAACTCGTATCCACTTTTTTAAAAACTTCCACGCTCGGCAACCCCATTGACTGCGGCGTATCCCGGAACTGTGCTATGATAAAAAGACCACCCAAAAGACAAATCACTGCCGGAACATAAAAGGCACTCTCCCAGCCATAGTTTGCCACAAGATAGCCGGACAGAATCAGAATCAGCGCACCACCAATCTGATGCGATGAGTTCCAGATGCCCCATGCCGTTCCACTTTCCTTTGGTGCATACCAGTAGGTCAGTGCTTTCGAGCAGGGCGGCACTCCTGTCCCCTGGAAAAGATTATTCAGACTCCAGAAAATAATAAAAAAGATGAGAGGGCTTGAAAGGCCGAGAGCTGAAGAAAAATTCGGACTCAAAGCGAAGAGAATGCTCACAATCGCCGAGAGAATCAGCCCAAAACCCATGAGGTAACGCGCATTCATCCGATCCGCCAGCACTCCACTGAAAAATTTTGAGAAGGCATACAAAATCGTTGCCGTGCTCAAAATGACACCCATCTGCGTCGCACTGAACCCAAATTCCTCGCTCAGCGGTTTATTCACCATCGAAAAATTTTTTCGACAAAAATAAAACAGAGCATATCCAATCAGCATCCCCGACATCACCCGCCACCGCCAGCGCGGATAATCATGAGCGATTTCCTCCTCAGTCCGCGTGATTTTTTGTGGCTGGGGGTGAGCCAGCATCGCTCTGAGTTTGTCCAGCATTCCTTTAAACCCTTATTTCAGTTTCAAAGATTTTTGCAAAATGCGTACGGCCTCTTCCGGCGTTTCAGCAATCTGTAGTAAATCGATATCTTCCGGCGATATTGTTTTTTTCTTCGCCAGGTCACGCATATAAACAATGAGAGGCCGCCAGGTCGCCTTTGATCCCAGCAAAATAATCGCGCACGGCTTTTTTTTACCCGTTTGGATTTTCGACAGGCTTTCAAAAATCTCCCACGAAGTCCCAACGCCTCCTGGCGCACAGACGATCCCCGCTGCGTAATCCACGAGGTCTGCCTCTCGCTGTGCAAAGCTCGATGCGAGATAGCCATCCGTTACGTATTTATTAACCCCGTCTTCGGTTCCGGTATCAAAATACGTCGCGATATACAGGCTTTTGGCATTCGCTTCGTAAGCGCCCCGGTTACCAGCCTCCATGACGCCTTTGCTGCCCCCTGTCAGAATGGGATATTCCTCCCCGTATTTTTCCGACCACAGTTTTGCAAATTCCCGTGTCTGCTCATAACCCACCGAACCTGGTTTCGAACGTGCACTTCCGAAAATCGTGATTGCCCCCTTGGGAGCATTTCTCCGGACCATTTTTTGAGCGGCCAGCGCATCTCTCCTCACATCAGCAGGCGTTGGGATTTCCCCGTCCGGAACCACTCGCCCGGGAGCTACTCCCTGGTGAGTTGAGGTTGGCATACTTTGGCAGGAAACAAACAACACTCCGGCAGAACACAACGACAGGAATTTATAAAACTTCATAACAAGAAAACGGGGGGAGGGGGATTTAACGCGACCAGAACCCTACAAGTCGTATTTTGTTTTGAAAACATCTTTTTTAAGGCCGAACACAACCTTCCAAAATAAGCAGTAAATTATATCTTTAAAATCTCCCTAAAAACCATTTCACTGCACCGCATAAACCAACCAACAATTCTCATGAGCAATAAAAAATCCGAATGCCCTTTTCACCAGGCTGCTCCAGGCGGCAGCGGAACCACAAACCAGGACTGGTGGCCAAACCGCCTTAGGATCGAACTCCTGAGCCAGCACTCAAACAAGTCGAACCCCATGGAGGAAAAATTCGACTACGCCAAAGAATTTAAAAAACTCGATCTCGAAAAAGTTAAAAAAGACCTGCACACGCTGATGACCGACTCGCAGGACTGGTGGCCTGCCGACTTTGGCCACTACGGCCCTCTCTTCGTTCGCATGGCCTGGCACGCTGCCGGAACCTACCGCATCGGTGACGGACGCGGCGGTGCCGGACGCGGACAGCAACGCTTCGCCCCGCTCTACAGTTGGCCCGACAACGTCAGTCTCGACAAAGCCAGTCGTCTCCTCTGGACCATCAAACAAAAATACGGACGCAAACTCTCCTGGGGCGACCTCATGGTCCTCACCGGAAAAGTCGCCCTCGAATCCATGGGGCTGAAAACCTTCGGCTTCGGCGGCGGACGCCCCGACACCTGGGAACCCGACCAGGATATTTACTGGGGGAGCGAAACCGAATGGCTCGGCGGCGACAAACGCTACACCAAAGAAGCAAAGGCAAAAACCAAAGGACGTGATCTCGAAAACCCTCTCGGTGCCGTGCAGATGGGTCTTATCTACGTGAACCCCGAAGGCCCCAGCGGAAATCCTGACCCGCTGCTCGCCGCACACGACATCCGCGAAACCTTCGGGCGCATGGCGATGAACGATGAAGAAACCGTCGCCCTCATTGCCGGCGGACACACCTTTGGAAAAACCCACGGCGCAGGCCCGGCAGACAACGTCGGCCCCAACACCGAAGCCGCACCACTTGAACAACAGGGCCTCGGCTGGAAAAACACCTACCGCAGCGGCAAAGGCTCCGACACCATCACCAGCGGTATCGAAGTGACCTGGACCTACCACCCAACTCGCTGGGACAACGAATTTTTTCACATCCTCTTCGCCTACGAATGGGAGCTGATGAAATCTCCCGCCGGTGCTCAGCAGTGGCGTCCGAAAAAAGGAGCCGGCAGCGACATGGTGCCCGATGCCCACGGAAAAAAACGTCGCGAACCACGCATGCTCACCACCGACCTTTCACTTCGCTACGATCCGAAATACGGAAAAATTTCCCGCAGCTTCCTAAAGAACCCGGAAAAATTTGCCAACGCATTTGCTCGTGCCTGGTTCAAGCTCACCCATCGCGATATGGGGCCAAAGAGCCGCTATCTCGGCTCCCAAATTCCCAAAGAAGACCTGATCTGGCAGGATCCGATCCCCGCCGTCGATCACAAGCTGGTTGATAAAAAAGACATCGCCGCACTAAAGAAAAAAATCGCTGCATCCGGTCTGAAAGTTTCCGAACTCGTTTCGACCGCCTGGGCCTCAGCCTCCACCTTTCGCGGTGGCGACAAACGCGGCGGTGCCAACGGTGCCCGCATCCGTCTCGCTCCTCAAAAGAGCTGGAAAGTAAACCAGCCCCGCCAACTCGCAAAAGTCCTTGCCGGACTGAAAAAAATCCAGGACGGATTTAACAAATCTCAAAAAGGCGGTAAAAAAATCTCCCTGGCCGACCTGATCGTCCTCGCCGGAGGAGTTGGCGTCGAGAAAGCTGCAGCGGCAGCCGGGCACAAACTCGAAGTCCCCTTCACACCTGGACGTATGGATGCAAGCGCGGCTCAGACCGACGCAGATTCCTTCAAAGTTCTCGAACCCGTCGCCGATGGATTCCGCAATTATCTCAAAGAACCCTTCGCCGTGCCAGCCGAGCACCTCCTCATCGACCGCGCTCAGTTACTGACTCTGACAGCACCCGAAATGACCGTCCTCGTCGGTGGACTACGCGTTCTCGGAGCCAACGCCAACGGCGAAAAAGCCGGTGTCCTCACCAAACAGGAAGGCAAACTCACAAACGACTTTTTTGTGAACCTCCTCGACATGGGTACGGAATGGAAACAAGCCTCGCCCTGCGGCAACGCCTTCATCGGCCAGGACCGCAAAACCGGCAAAGCAAAGTGGACTGCCACACGTACCGACCTCGTCTTCGGAGCCAACTCCGTGCTGCGGGCCGTCGCGGAAGTTTACGCGTCGGAAGACGGAGAGGCGAAATTCCTCAAAGACTTCGTCGCCGCCTGGCTAAAGGTCATGGAGCTCGACCGCTTCGACCTGACTCATTAAATCGGATGAAATCCCAGCCAGGCTCCGTATCTTTCCACGTTTTACGCAGCTTATTTTTTTCTGTGAAAAGTGAAGGCAGCAATGCTGGCCAGTCCCAGCAGCGCAGCCATGGACGGCTCCGGTATTGAACTGACCGAAATATCCCCGTAAATCGAATCGGCTCCAGCTCCTGAAATGCGATTATCAAATGCATAATAAAGCGAACCCGTTATGTTGGGTCCGCCGGAGTCGGTGTAGCTGATCTTTTCAACTCCATTGAATAAAATACTGATGGTATTTTCTGACGTGCTGTTTGGAGTAACCAGCAATGAGAAATTGTTCGCGTCTTCAACCGCAAATTCTCCGGTTGTGAAACTGTAGGTCGCTAAACTGGTGTTAGCTGTAGAGAGGTAACGCTGAAGAGTTATCCTGGATGAATTTGTAAATAAAACGTATCCATCGCTGTTTACCGCAGTTTCGGTTACCGTTCGGAAACGGGTATAGGCATCCAGGTTGTTTATCCTCGTCATTTGCAAATCAAAACGGCTGCCATTCGGAGCGGAGTAACTGCTGCTTGTATGAATGCGGGTCCAGCTTCCGGTGCTGTTGTCGCTTTGAAGGCCTTTATCCGAGCTTGAAGGTGTATAGTTTACGATATTTAGCCCCGTTGAGGAACCGGACTCAATGGTCCAGGTTCCTTCAGTTACGAACTGTAGAGCAGCAGCTCCCTGGCTGTAAGCTCACCAGTCCTCTTCGAGTAAAGTGGCCGCAGAAGCTGAATGGACAAGAGCGGACAGAGCGAAGGTAAGAGATAAGGATTTTATTACTTTTGAAGATAAGGGAGACGGTATTTGTGTTTGGAGT
>JBKEBM010000115.1:0-3646 GCA_047973165.1 Chthoniobacterales bacterium
CGCTCCCGGTCACGAAAACCAAAGCATCGGACTTTTTTGCTTTTTTGGGAGTAGCGGATTTTTTAGCAGGCATGGCCTTCCTTCATGACATGCTGACATATAAGTTGCAGCAAAAATTCGACCTGGGATAAAAATATGCCGGTAATTCAGTTTTTCGAATCGTCTGAAGTAAAAACTGTCAGGCCAGCCACCGTCCTTCGAGCTTTGGGCTGAATCAGCCCCAGGATAATGGCGAGAACGATAAAAATGAGATTGGACAGAGGGAGAACCCAGTAGGAATGAAGCTCAAAGGGTAAATAGTTTTTGACCCATCCAAACCCCACACATGCGAGATAAGCATTCAGAAAAAAGGCGACGGCAAAAGCCTGCCAAAGCGCACGATTGCCGACCATCGGCGCAATCAGCCCCAGGACAAATACTCCCAGCACGATGCCGCCAAGAAGTCCGACGATGTTGAGGCTGAGATCCTGGAAACTTTCTTTCGGTGTCCTGGTAAAAATAAAACCGATCCCAAGCATGACAAATGCCGCCAGACCTGTCAGCCAGCGGGCAACGGCGGCATAGTAGGAATCTGATCGTCCTTTTAACAAATAAGATTTGACGATGTCTATGGTAGCAATGGTCGCAAAGGAGTTGAGGCTCGAGCTCAGGGAAGACATGGCCGCTGCCAGAATACCTGCAATCACAAGGCCGGTCAGCCCCACCGGCATCTGCGTAAGGATAAAGTAAGGGAACACCGCATCCGCTTCCATCCCCTCCACTGTCGGATTTGCATGTTGCTTATAAAAGACCCAGAGAGTAGTTCCCAAAAGGAAAAAGAATGCCCATGTGGGAAGACTCAATACGGTTGAGATTGCAGTGGCCTTTCGGGCTTCGTGCAGACTGCTGGCGGCAAGATAACGCTGAACAACATTCTGATCCGCGATAAAACCACTCACCCAGTGCGTTGCTCCCACGATCAGCATGGTCCAGAAGGTTCGTTCCGAAAGATTCCACTCCATGGGACCAAGGCTGAATTTATTCCCGGCAGAGGCAACACTCCACATCCCTGAAATGCCGCCGTCAATCCCCTGAAGCATCACAAGCATTGCGGCAAACCCACCGAAATAGAGGATGAAACTCTGGATCACATCGGTCCAGACAACTGCGGAAATTCCACCCATAATTGTGTAGAGTGCGACAAAGCCGCCGATGACCAGCATGCAGATGAGCGGTGAAACTCCGGTGATCAATTCCAGAGGAATTGAGATGAGGTAAAGAATAGAACCCAAACGCAGTGCCTGAGAGAGCAAAAACATGATCGCTGCATAAAGCCGCGCACCGGAACCAAAGCGAAGCTGCAGGTATTCGAAAACAGACACTCCAACTGACTTTCGGAAGAAAGGGATAATAATCCAAATGGCCAGTATTCCGATAAAGGGATTGACCATGTTGGGAACGAGAAACCTCCAGTCGAGCGCAAAGGCTGCTGCCGGGAGCGCGATAAAAGTCAGCGAACTGATTGAGGTTGCCAGCATAGAAAGTCCAATCGCCCAGGCCGGCAGATGATGCCCGCCAAGAAAGTAACTTTCTGTCGTTTTTTCCTGACGCGAAAAATGCCATCCGATCCATGCGACGACAGCAAAATAGAGTAGCACAACGATGGTATCAATCAGGCCAAAATGTGCCTGTGCAGCAGTGGATAAAAATAACAATGGCATTCTTAAGAGTCTGTTTTATTTCTCATTTGATACTCACTCAACCCGCCAAAAGGCGATTTTCAGAATGAGAAAGCTTGTCCCGCCGCATCTCGGCGAGAAGCTCTTTTATGAGCTCGACGGCACCGTCTCTGCTCAAAGAGATGTGTTCGATAATCAAAGCTTTTGCCCGATCAGCATCCTGCCTTTTAATAGCCCGCAAAATTTTCAGATGATAGCCGTAAACACCTGCAAGATACGCCATATTGAACAATTTGTGACGCGGCGATGCAAAGATACGAAGCAGAACGTTGGTGTCGCTAAGGTAATTACTCATCATCGAGTTACCCAGTGCCTGGATGATTTCCAAATGAAAATTCAAATCCGCACTCAGCACCCGGGAGACTTCCTCTTCGGTAAGCGTTTCACGTTCGTCTTTCCGCATGGTCTTGCCCGCCGTCTTTAGCTCGAGGCACAGTGCTTCCAGGCGCTGGAGCAATTTCCCGTCTGCTGATTGTGTCACTTTTTCGATGGCATAAGACTCCAAAGCAAGGCGCATCTCGAAAAGGTCATGGATTTCCTGCGGATCCGGCTCCCTGACAACTGTTCCGTAACGCGGAATACGCTGAAAGATGCCCAGGTGCGTAAAGATTTGAAAGGCCTCACGCACCGGTGTCCGGCTGATTCCTATCTCTTTTGCAATGAGTTCTTCCGAGACGATATCTCCCCATACCAAAACACCCGTGACGAGTTTTTTCTGAATGTAAGCAACCGCTTTGGTTTTGAGGGTGTCCTGCCTGAGAGAATGAAGCTGACCGATAAAATTCAAAATATTTTTACGCGGTTGCTATACGGCTTTGTCGAGCAGAGAAAAAGGAAATAAGAACTCCTGTCATAGTGAACGCACTCGCCTTTACTATTTTGACAGGATTCATTATTCCTGTGTGGAATGGCTGCTCGCTCCAACTCAGGCGATATTATCTTATTTTTTAAAACGCCTTCTATACCCAAAAAATCCCGCCAATGCTGCTCCCAGCAAAAGACCAGTAGCAGGCTCAGGAATTACGGATGCGTAAGTCGTGCCAATATACATGTTATCGACGTTTAGCGTTCCCACTCCGTTACCTGCCAGTATATCGAGTCGATCCACGGCTCCGCTGGTATCTGCTGTCATCGAGAGAGCCCAAAATCCGGGTTCTGTTGTGGGCACGGAACCACTTGTGGGAAAAATCGAATAGTAAAATTCATCGTCGGTTCCACTTGGGTTGAGCACCATTTTCATAACAGCGAGGTATTGGGGGGCGTTACCAAAATTAGTTCCAACGGAGTAGTATCCGTTACCGGTGCTTACGTTCTTCGTCACCCCACTGGGAGGAAGAGCATCGATTGTTAATCCTTCCCCTGAGTTTGTTCCAAAGCGAACCAGCTCATCGCTACCGTTCCGCATGGAAAGCAGGGACGTCCATTCGCTTCCTCCTGCTGCTGAATCATAGCGGGAAAATAAAACACTGTAATAGAGAGTTAAAGAACTCGGAGGGTTCAAATTAAGAGAGGGTCCGCCGGGCGTACGGTAAACTGCAGCGGTTGTTGACCCCGCCACAGGGCTTATCGCAAGATAAGTTGATCCTGTGCTGTAGCTATAGTTCGTTGGAGTGGCAAAGCTTCCGCTCGTTACATCCTTCGTTCCGGAGCCTGCAACTGACCAGGCTCCTCCCCAGCCAGTCCCACCGTTCTCTCCCGAAATCGAGCCAGTTGAGTAATTAAAAGTCTCTTCAATAACAACTGACGCTGAAAGATTATGAGTGCAAGCGAGCGACAGAAAAGCTGCCACGACATGAACCGGGGATAAAAATAATTTTTTCATAGAATACAAAAAGTTGCAAAGATACTTTTAGTATGGTAGTAAAATTCGGGTCAAGTTTTTTTAAAAAAAACCTTATCAGGCTACTGGAGATTTACCACAAAAAGCC
>JBKEBM010000137.1:0-14030 GCA_047973165.1 Chthoniobacterales bacterium
TCCCACGCTGCAGCCGTCCTGACTTGGGACCATACCTTCTGCGGCTCCGATTGCGAGGGTTCCGGCTCCTATATCATATTCCACCCAGTGTGCGCCGTCTGACTCACTATCCATGGTCGGGACGAGCCCAAGGACGCCTTCATAAAACCGGCGGGCACGTTTTATGTCCGTAACGGGGTAACAGGAAAAAGCAATTTCGTTTACTTTCATAATTTATGATTTTCTTTGAAGTGAGGTGGTCGATATCCGGCGAGTGCATTCGGATCGAGACAGAGTAAGCAAAGCGGGGCTAAACTGTCCAGGCGTTTTGCTTCTTCTGCCAATACTGGTGCAGCCGGTTTTTCGAGATCAGGAAAAGAAAGACAGAGCCTAAAAATGAAAATCTCATTGTACATTCTATCGAGAGTTAACTTCCTTATTTAAAAAAACTTCGGAGGAGGACCTTACCTCTATACAAGAACTTTCCTGATGAGCCTATTGGGTTAATCGTGCTTCTGCGAGGCTCCGGACAACAAGAAAAAATTTTTCTTGATGAATCTGAACTTGAGATATTAGCTGGGTTGCATGAAAAGAATGCGTGTTCTTGGAATTGCTGCAATGCTGGTCGTTAGTCTATTGCGAGTTGATGCCTCACTGGTGCTAAACCCGGCGACGTCGATTACGAATCAGTTAGTTGTGCAACCTATTATCGTTTCGCAGGCTGCAGCTCAGGGGGGAGCCACGGCAGAGTATTTTGGAGATGCCACGCAATCGACCCACATCTTTTCTCTTATAGATGAAATTTACTCCCAGGCGGGAGTCGATGTGACCTTCCTGAGTGCAAACACTTACACCAGCAGTTTTACCTACAACGGCTATCCCGCTGATTATTCCGTATCGACCCGTCCCCAGAACCACTTGAATACTATTTTTAATGACATCAATCTGCCGGTAAACGTAAATTCAAATGTGATCAACATGGTCCTTGTCGATATTGTGCCTGGATTTGATTTTACCAGTGAAAATACGGCCAACGGACTGGCCTTTCTCGGAGCAAACGGCATAGCCCAGTTCGTGGGGTCAAATTTACTGACCTGGGAAGGCGGCAGGGAAGTGGTGGCCTCCGTTGTCGCCCATGAAATCGGACACAATCTGGGATTAAATCACGAGGGAGCTCCAGGTGGTGATACTGAAAATCTCATGTATTCTCCCGGATCGAGCCGCGACGGAGAGCGGCTTGACTCAACTCAAATCACAACGATATTGAATTCTCAATATACCACAGCGATTCCCGAGCCTTCAGCTCTGATGCTTGTGTCGTTAGCAGGCCTTCTTGCTTTCCGTCGTCGCTGGAAATAATTTTGATTACCCCCTCTTTCTTTTTTGGATACCATTGCTTTCGGGTCTGAAATTATCTCGAAAAATCAAAAATATATTTAGGGGTACACCTGGAAACCTGCTGCTGGTTTTTTCATGGGTTTGGTATTCGGCAGCCAAAGTCTCTGTCCTCTCTCAGCACTCCTTACGGATAAACAAAATGACGCACAGTTTTTCATTCCCTGTTTTTTCAACAGTCTGTTAGATTAAACGCAGAGTATGAAAAAACTATTAGTTACTGGTGGTGCGGGTTATATCGGCAGCATTTGTGTGGAGACGCTTATTGATGCGGGTTACGAGGTCGCCGTTTTTGATAATTTAAGTGAGGGGCATCGTTCGGCTGTGGATGAGCGGGCCGAGTTTTTTGAGGGAGATCTGGCGGATCGTAATGCGCTGGGTCTGGTCTTTCGTGAGTTTGCGCCGGAGGCTGTCATGCATTTTGCTGCTAATGCGCTGGTGGGGGAGTCGATGACTAATCCCTCAAAATATTTTCGGAATAATGTAGCCAGCGGTATCAACCTGCTCGATGCGATGGTCGAGCATAAGGCTCTGAATTTCGTTTTTTCATCGACCTGTGCGACGTTTGGGATTCCCGAGCGTATGCCGATCGATGAGAGCCTGCCCCAGAGGCCGATCAATCCCTACGGTGAATCCAAACTTTTATTTGAAAAAATTCTGCGCTGGTATGGTGAAATCCATAATATGAAGTTCGTCGCTCTGCGTTATTTCAATGCAGCGGGAGCTTCTGAAAAATTCGGAGAGGATCACCGTGTCGAGACACATTTGATTCCGAATGTTTTAAAAGTCGCCCTCGGGCAGCGGGAGCATGTGGAGATTTTTGGTGACGATTACGATACCCCCGACGGCACTTGCATTCGCGATTATATTCACATCAGGGACCTGGCCAGCGCACACATTCTGGCTTTGGAGAGCGATAAGACGAATTTTTATAATCTCGGAACGGGCGGGGGGACTTCGGTGAAGGAAATCATCGATACCTGCCGCGAGGTGACCGGAAAAGAAATTGCTGTTGTGCAAAGTGCCCGGCGTCCGGGTGACCCGGGAAGGCTGATTGCCGGGTCGGAAAAAATTCGTAAGGAGCTGGGCTGGGAGCCGAAGTTTGCATCAGTGAAGCCTATCATCGAGAGTGCATGGAACTGGCATGTGGCCCATCCGACGGGTTACGGAGACTGATTTTTTTAAAAATATGGAAGTGGAAAATGCTAAGTTTTTACAGCTTGCCGAAGAGGCGGCACGCATGGCGGGAGGTCTTATCAAGGCAAACTTTGGTTGTCACCTTGAGGTCGATGTCATGGAAGCTCACGATATAAAAATCGAGTTGGACCGTCGGACGCAAAGGCTCATCGAGGGACACATTCTGGAACGGCATCCCGGGCATGCGATCTATGGCGAGGAGGGAATCAGCGGGAACCAGGATGGCGAGTATCAGTGGATCATCGATCCGATTGACGGAACGGTAAATTTTTTTTACGGAATTCCGCATTTTGCTGTTTCGATTGCACTGCGGCGGAAAGGTGTTACGCAGGTCGGTGTGATTTATGATCCGATGAAGGAAGAAATGTGGACGGCTTGTCTCGGCGGGAAAGCCTATTTAAACGGGCAGTCGGTGCAGGTGAGCACTCGTTCAAAACTTTCGGATGCGATTTTGAGTGTGGGATTTTCCAAGACGGAGGAGTCTCGCGAAAAAGGACTCCCTCTTTTTACGCGTATGTCCCGCGAAGCGAAAAAGTGTCGTATGCTTGGGAGTGCCGCACTCGATATGGCTTACATTGCCTGCGGTCGGCTGGATGCTTATATCGAGAGTCAGATCAGCCTGTGGGATATCGCTGCCGGGCAGCTTCTTATCGAGTGTGCAGGTGGGCAGGTCGAGCTGACACCACATTCTGATGATGCTCATAAATACAGCATCGTGGCAAAAACCGGTAACCTGGACCTCGGCCTGTGAGTGCTTCTGCTTTGAGTGTGAGGGTCGGGGTCGGCTACGATGTGCACCGTTTTGTGGAGGGGCGTCCTCTTATTTTGGGTGGGGTGGAGATTCCGGATGCGCCTGGGCTGCTGGGGCATTCCGATGCGGATGTGCTGTGCCATGCCATTGCGGATGCTCTGCTCGGAGCAGCGGGCCAAAAGGATATCGGGTATCATTTCCCGAATACGGATCAGTCGATCGAGGGGATCAGCAGCCTGGATATTTTGCGGCGTGTCGCGGAGATTCTTGCGGAAAAAGGCGCTGTTATTGGAAATGTCGATGCAACTCTGATCGGGGAAAAGCCGAAGATTGCACCTTACATTGATTCCATGTGCGAAAGGATCGCAGCGGCTCTGGCGACGGAGCCGGGACGTATCGGACTCAAGGCCACCACGAATGAGAAAATGGGTTTTCTGGGGCGTGGTGAGGGGCTGGCATCGATTGCGACAGCCTGCATTTCCATGTAGTATTCTTTACGAGCCTGTAAAAATTTTTCCCCGGTAATTATAAATTCAGTTGAGCAAAGGTATATTTTTACCCATATTCGCCGCGTGAGTATGCCCCCTGATCCCGATATGGACGATACATCGAATTCCCAGACTATTTCAGTTTCCCAGGAAACACCCCGGGCCGCACTTGAGCACGTTGACCATTATCTGATGATGGGTAAGGAGTCGGACGCTTCTGATGTTCACCTGACGGTGGATATGTGTCCGCTCTGGAGGCGTCACGGCGTGCTGAGTCCGATCTGGAGACAGGCACCGGTTTTGACGGCGGACGAGACAAAGGCTCTGGCTATGAGCTTCCTCACTGATGAGCAAAAAGTGCAGCTTGAGGAGCGCGGCGACGTGGATTTTGCTTACGCTAATGAGTTTGGTCGTTTCCGAACGAGTGTGGTTCGGCAGCGAATCGGATACGAGCTGGTTTTTCGTATTATTAATTCTGACCTGCGCAGCATGGACGAGCTCGGCTTACCGGAGACGCTGCGTTTGCTGACACAGTTTCAAAACGGACTTGTGCTGGTGACCGGCTCCGTCGGTAGCGGTAAATCGACAACCCTTGCAGCACTCGTGGACGAGGTGAACAAATCGCGCTCGGATCACATCATCACACTGGAAGACCCGATCGAGTATGTGATTCCGTCAAAAGGCTGCCAGGTTACACAGCGTGAGGTGCATACGCATACCAAAAGCTTTGCTGCAGCTTTGCGCGGTGCGCTTCGTCAGGATCCGGACGTAATCATGGTCGGAGAAATGCGTGACCTGGAGACCATTTCACTTGCAATTACGGCTTCGGAAACAGGTCACCTGGTGCTTGGGACGTTGCATACAAGTAATGCGGCGCGAACTCTGGATCGTATTCTCGACGTCTTCCCCACAGACCAGCGGGACCAGATTCGCATCATGGTAAGTGAATCACTCCGCGGGGTCGTTTCCCAGCAGTTGATTCCCCGTGCTGACGGGCAGGGACGTGTGCTGGCAATGGAGGTGCTGACAAACTCACCTGCTGTGGCAAACCTCATTCGCGAAGGCAAAACCTACATGCTGCCAGGCGTGATTCAGACAGGTCGGCGACAGGGGATGCAGTTGATGGACGACTCTCTGCAGGCACTCTTCAGCGAAGGTCTCATCTCTGCGGAAGAGGCCGTTTTCCGGGCGGAACAAAAACCTCTGATGCGTCAGTTCACCGGTATCGAATAAAAAAAGACCGAATTTTTAACCCCTCAACAAAACAAAATTTCTTATGGCATACATCGATCAGTTTTTTGAAGTCCTCGTCGAAGCCGGAGCATCCGATCTGCACTTAGGCGAAGGGCAGCCCCCGAAGATTCGGCGTCATGGCGAGGTTCAGCCCATTCGCGAAGAGGCTCTCACAAATGAAGAGATGTCCTATATGCTCAGCGAAATTTCCGGCCCGAGTCGGTGGGAGCGCTTCGAAAAAAGCGGCGATCTCGACTTTGCTTATGAGATGAATGAAGACAGCCGTTTTCGCTGCAACTTTCTGAAACAGGTTAATGGATACGGTGCCGTTTTTCGTTTGATTCCAACCAAAATTGCGACCATCGAAGAATTGAATGTTCCGCCGGTTATTAAAAAATTCGGCGAGATGCGTGGAGGAATCGTATTGGTTACCGGCCCGACCGGCTCGGGAAAAAGCACGACGCTGGCTGCGCTAATCGATTACATCAATACAAACTACTCACGACATATCATCACCATTGAGGAGCCGATCGAGTTTGTGCACCGAAACAAAAAAAGCGTGATCACACAGCGCGAGGTGCCGGAACACGCCCTCGATTTCCCGTCCGGGCTGAAGGCTGCTCTGCGTGAGGATGCGGACATTGTGCTCGTTGGTGAGATGCGAGACCTGGAGACGATTTCACTCGCCCTGACTGCGGCAGAGACCGGACTGCTTGTCTTTGGAACCCTGCATACAAACAATGCCCGCAAGACGGTTGACCGTGTGATAGACGTTTTTCCCGCAGATCAGCAATCGCAGGTCCGAACGATGCTCGCCGCATCTTTGCGTGGTGTCGTAGCTCAGTTGCTAATGAAAAAAGCCGATGGCGGCGGGCGTGTCGCGGTCAATGAAATCCTGGTTTCAAACAGTGCGGTCTCCGCAATCATTCGTGAAGGTGCAACACAAAAGCTGCAGGATACCATCACCGGCGGACGTGCGGAGGGAATGCAGTTCATGGACGATGCGATCTGGGAAAAACTTGTTGATGGATCGGTTTCAGCCCACGAAGCCTTCATGAAAGCCATCGATAAATCGCGCTTTAAACCCTTCCTGCCGCCCGAAGAAGAGGCCCTGGCAAACTCTGTCGGCGGAGATTAGAGTATTTTACAAACTGCCAATCGCGAAGCTAAGATCGGCAGTCGGTGAGGGAACAGGATTCGGTATAAGGAAAGCCACTAAGCCTTGCTGTTTTTCACAGCCTGGAGGAAAGGGGCGATTTGGTGAACGAGTTTTTTGAAACCCTCAAGGTCGAGCTGTTGCTGGCCGTCGCTGAGAGCTTCGGCGGGGTTTGGATGGACTTCGACCAGGAGGCCGTCGGCTCCGAGAGCAACCGCACCACAGCAGAGGGAAATGACGAGGTCGGCGCGTTCGCAGCCCTGGCTGGGATCGACGATGATGGGGAGCTGTGCTAATAACTGCAGGCGATACGCAGCACATTGCCCACACGCAAAAAATCAGTAAACAAAAAGTGGCGGGACCACCACGGTCGCCTGATTGCCGCTTTGAATATTCCCCTCGGACTGATCGAGCGAGGAAACAATGCCGTTCTGAAAGCTAACGGTGAGCGTCCCGTCGGGAACTTTTACAAAAAATGTTTGGCTGACAAGCTGGCCAAACGCATCGTATCCCGTCCGCTGTTGCGGTATCGTTTTGTAGCGAATGAATTCCCACACTTGTTCTGTGGCTTTGTTGCTTGCACGTTTAGTGATTTTTTGTGGCTTGCCGAGGCTCATTGAAACCTCGTCGGGTGTCATTCCCAGAGCCACCTCGTTATTTTTGATCAACTGACTGACTACGATGCGCCGCTGCTCGGCCTTTTCCAGGTTGGCCACAAAATTTTCCGGAAGGTCGGCAATATCATCCAGGCGAATCCATGCGGCGACCTGTCCCTGTTGGGCTCTCCCACGAATGCGGGCAATATTTTCCCGGATTGCCAGGATTTCCACTTCCTGCGGATAGCGGAGTGTCCCTCCGTAGCGGGTGAGATTAGCATCGAAATAACACATGGTCGCCTTTTTGAGAGGGCGTTTTAATTTTCGATCTCCAAAATCAGAAAGATAAATAGCTCCGGCTTCCCGAACGATGGGAGCGGACAGGGAGGTTTCTGAACTCAAAAAATATAACAGAAAAAGGTGGCATATCAGCCAGCGGAGAGAAGGTGTAAAACTTTTTTTCATTTTATCAAACCTTTCGGGATGGGAATTACTTTCCACGTCCCCAAACTATCATCAGGATTTCAAAAACCAATGCCGATTTTAAGAAGATGTGACAAAGCTCTCCGGAAAAATATTTTTTTCGCCGTTCCAGCGGTAGGCACAGAGAGGAGCATTTCGGGTAATACCGAGCTCAAGACAGGCCACGTTGACAGCCAGGGGGGCTGCTTTTTTTAAAAAGCCGTAATGTCCAAAAAAGACCGGTGGCAGTTGCGCCTGGTAGCCAGGAAAAATAACCCGTCGATTTTTTGGCAACAAAGCGGAAGGAAGCTTGCGGGAGCGTGAAAAGATGGCTTCTTCCCAACGGCGCGGAGCATTGATCCACCAGCGAATCCGTTGCGAAGAGCTACCTGCGAGTGGCAGGCGAAGCGTCGGACCTTCCAGAATTTGTCGGAGAGCAAATTGCCGGCGTGAGGGATATGGCGACAGGTCTGCCGGGCGCAGGTAAGCTCCGCCGGTTTGTCGGAGTAATTCGATCGCAGTGGAATCCCAGCACGCATGAACCGCTCTCACCCAGGAAGTTTCAAACCAAAGGGGTTGTTTGTAAAACCAGTCCAGCATACCCACCCAGTCGCTTGTTTTGTTAAATTGAGTGACACTGTGCTGAATGCGTGTCTTTGTTTTTTCAAGAGTCAGACCGAGTGAAAGATGCATAGCCGGAAGCTCTCTTTGCACTGCATAGCGCAGAGCCAGAAGCTCATGATTACCGAGGATAAAGGTGGCGTGGCCCGATTCCACAGACCTGCGAACGCTTTTGCAAACAGCAGGAATCTGCGGGCCACGACTGATAAGATCACCCAGAAAAACAGCATGTCGTCGAGGATGAGCAAACCCTCCGTTGGACAGAATTTTATAGCCAAGCTTCGCCATAAGCTGCCCAAGTTTTTCAAACTCTCCGTGAATATCACCGATGAAATCAATGCCGGTGAGAGTCGGCTGCGGAGCGGAGGCTTTGCGTTTTTGCGTTTTTGCTTTAATGATAAATTTTCTGAGGTTGGGTGATAGCGTTCGGGTGAATGATGCGCTCAATCAGATCCTGCCAGGCATCGTGTCCACGAAGAATTTCGATTTGAACACGCATATAGTAAATGGGAATTTCCGGTTTGATAATACGAGGAAAACGAACCGCGTCCTTTTCCGTTGTGAGAACAGCCTGAAGATCACGGCGTGAACAGCCACGAATAAAACTCAGAACCTCACGTTCTGAGTAGCGATGATGATCTGTGAAAATCGAGGAAAGCTGAATATCCGCACCAAGCTGTTTCAGTGCTCCTTCAAAACTCTCCGGAACTGCGATGCCGCAAATCGAACCAATTTGCAGCTTGTTCAAAAACTCAAGTGGCTGAATTTCTCCGGAGACAAAATTTTTCAGATGCAGCGGACGATGAGCACACTCGACAATTTTCGCCGTGCGATTGTAGCGACGAATCTCCTCAATGAGCTCTTCGTTGGAAGTTTTTTCATCACACTTTGTAATTAAAATATGTGTGGCACGGCGAAGATTTTTTGGAGGTTCACGAAGGGTTCCGCGAGGGAGAAGGTAGCGATTGCCAAAGGGAGCCTGCCGATCGATGAGCACGACTTCAAAAGAATGCTGCAGGCGAAGATACTGAAGTCCGTCGTCGAGTATGAGAGCATCGGCTCCGAGCTTATCAATTGCGAAAGCACCGCTTTTTACCCGATCTCTGTCCACCAAAACACGGACTCCGCGAAGATTATTCGCCAGCATGAAAGGCTCGTCTCCCGCCGTGCGGGAATCCAGCAAAAGCACACTTCCGTCCGAAACAATACGCGGTGCAAAAACGGATTTGTCGCGAAAAAGTTTATCGGAAAGTCGCGTGAGTATAGGTTTGGGAACACTTTTGTATCCGCGGCTAAGAATTGCTACCTGTCGTCCGCCATTCTGAAGTTCACGCGCAAGCATCTCGACGACCGGAGTTTTTCCGGTGCCGCCAACGGTCAGATTTCCGACGCTAATCACCGGGCAACCCAGGACACCTGGACGCTTGATTCGAGCATGAAAAAGCTTTAGTCGCAACGCAACTATCTGAGCATAAACCTGCGACAGCCCAAGCAATATCCAGCGGAGAAGAATGGCTCGCTTGCCGTAGCGACGCTCCAGGATAACGTCGATGGCAAAAGTTTCCAGGCTGTCGAGAAAACGTCGCATGTGTTAATCGAGAACACGAACACCGGAATTATCGGCTTCCAAAATGAGAACTTCCGCAGAAATATCGGCAGCATTTTTCATCGCCCGGGCAACTGCGTCAGGATAGTCCTCGGTGATGCAGGCAATAGTAGAGCCCGATCCGCTCAGCCAGCCACCGTAAGCACCGGCCTCCGTGCCTGCTGCAATGACGTTTTCCATAAACGGCAGGAGTTTTTTACGCCAGGGCTGATGCAGGCGATCTCCAAAGGCACCGGTCAACTGTTGATAATCCCGGTTTGCAAAAGCGGAAGCGATACGAGCTGTGTTGCCGAGCGAGAAAACCGCATCTGCCATCGCAACTTCTTTTGGAAGCACCTCTCTGGCCGCATGAGTTTCCATTTCAAAATCGGGAATCAAAAGAACAAACCGCAGGTGCGAAGCGACTTCGTGGCGAATAAATTGTCCGTTCGGCGAACAAATCGCAAAGCCGCCGAAGGCTGCCGGGACGGCATTATCCGGATGCCCTTCAAGCCTGCTGCAAAGAGCCAGAAGATCATTGGCATTGAGCGGCTCGCCGCTAAGAGCATTTAATCCGTGGAGCAAACCCAGGCGAACGGTCACGCTGCTTCCCAGACCCCGTGAACGCGGCACCTCGCCAGCAACCGTGCAGGTAAAATAAAATTCTTTTACCCCGCTGGTTTTAAAAAAAGCATTCCCGACTTCCTGCAAAAAGGGGTCTTCTGCTGCTCGTTCGCTGACCTGGCAGGTCGCGATATTATGGCAGGCAAGAGCCAGCCCCAGGCAATCAAAACCAGGCCCCAGGTTGGCGGTGGTCGCCGGGACTCGGACACGAACAATTCCTTTATGCATAGCGCTGTTTATCATTTCAAATGCTCTTAGGATCGCAAGCGGCTAAATTTACATTTTGAGAAAAATACGAGGATTGCGTCCTTCGTTCTTTGAAGTCTATACTCCGGCATGAGACGAAAAAACACTGCACGCCTGCGCTGGATTCTGCCCGAAGATACGCGCGTTGCTCTGCCCCCCGATTTGCTGGAAAAATATAAACTCTCTCCGCTGGCCGCAAGCATCCTGTCGAGAAACGGACTTTGCGACTGCGAAAATATTGAGAGATTTTTAAGCCCGAAATTAAGAACTTTATCGGACCCTTTTTTGCTGCCGGAGATGTCTCGGGCGGTGGCCCGTATCGATCAGGCACTGCGACAACGAGAAAAAATCCTGCTCTACGGCGACTACGATGTGGACGGCGTCACCTCTCTCACCATCCTGGCACGTCTGTTGTTAGCCTACGGCGGCGATGTGGAAATGTTCCTGCCCTCGCGCTCCGAGGAGGGCTACGGACTGAGTGATCTCGGAATCGAACGTTGTTTGCAGAATACAAAAAATGCCCTGCTGATAGCCGTGGATTGCGGCACAAATTCTGTCGAAGAAGTAAAAAAAATCCGGCAATACGATGCCGACGTGATCATTGTGGACCACCACGAATACTCCGGTGTTCGTCCGGACTGCATCGCACTTGTCAACCCAAAGTGCGGAGAGGATTTTCAATACCTCTGCAGTGCCGGACTGGCTTTCAAGCTTGCTCATGCTCTGCTGAAAAACTGTCCCCTGCCTGGCTTTGATTTAAAAAACTATCTTGATCTCGTTGCGCTTGCGACTCTCGCCGATCTGGTTCCGCTGATCGAAGAAAACCGGATTCTTGTGCGCTATGGTTTGTTGCAGCTTGAAAAAAGTTGTTGGCCCGGAGTCGCTGCATTGATGCGGGTTTCCGGCGTTGGCCCGCGTGTGAGTAGCGAGGATGTCGGCTTCCGCCTGGGACCGAGAATCAACGCTGCCGGGCGTGTCGGAAGTGCTTACCTGGCACTGCAACTTCTCATGACAAACGATGTGCAGGAGGCTGATAAAATTGCCCGGCAACTTCATGACCAAAATACCGAACGCCAGTCCATCGAGCGCCAGGTTACCGAGGAGGCCGATGCCTGGGTGAAGGATAATTTTAATCCTGAGAACGATTACTCAATCGTAATGGGAAACGAGCAGTGGCACGAGGGAGTCCTCGGTATCGTAGCCTCTCGCGTAATGCGTTTGCATCATCGACCATCTTTAATCGTGAGTTTTCAAAACGACGGTTCCGGAAAGGGCAGTGGACGAAGTATCGAAGGGCTTTCGCTCGTGGAGGCATTGCAGCATTGTTCCGATCTGCTGGAGGGCTATGGTGGTCATGAAATGGCCGCCGGCCTGACAATTCGCCGGGAAAATTTTGAAGCTTTTCAAAAACGATTTGAAGATGTCGTCAAAAAATTGCTGGACCAGGAAATGCTCATTCCGTCCATTCAGCTGGATGCGGAGATGCCGATTGATTGTGTCGATTTCGATACTTTAGACGAACAGGCCAGTCTCGAACCTTACGGAATGGGAAACCGTCAGCCTCTTTTGTTTACTCGCGCTCTCACCCCCTCCGAGCCACCCCGTGTTTTAAAAGACAAGCATTTGCGAATCGCTTTTTCCTGCAACGGGTCAAAGCGTATCCAGTCTATCTACTTTAACGGTGCCCAACACGAGCTTCCCCGTCCCCCCTGGGATGTGGCTTTTCGCCTGGAGAGAAATGAGTGGAACGGACGTGTCGAAGCACAGATGAATATCGTGGCTATTCGTGCGAGTGAAGCGTGAAACGTTCGCCGCAGACCTCACTTAGCGAACTCGACTGGATTCCACCAGCAAAGGTGGCGCCGCTGGAACGCCTCGGCCTGAAATCTCTCGAAGACCTGGTCAAACACTTTCCCCGACGGCACGAAGACCGCATCCGTTTTGATCAGTTTCCCGATGGCGATTCTTCAACGGCGATTTGTTTACTCGGAACGATTGTAAAAACAGCCAGTCGCCGTTACGGAGGCTGGCGGCGTGGCTTTGAAGCGACCATCGAAAGCAGCGACGGACTCATGGGCCAGCGAATCATCTGCCGCTGGTTCAACGCTTTTTATGTTCAGAAAATGCTGGCGACAGGTATGCGAATCGTCCTTTTCGGAAAGACAAAACGAAAGGGCAAAAATCTTTACATGGATCATCCTGAGTTTGAACTCGTCGAAGATGATTCCGAAAAATCGATTCATTTTAATCGCATTACCCCGGTGCATCCGGCTGGCGAAGGAGTTACCGCACGCACTCTCAGAGGCTGGATTTTCCGGGCATTGGAAGAGAGTGACTTGTCAGCCGTCACTTCCCTGCTTCCGGAGATTGAGGAAGATTTCTCGTATCCCGAAGCCCTGAAAGAACTTCACTTTCCTTCTTCCTGGGAAGTTCTCACAGAGGTGCGTCCCCGCCTTGTCCTGGAGGAATTTTTCGCTTTGCAACTCCTCGTCGCAGCTCGTCGGGAGCAGGTGCGACTCACTTCCGGCTTTGTAAAAAAATCTTCCGGCAAACTGTGGCAAAGCCTGCTCAAAAATCTCCCCTTTGAATTAACTCCGGATCAAAAAAGAGTCATCGAAGAAATCTCTCACGACCTTGCGGAACCGCATCCGATGCAGCGGCTGCTCCAGGGCGATGTTGGGTCGGGAAAAACTCTGGTTGCCCTGGCCGCTGCACTCCACACGATCGAAGGCGGATTTCAGGCCGCTCTTATGGCACCCACTCAGATTCTGGCAGAGCAGCATTATTTAAATTTTCAGCACCTGTTGGAGCCTCTCGGAATCCGCATCGCTCTGCTCTCGGGTAATAATAAGCGGACAAATAACGATCTCCCGCTCTTTGATGGTGACGGACCAACCCAGCTCTTCGTCGGCACTCACGCCCTGCTTTTTGAAGGGGCGGAATTTGAAAAACTCGGCCTGGTGGTTATCGACGAGCAGCACAAATTCGGCGTTATGCAGCGCACAAAACTCCTCGAGCGCGGAGATGCTCCCGATCTGCTTGTGATGACGGCAACACCCATTCCACGAACTTTAACCCAGACAGTTTACGGCGATCTGGACGTTTCTGTTTTGCGTGAAAAACCTCTCAACCGCGGGCGTATCATCACCGCCGTTCGTCCCGTCAGCAAATTAAAAGACATCACTAAATTTCTTTTCGCTGAACTGACGGCAGGCCGCCAGGCTTTCATTGTTTATCCGCTGGTCGATGAGTCTGAAAAACTCCAGCTCAAAGCCGCCACCGAAGAGTTCGACCGCTGGACAACCTCCCTCGCACCGCATCGCGTCGGCCTGATTCACGGACGAATGAAAAGGGAGGAAAAAGAAGCAATCATGCAGGAGCTTCGCGAAAATAAATTGCAGGCACTCGTGGCAACAACTGTTGTCGAAGTCGGTGTCGATATTCCAAATGCAAACATTATGCTCATCGAAAATGCCGAGCGTTTCGGCCTGGCGCAACTGCACCAGCTTCGCGGGCGTGTGGGACGTGGTGCTCACAAATCCTACTGCATCCTCGTTCACAGCAGCAAAGCACCGGAAGAGGCTATTTCAAAATTGGAAATCCTGGAACAAAGCGACGACGGTTTTAAAATCGCCGAGGCAGACCTCGAACTACGAGGCCCCGGCGACCTCGCCGGAACCGCCCAAACCGGACTCCC
>JBKEBM010000181.1:0-12399 GCA_047973165.1 Chthoniobacterales bacterium
CTTCGTCGGGTTCCAGGCGGTATTCCCACCAGCTTTGCAGTTTGAGATTGCGGCTTTGCAGGTCGAAATGAAAACAATGTCCTGCCGGCAATTTGTGAACACCTTCGATGATGGAATGTGGAGCAGGGATCAGGGAGTAGGCGAAAAACTTTTGTAACCCGATGATACTGATCGAGCGGGGGCAATTCGGGTGTTCGAGAAGTGCGGAAAGTTCGCTGGCAAAGGCAAAAGTATCCCCGCTTTGAAAATAGTAAAAAGGCTTTTTGCCAAAGCGGTCGCGGCTGCCGAAGAGTTGTTTTTTTTCAGTATCGTAAATCACAAAGGCCCACATGCCGTTGAGTCGGTCTTGTAATTTTGCCCCCCATTTGGCATAGGCGTGGAGGAGGACTTCGGTGTCGGAGTGATCGCTGGCGAAGTGGCACCCCTCGATTTCGAGTTCACGCCTTAGTTCGGCGTGATTGTAAATTTCTCCGTTGAAAATGACGGCGAAGCGTTTGTCGGCGGAGAGCATGGGTTGCACTCCATCGGCGAGGTCGATGATGGAGAGTCGACGGTGTCCCAGGTGGAGGGCGACTTTTTCATCATAAAAAAAACCCTCGGCATCGGGGCCACGATGCTGCAGCGCATCGCTCATTTTTTGAATGGTGGCGGCACTGCCGTATCCTGCAAATCCTGCTATGCCACACATAATACCGGAGAGGCGAAACGCATGTGCCGGACCTCAGGGTTCCAGGTTCGGTCTGGTTTTTGGAGTGCTGAGATTCTTTAAATCCTTGACGAGGTAGATGGGCTTGCCCTGCGCTTCGTAGAAAGTCCGCGTAATCATTTCGGCCAACAGCCCCATGAGAAAACAGACGACACCGATCATCGCTCCAAAGACAACAAGCAGGGGAAGCGGAGTCGTGGAAAGCGGTTTATCCCAGAAAAAATACAGGGCCAGCATCCAGAGGAAGGAAATGGCACCCATGACGAGGCTGATGATGCCGCAGGTGCCGAAAAGATACATGGGCTTCATCTGAAACTTGTCGAGAAACTTGACGGTGAAGAGATCGAAGAGGACTTTGATGACGCGTTCGAGCCCGTATTTCGAAGAGCCTGTCGTGCGGGCGAAGTGATTAACGGGGAGTTCGGTGATCTTTGCTCCGTGCCAGCTTGAGTAGATGGGTAAAAAGCGATGCATCTCGCCGTAGAGGCGGACGCCTTTTATCACTTCAGCTCGGTAGGCTTTGAGCGAGCAGCCGAAGTCGTGAAGGCGGACGCCGGAGACCCAGGAGATGAGGCGATTTGCCATGATGCTGGGGATATTTCGGCGGACGGTATCGTCCTGTCGATCGCGTCGCCAGCCGGAGCAAACGTCGTAACCCTCAGCCAGTTTGTCGAGTATGCGCGGGATGTCTTCGGGGTCGTTTTGATAATCCCCGTCCATGGGGATAATGATGTCGCCACTTGCGTAGTCGAAGCCGGCCATCATGGCCGCAGTCTGGCCAAAGTTTTTCCGGAAATGGACGACTTTGACTGTTTCGTATTTTTTAGCGAGTTCGTCGAGGAGTTCGGCGCTGCCGTCCTGGCTGCCATCGTTGACAAAGATAACTTCCCAGGGGCACCGGAGCTTTTGCATGACTTCGTGAATTTTTTCAGCAAGGCGGCCAACGGCTTCCTTTTCATTGTAAACGGGAATCGTGATCGAAATCATGGATGCTTTGTTTTAGGGCATTATCTCTGTGAAAGGCTAGCCAATCCGCAAGGTTTCTCAAAAATTATATTTGGAAATGAGGGTGGGTTGATAGACTTCTGGCTTTTATGAAAGCGTTTGACTCTTTGTTTTTGTCGTTAATGAGCGGTGTTGCTTTTTTGTTTTTTGCAGGATGTGCGACGACGGATGATGTAGCGTCCACCAGCGGGAGAGGGAAGGGAGAGTTGATATCGAACAGCGGAATTGGTTTTGCGAAGCTGGGGATGACGGCGGATCAGGTCCGGCAGGCATTGCCTATGGGGTATTCTGTGGCGTCGCCGCCGGTCAGGAATTATTTGAAAGCGGTGGCCTGGCATAAGGTGTTCGATGATGGGGGAGATTTGCTTTATACCTTTTTGGTAAAGAACTGGCAGAATCCGACGGAGGACAGTCCGATTGTGATGGTTCGCACGCGGAATAAAAAACACCATACAGCGGAAGGACTGCATCCGGGATCGAGCCTGGCAAAGGCGACGGAGTTGTATGGCGCACCGGTGGGAATTCGGCGTCCGGGAGACCTGGGGAATGAGCGCGTGGAATTTTTGCATCAGCCTCCGTATCTGAGCTTTGAGGCACGGAGTCGTTTTAATAATTACGCGGGGATTTATCCGGAGTTGACGATTGAACAGGCGGTGAATGAGGATCGGGTGTGGAGCACGGATAAGTTTCGTTCGGACGTTTTGATTTTTGCGATTACGGTGCAGCGTCCTAATGAAATGGCAAAGCGTTTTATAGTCGATTCGGATGAAGGAAATGTTTCGCAGGGGGGAGGGGAGATTTTCGCAGAAGAAGAAAATAACACGCCCGATCTCGGTGAGACTGAAGAGGCTACGGAGACGGTGCCTGTTGGGAATTAAGGTGCGGGTTTTCCGCTGCTGACGATGTTTTCGTCTTTATAGAGATCGCGATTGCTTGCCTGAAATTCTGCTTTGAGTTGGATGAGCAGCTTTGAGAGGTCAACAAGTTCCCAGGTTTCGAGGTGGAGCTCCTTGCCGACTTTACCATTGTGTTGAATGCCAACGAGCAGGTGAGTGGCGTCCTCATTAACTTTATTTGTTTCGATTTTAGGTTCGTAGTAAAAGGTGCGAAAACTGCTGTTTTTGCTGTCCGGAGCGAAGAGCTTGGGATCGAGATAAAAGATTTTCCCGTCCGGAAGTGACAGGCGGATATCGGGATAACCTGAGCGTTGTTCGTCACCGTCTTTTGTTTTCGGAATGCCGGCGGACCATCCTTCGACGGTATTTAGTTGCTCAATGAGCGCACTTTCGACAAAGGAGCTTGCTTCGTTGATACGCTTTGTTTTGTGGATAGGATTATTTGGATCGTTGCAGTTTCTGAGAGCCCGCGAGATACAGCGGCTAATGATTTTCAGAGTTTTTTTGTCCGCTCCTGCATTAACCGGGATGATGTGGTTTCCGGTAGTAGCTTGAATAACTTCTGCGAAGGAGAAGGAGTTCAGACCGCGCTGTCGCTGGGCAAGCGAACGGACGAGATCGGCAACGTTGACCGATTCACTTTGCTCCGGGTTTTCCTCGGAATACACAGGCAACAAGACGAGCAGACTCAGAGCTGCAATAGCAAACAGGGGAGAAATTTTTTTCAGGATGAGGGCATTGAGCATTTGGGGAGTATAAGAAAACTCACGGAAATCTCAATTGCTGTATGTGTATTTGTCAACTGGACCTTATTTCCGCAGGGCGTTAGAGGTATCCGATGCACCCATGTGTAACGACAAAAAATCCTGATCTTCCCGCGACTCGCGAGCTTGCCTGGATCGGTGATGCGGTTCTTTCTTTGTATGCTCGGCAGTGGATTTTGAAAAATCTGGGTAAGCTGGATGGCGATGTTCTTCGTTCATTTACAAGCAATCATTTTCTGAGTGCACTGGGACAGCCGACATTGGTGGAGGCAATGATTGGAGAAATTTTTCAGGAGCGAGGGCTGACAGATGCTCTGGATTGGATCGAGGAATTTTTACTTCCTTTGTTTCTGAAGCAAAACAAACGTTTGCGTTCATTGGTTACTCATTGATAGAGCATTTGAATCTTCATGAATAAATCAGATAAAATTTTTGTTGCCGGACACCGTGGGATGGTTGGAAGTGCCGTGGTTCGAGCTTGCCGTGCAGCAGGGATGAAAAACCTTATTCTGAGAACACGCTCAGAACTTGAGCTTACCGACAAGTTTGCTGTGAGAGAGTTTTTTGAAAAAGAACGCCCTGCAATTGTGGTGGATGCGGCAGCGCGTGTTGGTGGCATTCAGGCGAATAAGGATTTCCCTGTGGAGTTCCTGGTTCAGAATCTGGAAATTCAAAACAACCTGATCACGGCTGCAGCGGAGAGTGATGTCAGCAAGTTTTTATTTCTCGGCAGTTCTTGTATTTACCCAAAGTTTGCGGAGCAGCCAATTGACGAATCAGCTTTGCTTACCAGTGCCCTGGAACCCACGAATGAAGCCTATGCGCTGGCGAAAATTTGTGGCGTTCGCCTTTGCCAGGCCTATGCACGCCAGTATGAAAAGAATTTCATCTCTGCTATGCCGACAAATCTTTATGGCCCTGGGGATAATTACGATCTCAACTCGTCACACGTTCTGCCAGCTTTGATTCGCAAAGCTCATGAGGCGAAGCAGGCCTCGGCTGAGACGATCACCGTTTGGGGAACCGGAACTCCCCGACGCGAATTTTTACATGCTGATGATTTGGCTGATGCCTGCCTTTTTCTTTTGAAAGAATATGACTCTTCGGAAATTATAAATATAGGTTATGGCGAAGACGTTACAATTCGTGAGTTGGCAGAAATCGTCTGTGAGGTTGTCGGCTTTCGGGGTGAAATTATATATGACTCATCAAAGCCGGACGGCACTCCCAGAAAACTACTTAATACCAGCAAACTGTCCGATATGGGCTGGAAGCCGAAAATCAATTTGAGCGATGGGATAGCATCGGCTTACAAGTGGTTCCAGGAGCAGTTTCAGTCGTAATTTTCTTCCAGGTAAAATTTCCGGAACCTGGAAAATAACCGGATTTCTTTTTTTAGAAGAGCGCATTAGTTCTTCAATTATTCCCCTTTTCACATCATAACTCTGTCTGTGAGCAACGGTCCCGTTTCCAAATTTATTGATCATCATTACAGGCACTTTAATGCAGCTGCGCTGATTGATGCAGCGAAAGCTTATCAGACCCATCTCGACCAGGGTGGCAAAATGCTCGTCACACTCGCGGGTGCCATGTCCACTGCCGAGCTCGGCTTATCGCTGGCTGAGATGATTCGGCAGGAGAAAATCCATGGCATCGTCTGCACGGGTGCCAACCTCGAAGAAGATATTTTTAATCTCGTGGCCCACGATCATTACGAGCGTGTGCCAAATTACCGTGACCTTACGCCGGAGCAGGAGCAGGAGCTGCTGGGCCGTCACATGAACCGAGTCACCGACACCTGCATCCCGGAAATGGAAGCCATGCGTCGTATCGAAAATGTCGTGCTCGAAGAATGGAGTGCTGCCGACAGGGCCGGAGAGAAATTTTTTCCGCACGAGTTCATGTATAAAATTCTTCGCAGCGGAAAGCTTCGCGAATCCTACCAGATCGATCCCGAAAACTCCTGGATGATTGCCGCCTGTGAAAAAAACCTCCCGATGATCGTTCCAGGCTGGGAAGACTCGACTCTCGGCAACATGTTTGCCGGACATTGTATCTCGGGAGACATTAAAAATGTGCACACCGTTCGCAGCGGTATTGAATACATGATCGAGCTGGCCGACTGGTATCAGAAAAACGCCACCCCACTGGCACCCGATGTCGGGTCCATCGGATTTTTTCAGATCGGCGGCGGCATTGCCGGGGATTTTCCGATTTGTGTTGTTCCGATGCTGCATCAGGATTTGCAACGCCCCGATGTGCCGCTCTGGGGGTATTTTTGTCAGATCAGCGATTCGACGACCAGCTACGGCAGCTACTCCGGTGCCGTGCCAAACGAAAAAATCACTTGGGGAAAACTCGGAGTAAAAACTCCTAAATTTATTATCGAGAGCGATGCGACGATTGTGGCTCCTCTGATTTTTGCTCGGCTTCTCGGGTGGTGATGAGCGGTAAATCGGCAGCTCCTGCAGACATGAATACGCCGGACACCTCTGTCAGCGGTAAGGCTGTTTCGTGGCAGATGTTCAACCGCATCGCCCCGACTTACGACCTGCTCAATACGCTTCTTTCCGGCGGTTGCGACGCACGTTGGCGCAAGAAACTCTATGCTGAACTTCCAGCGTCACCAAATAAACTGCGTCTTCTCGACATGGCCACCGGCACCGGCGAGCAGTTGCTGGCACTGCTTCGACGAGATGAAAAAATCAATCGTCGCATTGATTCGGCTGTCGGTCTCGACCCGGCGGAGGGAATGCTTTCCGTCGCTCAAAAAAAAGTTGCTTGCAGTGAGAGTCTCCCCTGCAAGGAGATTCGCTTTGTTTGTTCCGACGCCTGCCAAACACCTTTTTCAGATGAGGAATTTCACGCCATTACAATCTCTTTTGGTATTCGCAATATCCCGGAACCGAACCGTTGTTTATCCGAAATGCTCCGCCTCCTGAAACCCGGTGGACGCACTTTGATTCTGGAGTTTTCTCTTCCACGAAATTTTTTTGTACGACGATTTTATCTTCTTTATTTCCGAAAAATTCTCCCCTTTATCGGAGGGGTGATCAGTGGTGATTCCATGGCTTATCGTTACCTCAACCAGAGCGTCGAAGAATTTCCTTACGACGATGCGTTTCTAAAATTGATGAGGCAGGCCGGTTTTCAAAACTGCCGATTCCAGCGTCTAAGCCTCGGAATTGCTAATATCTACGTGGGGGAAAAAGCGTGAAGACGCTCGAAAATTTTACCTTCGATAAAAACCTGCTCGAAATTTGCGAGCATTTTTTAGCAGACAAAGGAACCCTCATCGAAGCTCGCAGCACATCCTCCTCCTCGATAGACAGACTGGAAATTTCCCTCCCCAATCATTTCTTTGAACAACCGCTGAGGGCGAATCTTGGTAACGTGCAGCTTCCGGGTTATTATTTTCATCTTCCGGAGAAGGGAGAGACACATTTTGGCCTGGGTGTCGTCACCCGGGTTGAGGGGCCGATTTCCGAGAGCTGCACACGCGCAAATCGAATTTTGCGGGATTCGGCACCCGGCATCCATGCCTTCGGCGGGGGGCGTTTCGATGAAATTATGCCGGAAAATTCCACTCCGTCCACCTGGGAAAAATTTGGTGTGGGGTGTTTTTTAATTCCTCGTCTTTACATCCTAAGGGGGCCAGAAAAATGTGTGGCGTCTTTTCAGTTTACCAAAAAAGAAGATCGAAAGGAGCAGTTCGAAAAATTCACGAAAAGGCTGCGCGATGAAGTCACCTGGTCCCTGTATATCGGCGATGAACCCAGGCCGACTCATCAGCCGGACTCTGCTGCCTGGGATGCTCTTGTTGCCGCTGCGCTCAAGAGTATTTGCAGCAAAGAAAATGCCCTGGAGAAAATCGTGTTGGCTCGCGAAACCATTTTTTCTCAGCCAGGGAAAAAGGCGCTGCCCGATGTTTTGGAGAGTTTCTGGCAGACAAACAGCTCCTGCTTTCATTTTGCTTTTCGACCTCGCACGGCGGCACCGCTTTTTGTGGCGGCAACCCCGGAGCTACTTTTCGTTCGGGAGCAAAGCCGCCTGCGGAGCGAGGCCATAGCGGGGACTTGTCCGCGTGGAAATAACCCAGGTGAAAACGCGACTCTGGCTGCCAAAATGCTTGCCAGTGACAAAGAGCGGCGCGAGCACGCCTCCGTCATCGAATCCATCCGGCGTAATCTGACCCCGCTTCTCACCAATGCACCAGAGGAAGAAGGACCCGATGTTCTGCGCCTGTCTCACCTGCAGCATCTCCGCACAAAGCTCTCAGGCCGGCTGCGTCCGGAAATCGATGATGCTCAGATTTTACGTGCTCTGCACCCGACACCGGCAACTAATGGCTCACCACGGGAAGCCGCAATGACCTGGATTCGCGAGCATGAGGGCTGGGATCGCGGCTGGTATGCCGGACCGATGGGACTTCTCTCTCTCGATGAATCCATTTTTACCGTCGCTATTCGCTCCGGTTTATTTGATAAAGACACGGCCCGCATTTTTGCTGGTGCCGGGATTGTGCGCGGCTCAGAAAGTGATGCCGAGTGGCAGGAGGTCGAGTCAAAAGCAGCGGGATTTTTAAAGCACTTCGACCTATGAGCGCATACCCGGGCAACCGATTTCCTGGCAATTACATCATCCGCCAATTACGTAATGCGGGGGTCAAAAAATTTTTTGTAAGTCCGGGGGCGCGTTCGGCTCCTCTGGTTGCTGCGCTGTCTGCCGAGGAAACGGTGACACATTTCGACGAACGCGGGATGTCCTTTGCCGCCCTGGGCCATGCGCGTGCGACAGGAAAGCCGACGGCCTGCATTACAACTTCCGGTTCGGCTGTTGCAAATCTGCACCCTGCTGCAGTGGAGGCTTTTTATTCGGAAATTCCGCTTATTTTTGTAACGGCAGATCGACCGGCCCGGCTTTTGAATCGCGGAGCAAACCAAACGATCGATCAGCAGAATATTTTCGGTCCGAGCCAACTCGCTTTTTTAAATTTACCCATCACAGAGTTGCAGACCTCCGGGGAAACCACGGAGCAGCAACTCCTCGATACCCTGGGCAAACCCATTTCGAAGCTTGTGCAGACGGCTTGCGGCACACCGAGCGGCCCGGTTCATTTAAACTGCCCTTTTGATGAACCGCTGCTGCCGGACGACGAAACTTGCGATTTGCCCGATGAGGCACAAGTGGCAGATTTTACTGCTTTAAAAACGAAGTCGCACATTCGGATGTTTTTCGACGTTTTACTTTCTTCCGACAGCAAAACACTTTTTTTAATCGGACAACTCACGGCAAAAGAGCAAAAATATATCCCGAAAATTCTGGAGCTTGCAGTCTCTCAAAATTGGTTGCTTGTGCCGGATGTGCTTTCCGGTTTGCGACAAATTTCGCATCCCAACATTTTTTCTTACGCTCACCTTTGGAGCAAATATGCGAGTGAAGAAAGCCTTGAGGAACTGCGCCCCCGGCGCGTTTTGCATCTCGGAGAAAGCCTTGTCTCCAAATCGCTTGGGAAGTGGCTGAGCAAACTCGGGGAGCAGGATTATATCCATATCAGTGCTTCGCCTCGCTGTCGGAATCCTTACCAAAAAAAAATAGGGAAGCTGCAAATCCCGCTGAAAAAATTTTTTTCAAAATTTAAAAACGCCTGGCTTCCGCCCTCTAATGACAAAAAAAATACGGATTGGTTGCAGGCTTTTCGACGGGAAACGATGCGAATCGAAGCTGTTCTCAAAAGTAATCTTTCCGGCAGTGAAGCCGGAAACATTCGCAAGCTGAGCGAATACCTCACCGGGGATATAAATTTATTTTTGGGAAACAGTATGCCGATTCGGGATTTTGATATGTTTGCTACCCGCGGCAAAAAAAAATCCTCCCTTTGCTTTGGCAACCGGGGAGCCAGCGGGATCGATGGAAATATCGCGACGGCTTGCGGGGTTTCCGCTGCTTCGGGAAAAACCACGCTCGCCCTGCTCGGCGACCTGACGGCACTTCACGATCTTAATTCTTTAGCTCTTACAACTCGCCCGGATGTGCGGGGTATTTTTGTCGTCTTTAACAATCGCGGGGGCGGTATTTTTCGTTTTCTTCCCCTGAAGATTGAGGAGGAAAAGCGCGAGGCTTTGCTGGAAACACCTCATCCATTCGAGTTTTCCAAAGCTGCTGAAATGTTTTCTCTGCGTTACGCCCTGGTGGAAAATTCAGAGGATTTTCTGAAAGCGTTTGGCACGGCACTGGGGGAAAAAAAACTTTCTGCTGCCTCGTGGCTCATCGAAATTCGCAGTGACAGGAAGGAAAACCACTCGGCACATTTAAAAATCGCTGAGATGCTACGACAAGTGCTGACATGAAAACCGTGACCTTGCGCGACGGCTCTGCTGAGAGGCGACTTCTCCTCGTGCATGGTTTTATGGGTAGTCCGTATGACTGGGATGCCTTTGTGAAGGCCTGTCCGGCGGGTTCGCGTATCGATGCGGTCGTTCTGCCCGGTCACGGATCGCAGCCGGAGGCAGTTGGTCATTTCGAATCTGCAGCGGATGCTTTGGCTGATTTTTTTTCGAAAAAATCGCCGCCGGAGACTCTGATCGGATACTCGCTCGGCGGACGCCTGGCTCTCGCTGCGGCTTGCAGGATTTTTGTAAAAAATCTGGTTCTTGTTTCTTCGACGGCTGGCTTGCAGGATAATGATGAGCGGCGCCAGCGAACCGGTGCGGATGCAAAACTCGCCAAAAAACTGGCTGTCTCAAAATCTCCGGAGGCTTTTCAAAAATTTCTCCGCTCCTGGTGGGGGCAGCCTCTTTTTGCAAGTCTGGGCGGGCACCCCGATATTCTGAAAAAATTATTTTCCGACCGTCTGGAGCACTCATCGGAAAGTCTGGCTGAAGTCCTCGAAAAATGGAGTTCGGGAAGGCAGGAACCGCTTTGGGAAAAGCTGCCGGATTTAAAAAGCCGGGTGTATTTTCTGGCGGGCGAAAAGGATCAAAAATACACGGAGCTTGCCAAAAAGATGGCTGCACTTTGTTCAGGCGGAGATTACAAAATTTTTCCGGATGTAGGTCATTCGCTGCATGTTGAAGCCCCGCAGAAGCTGGCAGATTTTTTAAAAATTATTTTTTCGGGCTGAGTTTGAAGCCGTCGGCGGAGTCTTTTACAGACCAGCCCGCCTGGTCGATCTCGGCACGCAGGGCGTCGGCAGCAGACCAGTCGCGAGCCTGCTTGGCCTCCCAGCGACGTTGGGCCAGGGCTTCGATTTCCGGGGGTGCAGCAGCTTCGGCGATTTTTTCCAACTGCAGACCCAGGGCGTATTGCACAGCGGCAAAATTTTCTGAGAGGGTGGCCAGTCGTGTTTTGCTGAGCTGGCCGGAGTCGATTTTTTGCAAGACGGATTTGACCAGCGGGAAGAGGCGACCAAGAGCTTCGGGCGTATTGAGGTCGTCAAGCAGGGCGTCCAGGACAGGCTGAAATTCGCCGAAAGAAAGTGGCTGATCCGAAGGAGAAATTTCAGGCGCAGGCCCGAGTTTTTCCCGCAGATCGCAGAGGCGGGCGCGGGCGCTTTGGACGGCATTCAGCGAATCGATGGTGAAGTTCAGAGGCTGTCGGTAATTGCCCGCAAGCAGGGAGTAACGAAGGTCCTCGGGGTGGAATCCTTTTGCGACAATGTCGTCGAGCGTGTAGAGATTGCCGAGAGATTTGCTCATCTTGCTGCCGTCAACAAGCAGGTGCGCGATGTGAAACCAGTGGTTGGCAAAGGTCTGGCCGGTCGCAGCTTCGCTCTGGGCAATTTCATTTTCGTGATGCGGAAAGATGAGGTCTGCACCGCCACCGTGGAGGTCAATATTTGGGCCGAGTTCTTTGGTCGCCATTGCGCTGCATTCGATGTGCCAGCCCGGGCGTCCCTCACCCCAGGGGGAGGTCCAGAAATTGGGGCCGTCTTCCTCGCGGCGGGCTTTCCAAAGCGCGAAGTCGGCTGCGGAATCGCGGTCGTATTCGTCGTTTAGCTCGGCGTCGAGTGCTGTGGCAGAGGCGTTTTTTATATCTGTCGTGATGTCGCGTTCGGCCAGGCGGGAGAGTCGTCCGTAGGATGGAAACGAAGCTACGGAAAAATAAACCGAGCCGTCTTTGCTGACGTAGGCGAACTTTTGATCTACCAGTTTTTTGATCAGCTCGATTTGCTCGGGCAGGTGGGCAACGGCACTGAGTTCGCTGTGGGGTTTGAGGATATTCAGCTTATCGCTGTCGGTCCGGAAGCGGTCTTTCCAGTAGGCGCAAAATTCGTTCAGGGATTTTCCTTCGGCCTGGGATTGACGGATGGTTTTGTCATCGACGTCGGTAACGTTGCGAACGTGCCTGGTCCGTGTGCCAGTGGCCTCAAGCGTTCGGCGAAAGACATCCTGGAGAACGAAGGTGCGGAAATTCCCGACATGGGCCGGACCGTAAACGGTGGGGCCGCAGCAATAGAAGCGAAACGTTTTTCCATCACTCGGAGTGAGTGCACGCTCTTCTCGCGTAAAGGTGTCGTAAAGACGGAGCGTTTCTTTGCTGACGTTTTTCACACTGCCGGATGCGGCATCGGAAGTCATAATTTGGTTGGGTTCGGTGCGTCGCCGTAAACGTCTTTCGGATCAAAAGTTTTGTTGTCTTCTTTAAATTCGAGAGCCTCGCCGGCACGATCAGCAACGGGGACCGAACGATAAAAACAACTGCGATAGCCCACATGGCAACTCGCGCCGGAACCAGCGACTTCCACGCGCAGCCAGACGCAGTCCTGGTCGTCGTCGATGCGCATATCTTTGATGTGCTGCACGAGGCCGCTTGTCGCGCCTTTGTGCCAGAGCTGCTGCCGACTGCGGCTCCAGTAAAATGCCTCGCCGGTTTCGATGGTTTTTTCCAGAGCCTCACGATTCATGTAGGCGTGCATGAGGAGTTCGCCCGTATGGAAATCCGTCGTCACGACGGGAAGGACACCTTTGTCATCAAATTTAGGTGCCAGTTCATTTCCTTCTTCGACTTGCTCAACACTGACTCGCGG
>JBKEBM010000220.1:0-32970 GCA_047973165.1 Chthoniobacterales bacterium
CGCATTGTAGTGAACTCAAAGTGTCAGCGTCCCGGAGTTTGCAATGCACTTGAAAACCTGACGGTGGACCGTTCGATTGCCGAAAAATTCCTACCCATGGTCGCCACGGCCCTGGAAGAAAACGGCGTCGAGCTTCGTGGAGACGAACGTGCCCTGCCCCTCCTCGGAGCAAAAGCAACTCCCGCTAACGAAGAAGACTGGACCACCGAATATCTTGATTTGATTTTGTCCGTCAAAGTCGTGGACACGCTGGACGAGGCAATCGAATTCATCAATCACTACGGTTCGCATCACAGCGACTGCATCGTGACCCGCGAGGAAGCGACTGCGGAGAAATTTCTCGGCGAAGTCGATTCAGCGACCGTTTACTGGAATGCCTCCACCCGCTTCACCGACGGGAATCAATTTGGCTTCGGAGCCGAAATCGGTATCAGCACCGATAAACTTCATGCCCGTGGGCCGATGGCACTGCCCGAGCTTACCAGTTACAAATACCGCATCATCGGCACCGGACAAATCCGGGAATAAATGGACCGTCTGAGCAAAAAAATCCACTACGAAGGGCGAGTGCAAGGCGTCGGCTTTCGCTATACGGTGCGCCGCATCGCATCCGGTTTCGAAATCAGCGGCACAATCCAAAACCTCTCCGACGGGCGGGTAGAGCTGATTGCTTCAGGCGAAAAAAACGAGCTTTCGGAATTCCTCACAGCCATCCGGGAAAGCGAGCTCGCCGGCCATATTCAAAAAGAATTTGAAGAAACGCTCACTCTGACAGAGCCACTGAAAGGTTTTCAAATTATCTGAAATCTGCTAGCTTCGAAAGCATTATGAGTTCCTTCGCCGTTGAAATCAACAATCTGACGAAAATCTACCCCATCCCACTTCGCAAAGAGAGGGTCATTGCCGTCAAACGCCTCAACCTGAATGTCGAAGCGGGGCAGGTTTACGGACTCCTCGGCCCCAATGGATCCGGTAAAAGCACAACCCTCAAAATTCTCCTCGGCCTGGTGACTCCCACAAACGGAAGCGCAAAAATTTTTGGTGTGGAAAGCCGCAATTTCGCAAGTAAAGCCGAGGTCGGCTTCCTACCCGAAAATCCATACTTTTACAAATTTCTCACCGGTGCTGAAACTATCGAATTTTACGGAAAAATCTGTGGCATTCGCGGAAAGGCACTCAAGGAGCGCGTAAACGAACTCCTCGAGCTTGTCGGCCTGGAGGACGCTCGCCACCGCCGCGTCGGAGGATACTCCAAAGGCATGCTCCAGCGCATCGGACTTGCCCAGGCGCTCGTTCAGTCGCCGAAACTTATCGTCCTCGATGAACCAACCGCCGGAGTGGACCCGGTCGGTTCACGGCAGATTCGCGACATGATTCTCGACCTGAAAAAACGCGGTATGACGGTTCTGCTCACCTCGCATTTACTCGAACAGGTCCAGGAAGTATGCGACCGCGTGGGAATTCTGTCCCGCGGCGATCTCGTTCGTGAGGGCAACCTGGAAGACCTGGTCACCATCGAAGGTCAGACCGAGTATGTCATCTCCGGAGGGAATGAAGACCTCGATAAAAAAATCCAGGCACTCATTGCAGAGTCCTCGGGAGCCGAACTTGTCACAGTGCAAAAACCCCAGGTCAATCTCGAACGCGTCTTTATCGAAGCCACGGCTGAAACAAAGAAACCCTGATGCCGAAATTTTGCTTCGGCATCACGGCGACCGACACCGATGCCGGAAAAACCTTCGTCACGTGTCTGCTGGCGCGAGCCTTCAGAAAAAACTACCCAACAGCCAAAATCACCGCTGTAAAACCCTTCGCAACCGGCAGCCGCAGCGACGCTGAGCAGCTCACTGCTGCATTATCAGATCCGACCGATCCGTCTGATCCAACCGATCTTTCTCCCTTTTTCTGGAAAAAACCCGCCGCTCCACTCGTTGCCGCCCGCAGCGAAAATCTCCCCCCTCCCGATCTCGCGGCTGCTCGGGACTGGGTGCGGGCTCGGGCTGCCCGCTCCGACATCCTTTTAGTCGAGGGCATTGGTGGCTGGCTCGTCCCGCTGACCGAAAAAGAAACCTGGGCCGACTTTGCTGCCGCACTGGATTTGCCACAGATACTCGTCGTCCCAAATCGCATCGGTGCGATCAACGCCGCCGCTTTGAGCACCCAGGCGATTCGAGCCAGCGGTGTCCCCTTTATCGGCTGCATCCTGAACACTCTTCGCTCCGAACAAGACGGCAGCGAAGAAAGCAACGCCAAAATTCTCGAAGAAATTTTTCAGATTCCCGTCCTGGGAAAAATTCCCTTTGGCGCAGAAACGCTTCCACCCGAAATTTTCGATCATGTTGTTCGACAGGCTTCAGCTCTTTGACGACGGCACGCCGCGAAACGGCACCCAGCAAATGGCACTCGACGAAACCCTGCTCGGACACCTCCACGAAGCGACACTGCGCTTTTATACCTGGAGTCAACACGCTGTCACCTTCGGTTACTTCCAGTCAAAAAGTGAAGTCCTTACAAAAACAAACGGTGAGCCTCTCACACGCCGCTGGAGCGGAGGCGGGGTGGTGTTTCACGATGGGCTGGAGCTTACTTATTCATTGCTGGTCCCACGGCAAAGTGCGGCAGCCAGGTTGCGCCCATCCGTTTTTTATGAAGCCGTGCATTCCGCAATTGCGGATTGTCTCAGCGCAGCGGGGCAAAGTGTCTGGACATCCCAAAAATGCGAGGCCTCACGCCCCGATCTGTGTTTTCAAAACCTGGCGAAATTCGATGTCGATTCCGAAAAGGGGAAGCTCGCCGGTGCCGCTCAGCGACGAACCAGAATCGGCATTATCCACCAGGGCAGCATTCGTGCGGATTCGCAGGCACAGCAATTTCTTCGCGAAAAACTTCCGCTTCGTTTTGCCGACGAGGTGCTGCCTTTTAAAATGAATCCTGCTTTTTCAGCGGAAGCCGACCTGCTGGCGCAAACGCGCTACGCCTCAGCAGAGTGGATCAACAGAGTTCCTTAATTTTTAATTACCCGAAAGCGCAGGCTGCGTGGCTTCGGGCGGCAGATTTTCATCAACCGCAGCCTCAGCAGCGGGAGTTTCCGGAGAAGCCGTAACTTCTTCAACCGCGACACTTTCAGCAACGGGCGTGGCCAGGCGCTCGGGCAGTGGCAGCGGTTGATAACGAAATGCCCATCTTTTCTTTACCGTTTTCCCGTCAATTTTTGCCTGAACGGCAACCATCACATTCGGATCGTGGAGGCGTTGAGTGGTTTGGTAACTCGCAATTCCGCGTTCGGCATCCCAGGTCACAGGCACCGCACCAATGCCGCTGACCTGCATTTTTAAACTTTTCGGATCCACGGCGCCGAGGCTCGACAGGTCGATTTCCAGACGTGGCAGATCATTTGAAATTGTCGATGCGTGAGCCGGAGTTGTTGGAATTCCCGGATCGGGTGTGGTGGCCGCAGCCGTCATTGCTGCACTGCTGCCGCCAAAATTGATTGCCATATTAAAAACGCTCGGCGTATCGGAAAGGATGACGTAGCGACCGATCTTTGCTGCGGGTGTGTCGAACCCGATTTTTGCTCCCTTCACGGTGAACAGTGCTTCGTATCCCGCTTCGATGCCTTTTTGCTGAACACCCTCATTCTGAACTCCGTAAGGGTAGGCAAAAGTCGTTATCTTGTTGCCGAGTTTTGCTTCGATCATTTCCTTTGAATTTACCAGTTCATCGCGGAGCCAGGCCTCGTATGGTCGTCCGCCGGAACGTTTGGGGCGAACCATGTTGTCATGCGAAATACTGTGCGACCCGATATCCACTCCGGCAGCAGACATTTCGGCAAGCTCTCCCCAACTGATGGAACGTCCACCGGCACCGACGTAGTTTGTATAAATATAAAATGTAAAAGGATAGCCAAATTCCTTCAGCACCGCCCAAGCCTCGTCGTAGGTGCAGTCGTAACCATCATCGATCGTGATGATGGCCGAGCGTGCCGGGATGTTTTTTTCGCCGCGTCGCCAGGCCAGAAAATCAGCCATTGAAATAACCTCGATCCCGGCGTCTTTGATCGCCTGCATTTGCTTGCGAAAATCTTCGGTCGAAATCGCCAACCCATCCTTCGGTGGATTTTCAAAACGGTGGTAACCGAGGACCGTCACCTGAGAGGTTTTGTCTATGGGTTCGGGAGTTGGAGTTGGAGTCGATGTCGGGGTTGGAGTCGGTGCCGGAGTTTCTTCCGCTGGCGTCGGAGCCGGCTGCACCTCAGCCGCTGCATTGTCTTTTTTATCGCAAGCGGAAAAAACGCAGAAGAATACCAGCAGTGGGATAATGCGGTGAATTTTCATCGATTTAAAAAAACGGCTTTATGTGATTCCGAGGGCAGAAAATTTGTCTTCGATATGTGCGAAATGACGCTCCGGCGCACAAGCATCAGCGATTTCCTCTCCGCTGAGCAACGCAGAGACTTCGGATTCTTCGGCCAGGGTTTTTGCCAGCGGTGTTTTTGTTTGCCAGGTTGTCATTGCCGCTCGCTGAACGGCTTCGTAAGCAGCTTTGCGCTCCATTCCTTTTTCGGTGAGCTTTAAAAGCGCTGCCTGGCTGGCGTAGAGACCGTGGGTGATCTCCATATTGCGCCGCATGTTTTCGGGATAAACCTGGAGACCACTTACGAGGTCTGTGAGTTTGGCCAGAGAATAATCGAGCAGGGTGCAGGAGTCCGGGAAAATAATTCGCTCCACACTGGAGTGGCTGATGTCGCGTTCGTGCCAGAGAGCAACGTTTTCCAGGGCGGCCATACAGTTCCCACGCAGGACCCGTGCGATGCCGCTGAGGCGCTCGCCGGTAATCGGATTTTTTTTGTGAGGCATGGCGGAGCTGCCTTTTTGTCCGCGCCCAAAGTATTCCTCGACCTCCAGGACTTCGGTGCGCTGAAGGTGACGAAACTCCGTCGCCCATCGGTCGATGCTGCTGCCGATCAAAGCAACCACGCAGTGAAACTCCGCGTGACGGTCTCTTTGAATAATCTGCGTGGAAAGCGTGGCCGGCTTCAGCCCGAGCTTTTCGCAAACATAAGATTCCACTCGCGGGTCCAGGTGCGCATGGGTTCCCACCGCTCCGCTCACCATACCGACGGCGACTCGCGGGCGCAAATCCCGCAACCGTTCCAGGGCGCGGCCAAATTCGTCGAACATCAAAGCCAGCTTTAGTCCGAAAGTGATCGGCTCGGCATGGATGCCGTGACTGCGCCCGATCATCGGAGTAAATTTGTGCTCGATGGCACGTGTGCTGATCGCTTTTCTTAGTTCCTGCAGGTCAGCTTCGAGGATGTCCAGTGCCTCCGTCATCTGCACCGCCAGGGTGGTGTCGAGCAGATCGGAGGAGGTCAGTCCCTGGTGCACCCAGCGTGCGGACGGACCGATGTGCTCGGCTACGTTTTCCAGGAAGGCGATGACGTCGTGGTTTGTCCGTTTTTCGATTTCCCGGACTTTTTCGATATCAAAATTTCCCTTTGCGCGGATTGTTTGGGCGTCTTCAGTGGGGATTTGGCCGAGTTCGGCCATTGCTTCGCAGGCAAGGGTTTCAATTTCGAGCCAGATTTGCAGTTTACGTTCTTCGGACCAGATCGAGCGCATGCGCTCACGACTATATCTTGAAATCATTCGAGAAGATCAAACACGACGCAAAAAACCAAACCAGCTAAAAATGCGAAGCACGCTACAAATTTACCTCACTGAAAAAATAAATAGACCGCACAGGCAGCGATCGCTCCACCAGCCAGCCGCAGCGAGAGGATCGATATGAGACGTTTACCAAAAGTCCCCAAGGCAACTCCGAGAAAACTGATGAGCAAAGTCGTAATGACAAATCCCAGGATGTAAACAACCGGACTTGCACCCGCCGGCATCTCGGCTCCGTGCGCAAAGCCGTGAAAAAAGGCAAACAGAGCAACTAAAACTCCCCCCGCAAAAACCGGCAGACGAACGGAAAAAACCAACAGCAGCCCCAGGATAAAAACACTCGCCAGAATCCCCTGCTCGATCACGATCGAGCCGGACCTGCCCATACCAAGAACAGCCGACAAAAGCATGGCTCCGGCAAAACCGAGGGGGATTCCCCATGTGGCTCGCCCGCCGAGCTGTGCGGCCCAAAGCCCCAGGGCCAGGATCGCAAACAAATGATCCAGTCCGGTCAGCGGATGCAAAACTCCATCCAGAAATTCAGCATGTGCCGCCCCGCCGACATGAGCCTGCGCCAGGGTTGGCAGACATAAAAGCAGTCCGAGGGGGATCAGGGATTTTTTTAAAAAGTTCATCGCCGCATTCTCAGCCTTTCACTCAAAAGCTCAAGCCGATTTATTAGGGCGACAAAGTTTCGCTGAATATATACTGTCTTCAATTATTGCATTGATTTTCAAAAAAATGGTCGCTCCGGTTTCCTTCCGCAAATTTATAATTTCGATTACGTTTTTTTTACTGTGTGTAATTTTTTTGGTAAATCTTCGAGCGGATTCGGTATCCCCTCTCCACGGGGCACAGCATGATATTGAAATTCCCGGCTGGACCCCTCCCCCTTTCCTCAACCTGGAGTCGGGCGACACGGCCCACGCAAAACGAAAATTATATTTTCCTCAGTTTATCTATGAGGAATTCGGCAAAGTCAGGGAGTATAACGTCCAGCCCTTCGTTAATTACTATGCCAACTTTCTCGGCAACCCGGTCGGCGGGCAAAGACAATCTGCCCAATATGCACAACTCATGCGGTTCGGCGTTGAAATCAGCCTCAAAGGAATATCCCCTGTCTTCAGCGAAACCTCTGTTATTATTTCCGGCGTTCAGGGTTCGGGACGAAATCTGAGTAACTGGATCGGCAATGACCTTGGCGTGATGCAAGCCTACACAGCGCAGACCATTGCTTTGAGCAATCTGCTGATTCGACAGCAGTTCTTCAACGACAAACTCGAAATTCGTCTGGGTCGCATGGCTGCCGGGCAGTTTTTTGCCTCTCTCCCGGCTTTCGGGCTTCAGGCCAGCGATGCGATCAACGGAAATGCTGCTGGCCTGCCTGCCAATCTTCCGAACTTTAAAACATCGACCGGCACCAGTTGGGCTGCCTATGCGAAATGGACGGCTCCTCAAAATTTCTATCTTCAAAGCGGTATTTTTCAGTCCAATCCGAATATTGGAAAACGCGCTTACCACGGTTTGAATCTCGGCTTTCACTCCGATGACGGATTCCTCTGGATGACAGAAGTCGGCTGGACACCTTCCTTTCTGAAGCGTGCTTCCGATGGCAAAAGCGATCCTGGTTTCAAAGGCTTGCCCGCTTATTATGCCCTCGGTGGATACTGGTCGAATTATAAGTTCAGCGACTTTAACGGCGGCAGCAAAGACAATGCATTCGGCCTCTACGCCATGGGCCAACAAATGATATGGCGAAGCCGTTTTGATGAAGACTTACATTTCTCGCTCTGGGGCGTCATCACTTACGCCCCGCAAAGTGATATAGCAAAAAACCCTCTCTTCGGCGGCTTCGGAACCCTTTTGCAGGGCTTTGTTCCGAATCGAAAAAATGACAAATGGCTGACTTCTCTGTATATCCAAAACTACGGCGCAAACTACAGCCGGTCCCTTGCCCGGGAAGGACGCGGGAACGCCAGCGTCGAACTCGTGCTGGAAACGAGTTACATCATACAACTTACAAAAAATATTTCGTTTCAACCCGATCTGCAGTATGTAATACGTCCGTCCGGCACAGGTGGCATTCCGAATGCTCTGGTCATTGGCTTTCAAATCATCGCTAAGTTTTAAGAAGAACTTTTTATGAAAATATTAGTAACCGGAGGTAGCGGATTTATCGGCAGCCACGTTGTCGAACACTACCAGGAACAGGCCGAAGTCATTATTCTGGACAACCTGAGAACCGGTCATCGAAGCAACCTTGAGGGTCTGAAGTGCACCTTTATTGAAGGTTCCATTCTTGATCGAAAGCTGTTGGATTCGATTATAGAAAATGTCGATGTGGTTTTCCATCTGGCGGCACTGGTCAGTGTGCCGGAGTCCGTGGAGCAGCCGATGGAAACAGTGAATATCAATATAAGCGGCCTTTTAAATGTTCTGGAATCCGCACGTCATGCCAATGTCAGAAAACTATGCTTTGCCAGCTCTGCTGCGGTGTATGGAGAAAATAAAGAGTCGCCAAAAAAAGAATCCATGACGCCCGATCCGCGAAGTCCCTATGCAATTACCAAGCTGGATGGAGAGTATTATTGTGATTTCTATACGCGCCAGAGTTGGCTCGATACAGCCTGTCTGAGATTCTTCAATGTCTTCGGTCCTCGCCAGGACCCTGGCAGTGCCTATGCAGCAGCGATTCCTATTTTTATTCAGCGTGCCCTGGAAAATAAACTGCTCAACATTTACGGAGATGGCGAGCAGACCCGGGATTTTATCTATGTAAAAGATATAGTCGGAGCACTTGCCTTCCTTGCTGAAAACACTTCGCTGCACGGAGTCTTCAATGCGGGTTACGGTGGCAGCCAGACAATCAATACTCTGGCCAAAAGTATTATTAAACAAATCGATACTAAATCCGAAATCGTTTATGCTGATCCACGGCCCGGAGATATTCGTCATTCGTTGGCCAGTGCTGAAAAATTAGAATCTGCGGGCTGGCAGGCTCGTTTTGAACTCGACGAGGCGATTGCTGAAACAATCCGATTCATGAGCAATGCTCAGTAAAACAGAACCGTTAATTGTAAACTTTTTGCAGCAATGTGTGACAAAATTGTTACATTTTTAGTAATGCCCTCCCCGGATTATCTTCAAAAAGGGCCTCTTATTAAATAATATGAAACCAATGAGCGCATCCTTTTCAAAAAAAACAATTGCAACCTTTCTTGCCGGATTACTCGGATTTTCTGCCACGCTAAGCTCTCTCATCGCAGAAGAAATCCAAAAAGCCCCTGACGACCAAAAAACAACTTCCTCTTTCCTCTCCGATTGGTGGGATGGAAAATACGCAACCGGAAACTGGTTCGGTGCTCGCGATACCCTGGAAGATAATGGAATTAAATTTAGCGGAAAATACTACGGCGCATATTTTGGCGTCGTAAGTAGCCAGGGAGGCAAGCGTGGATTCTGGGATCAGGGCCTTGAATTCAACGCCAAAATCAATACCGGAAAACTTTTAAAAACGGATGCTCTGAAGGGTATTGAGTTATTCGGAACTGTGCGTTGGCGTGATCCACGCGCTACCGCCAATGTAAATACTTTTACTCAGGGAAACCGCATGTTCAAACCAGCAACCTGGACTTCAGGAACAGGATGGAGACTGCTGAGCTTTGGCATTGAAATCGGCAGCAGGGACTTTTTTCCCATTAAAGATATGATTGTTTTTCGAGCAGGATGGTTGCCGCCGCAAAAAGAATTTGCGAACCAGCCTCTCTCCAAGCTCTTTCTCAACAGTGCAGTGAGCAGTTCCAAAGGTATCGGCGGAAACATTCCCTTCTCGTCCAGCTTTTCGACCTGGGGCGGCACCCTGGAAGTCAAACCGACTGACCGGGCCTACATAAAAGGGGGCCTGTTTATGGCCTATCCGGATGGAAGCAAATCACAGAACCACGGCCTGGCCTTCGAAGGTTATGCTCAGGACACAAGTCAGAACGGTTTGATGACTATTCTTGAAACAGGATTCACACCCGAGTTTGGTCCGGCTGAACTCCCGGGACATTACGCAATGGGTGCTTATTACTATGGTGGCGAAGCCAATTCTTTCAACGGAACAAGAAATTACGGCCAATACGGATTTTACTGGCAGGCTGACCAAATGCTTTTTCGCGAACCTTCACCTGCCTCCGTTGAAAAACCAGTCCCGGACGCTAAAAATACCGTAAGTAATAAAAGCTTTAAAACTCCCTTCTCAGCCGAAGCTCCAAAACTCTCCGACCAGGGACTCAGTATCTTTAACTTCGTAACATTTGCTCCGAAGTATAATAATATATTCCCGTTCTACTTCCACACCGGACTTGTTTACAAAGGTCTGATTCCTGGACGCGACAGAGACCTGACGATGATCTCCCTGGCCTACGGGTCATACAGTTATTATAATACGCTGGCTAACCGGGCAAATGGTTCGAGTAACCAACCGAGTTACACAATGTTCCTCGAAGCGGGTTACCGCGTGCAGATCAATAAGTGGGCCTTCATCCAACCTTTTGCTCAATACATAATACGTCCAAACGGAACGGGTAATATCCAAAATGCAGCTATCCTCGGCGTCTATACCGGAATCACTTTTTAAGAAAGTTATTCCGGCAGCAATCGGAGTTTACCGGCGGTGGGGGTCGAACCCACACTCTCTTGCGAGAACCAGATTTTGAGTCTGGCGCGTCTGCCAATTCCGCCACACCGGCTTCAAAAAAATGAATCGCTGAGAAACTAAATCTTCCGCCTGGCTTTGCAAGTCACAAAGCGGTTTTTTGTGCAGGCGAGTATTAGTTTTTCACACTTTACTTATTAGTAGGTCGGTACCGACGGGTCAACCCGCTCGGACCAGGCCAGGATTCCACCATCTACGTTCCAGAGTTTATCAAAACCAGCTTCCTGCAATTGTCGAACGGCACTTGCACTTCGAGCTCCGGATTTGCAGTGGATATAAATCTCGTCCGCACTGTCGAGTTCGCTCATTCGCGAAGGAAGGTCGCCCAGCGGGATGAGTTTGGCACCGGGAATGCGAGCAATGTCGTATTCAAATTTTTCCCGAACATCAATGAGGATGAGATCAGGATCCGCATCGAGTTTTTCTTTCAGCTCTTTAACAGAAATTTCCGGAACGGGTGCTTCTGCAGCCTCGGCTGCCTCAGCCTGCGGAATACCACAAAACTGGTCGTAGTCGATCAATTCGGTCACCGTTGGATTATCGCCGCAAACCGGACATTTCGGATCTCGACGAACTTTAAATTCCCGAAAGGTCATTTTCAGAGCATCAAAATTAAGCAGGCGGCCGACAAGCGGCTCACCAATACCACAAATGAGCTTGATTGCCTCAATCGACTGCATGACGCCAATAATTCCTGGAAGCACACCGAGGACTCCGCCTTCCGCACAGCTTGGAACCATGCCTGGCGGCGGTGGCTCCGGATAAAGACAGCGATAGCACGGACCGCCCAGATGCGGTGCAAAAACCGTGGCCTGCCCGTCGAAACGAAAAATTGATCCGTAAATATTTGGTTTCTTTAAAAAGACACAGATATCATTGGAAAGATAGCGCGTTGGAAAATTATCGGTGCCGTCGATAACAATATCGTAAGGCTCGACAATCTCTCGTGCATTTTCACTGCGGAACATCGTGTCGTGAAGTCGAACTTCGACATTCGGATTGATTGCCCGAATCGTATCGCGGGCACTTTTTATTTTTTTACGTCCCACATCCTCAGTGCCGTGCAGAATCTGACGCTGAAGATTTGAATAATCCACAACGTCAAAATCGAGCAGCCCAATAGTCCCGACGCCTGCCGCTGCCAGGTAAAGTGCTATCGGCGAGCCCAGCCCGCCAGCTCCAATACAGAGCACCTTTGCAGCCTTCAGCTTTTTTTGTCCCTCAAGTGTAACCTCGGGCATGATGAGATGGCGCGAGTAACGTGCAATCTCGTCCTTGTTTAATTCGAGAGCTTCCCAGCATTCGTTGTCTATAATACTTTTCATACTCATAATTTTTCAGGGGGATCATTTAAGTCTGCTCCGATCAGGAAAGCAAGAGCCTGCTCGAATAAATAGTGAGGGCTACCTGCGATAAAGAAAGCTCTCTTTTTAAATTCCGGCGACAGCTCCATTTCTGACAGACAAGCAGAAAAAAACACGGATCGAGGATGGAATAAATCGCCTGTCAGCCTTCTCCCAACAGAGATTTTTGAAATACCGGAAGTCGCAGTTTTAAACAGTGGACAGCAAAAACCGGGGTTCCCGGATGTATCCTTACAATCCTATAACAGAAAAAGACAAAAACGTCTCTACCAGCGAAAATGTGCAAAAGCCCGGTTTGCCTGGGCCATTTTGTGCATATCATCGCGACGCTTGATTGCGTTGCCCTGGCCGGAAGCGGCTTCTTTTAACTCGTTTGCAAGAGCTTTTTGCATGGAGATACCGCGGCGCTTGCTCGCAAACATAACCAACCAGCGAAGAGCGAGGGCAACCTGACGTTCCACAGGAACTTCCATGGGAACCTGGTAGGTTGCACCACCAACGCGGCGGGATTTTACTTCAAGTTTTGGTTTGGCGTTATCGACGGCTTTGTTGAGCGTTTCCAGAGGATCGACTGTGTCGCTTCCCTCATGAGTGCTCTCGATTGCCGTGTAAACGACTCGCTCAGCAACACTTTTTTTACCCGATTGCATTACCGTGCTGATGAGGCGGGCTACCAGCGGACTGCCGTAGCGGGCATCGCGCTTAACTTCTTTATGAATAACTCTGCGTCTGCGTGACATAATCTTTAATAATTATTTTTTTCCTTTATCAGCGTCTCCGCCGCCTTTTGGACGTTTGGCTCCGTATTTTGAGCGGCCCCGGCGACGACCATCCACTCCCAGGCAGTCGAGGCTTCCGCGAACGATGTGATAGCGGACACCCGGCAGGTCCTTTACACGACCCCCGCGAACCAGCACAATCGAGTGCTCCTGCAGGTTATGCCCCTCACCTCCGATGTAGGCGAGAACTTCCTGGCCGTTTGTCAGGCGCACCTTGGCGACTTTACGAAGCGCGGAGTTGGGTTTTTTGGGCGTGCGTGTCATCACCTGCACACAGACGCCGCGCCGCTGCGGGCAGTTTACAAGAGCGGGTGATTTTGACTTTAAAGAAACTTTGCTTCGTCCTTTGCGGACCAGCTGGTTGATTGTTGGCATTAAAATTTTAACGGGCTTTGAGCGACTCGCATCGCTCGTGAATCGACAACCTTTTCGCGCCAATACAGTAAATGGCAAAAAAGGTCCTGCGCATAACGCGGGATGAAGGAAGGTAACGATTTCCGCACAGGCGGCAAGTTCTTTTTTTGTAAATTTTTCATGCAGGCAATCGGACCGGAGGGAAGCAGGTTTTCGGGTGAGCCCTTTACCTCCGACGCCCTTCGCAAGCCACTGTTCACCGGTATTAACAAACTGCCAACAGGCAGATTACTGAAAAAAGTATTGCACGAACTAACGTGCACATGCTGATTTACCCTGCTTGAAAGGCTTCGTGGACAGCTTACTACTTAATAAAAACATTGCGGGATTTCTGCTCGTCATTATCACGCTGCTTCCTGGCGGCGGGAAAGCCATTGCGGCTTCTGAGTCTGGCAGGGAGCAGCTTCGGATTCTTGCTGTCAGCCCGGTCATTGCCGATATTACCAGGCAGGTCGGTGGTTCGGAAGTCAATGTGACTTCTTTGCTGTCTCCGGGAGTTGACCCTCATGCTTACGAGGTGACTCCGGGCAAAATGCGCGGTATGGCAGAAGCCGACCTGGTTATTGCAAACGGACTGGGATTTGAAAGCATGCTGCCGGGTTTTCAGGAAATTTTTCCTGCTGCAAAATTACTCGTCCTCGGTGAGCGCATCTCCGACCCGATTCGTGCGGGCACACATTCGCATGAACATGAACATGAAGCTGCCGATCATGATAAGGCACCGTTTGATCCTCACTGGTGGCACAGCGTCGGGAATGTAAAGGCGGCGGCTGTCAGTATTCGCGACAGGCTCATTCAGCTTCGCCCGGAAGCCTCCGATGCTTTTCAAAAAAATACTGCTCACTATTTAAAGGAACTCGACAAACTTGCCCGCTGGATTCGTATTCAGATCGCAACAATTCCACGCAAAGATCGTATTTTACTAATGTCGCATGATGCTCTGGCTTATTTTGCCCGTGATTATGGTTTCACAATTCTGCCGATTCGGGGTGCCAACACACTTGAGCAACCCTCTTCGCAGGAGGTTCAGGAACTCATTAAAAAAATCCAGGAGCTGCGTGTTCCGATTATTTTTTCTGAAGCTGTTGAAAATCCGAAAGTTGCCAGAGAGATCACACAGGAAACAGGGGTCGCCTTTGGACCTCCGCTTTACACGGACAATCTTGGCAATGCAAATGACGATGCCGGCACTTATATCGGTATGATGCGTTATAATGTCCAGGCTGTTGTCAACGGGCTTGGTTCCACTAAGATTCCGACTCAACCCTGATTGTTCCTTATGTGCGGCCGTCCACTTCTGCGTTTTTTCATCACTCTGATTGTTTTTTTTGGAGTAGGCTTACTTGTGTTTTTTATGAATCGTGGACAGGCGATGAAGCGAAAGGCGATTGAGAGTGAAGTGTCTTTCAGTTCGGAGTCGCAGGGCCTCATGAGTGCGCCTCTTACTTTTACATCCAGCGTGCCGCTTCGTGAACTCAGCATTCAGCTTGATGGGCAGTCGCTTTTGGAGGAAAACCCAAACAAGCAACAGGGCGAATTTTTACTGATACTTCCCCTTTCCGATCTTCCCCAGGACCTTCTTGTAAATGCGGTTCTGAATCCCGATGAAGAAGCCGGAACGGAGCAGGCTCTTCGTCTCCGTATTGGAAAAACAGATATAACTCTCTGGGGGGCAAAACAAATCATCGACGTGGTGACTCTGCCTCCAAACAAGATAAAGGAGACTCCGTGAATTCGATTGATACGGCTTCGAGTTTTAAACTTGTCCTGGAAGATGTGACGCTGAGTTACCAGCGGGTTCCAGCCGTGCATCACGTCTCACTTACCCTCCACTCGGGCCGCTGTGTTGCTCTCATGGGTCCTAACGGTGCGGGAAAGACGACTCTTCTGAAGGCGATCGCAGGACTGCTTCCGCTGGAGACGGGCCGAATTTCACACCGGGGCGAGTCGGCAGCTCTCGCTTACGTGCCGCAGCGCGAGGCGGTGGACTGGGATTTTCCGATTACGATTCGAGGGCTTGTCGAGATGGGACGTTACCCCGCACTGGGTGCGTTTCGGAGATTTGGTAAAAAAGATCACCAGCTTGTCGAGGAGGCCATCATTCTTTTTAAACTTGAGGACTACGCGGATCGTCAGATTTCCGCTCTCTCGGGCGGGCAGCAGCAACGGGCATTTCTGGCGCGAGCCTGGGCACAACAGTCGGATATTTACCTCCTGGACGAACCCTTCAGCGGTCTCGATGATAATGCCGCGCGTTCCTTTCTCAGCAGTCTTCACCTGCTTCGCGAGCAGGGGAAACTCATCGTCGCCTCGCACCATGATTTTAATTCGACTGCGGAGATTTTCGATACGGTCGTGCTGCTCAACGGAGAGTTGATTGCCAGTGGTCCTACAGAAAGCACCTTCACTCCAAAGAACCTGGAGCGGGCTTTTTCAACACAAGTTTTCAGCGGACACAAACATGACTGACTGGATCACAGCACCCTTTGAATACGCCTTCATGCAGCGGGCTTTGCTCGCCTGCATCCTGATCGGATTTACAAATGGATTTCTCGGGACCTTTATTATTTTACGACGTATGGCACTGGTTGCCGACGCACTCTCGCACTCGCTGCTTCCGGGACTCGCAATTGCAGCTATTATCGCGGGGTTGTCTCCGGGCGGGCTGCTCATTGGCGGGGTCATCGCGGCTGGTTTTGTGGCTATTGGCGGCTTTTTGATTTCGCGAAGTTCCCGCCTGAAAGACGATACGGCGATTGCTTCGCTTTACATTGTGGCTTTTGCACTGGGTATTGTTGTCATCAAATACGCAAACGTCCGTGTCAGCCTGGACCACTTTCTCTTTGGAAATATCCTCGGCGTGGGAGTTAGTGACCTGAATGTGAGTTTTGTTATCAGCACATTCATCATGCTGACTTTAGTGCTGCTGCACCGTCCTCTGCTGCTGACCCTTTTTGAATCTTCCGTCGCCCGCAGCCTGGGGATTCCTGCAAATTCGCTGCTTGGTTTGCTTGTGGCCTTTATCGTGCTGGCAATGCTTTCGTCACTGCAGGCAATCGGGATTTTACTCTCACTCGGGCTTCTCATTTTACCGGCAGCAACCATGTATTTGCTTACAGACCGCTACAGCGTAATGGCCTGGGGCGCAGCCTCACTTGGAACTTTCACTGCAGTGGTCGGGTTATTTTTTTCCTATTATGCAAACATCCCGTCCGGACCGGCGATTGTATTGCTGCTGGGCACCGAGTTCATTTTAGCCTTCTTTTTCAGCCCGACTTACGGCCTGCTGCAGCGGTATTTTCGAGGACGTCACCTGCACGACGAATCGCTCAGCCGCTGGAAATAAAATTTTCCGAAAGTCTCCCCTAAATTTCGGGCTGCTGCTGGGTAAGACAGTGAAAAGCTCCGAGTCCCCAGATCAGTTCCCGGCAGTCAATCGGTACAATACGTCGATCAGGAAAAGCTTCATGCAAAACGGACTCCGCCCAGGCATCGTTCACATCGTGAAAAGACGGCATCAGAACGACAGTGTTCGCAATGTAAAAATTCGCGTAGCTCGCCGGCAATCGCTGTCCGTCGCGAACAATTTTAGGAGGCATTGGCAAACGATGAATTTCCAGTCGTCGCCCGTCGTGCAGCGTCATTGATTCCAGACGGGCAAGATTCGCCATGAGAGGCTCGTAGTTAGGATCGTCTTTATCTTCTTCGACGGCCGTAACCACTACATTTTCGGCAACAAAGCGTGTAATGTCATCAACGTGCCCATCGGTGTCGTCGCCCTCGATCCCATCACCCAGCCAGAGGATTTTTTTAAGTCCGAGACAGCTTTTTAATTTTTTTTCAATCTGGCAGCGACTCATGCTCGGATTGCGGTTCGGATTTAAAAGACAACTCTCCGTCGTTAGCGCCGTGCCCGCGCCATTGACATCGATAGACCCGCCTTCAAGAATAAAATCGCCCTCATCAAAAACAGGTATATCCAGGAGCTTCGCCAGCTCACGCGGCACAGCATCATCCGCATCAAAAGGCGGGTATTTCCAGCCCCAGGCATTGTACCCAAAATTGATGGCCGCAAGCTTAGGTGTTTTTTTTCGCTTAACAAAAATTGGCCCGTGATCCCGGCACCAGGGCTCGTTTGTCTCGACGGGGAAAAATTCAATCCGGTCTTTCGGCAGGTGCGAAAGCAGCTTCTGCACCTTGTTTTTTAAATGAACATCAGCCAGGTTGATACGGACACTTTCGCTCTCAATAAGAGCCTCCACCATCTTCACAAAAACCGGCACAATTTGCTCGTAGGAATCAGGAAAACTAATGCCATTTGGGCGAGGCCATGAAAGCCATGTGGCCTCATGTATCTCCCACTCGGCAGGCATGTGATACCTGTTGCTTAAAGGAGTCGATACGGGGGAAATCATAAAAAATCAAATACTTATTTTTTCTTGGTTATACAAGGCTGGAAGCGTCTCAAGATCAAAAAATAAATTTAATGCAACCGTAGCATAAAATGATTGTATTTGTCAAAAATACGCTTATCAGAATTCGATGCTATTTTACCTTCGACTTAAGAGTTTGGGCGAGCATTTTTTATCTGTAAAATTATTTCTGTTCGCTGATAAACAAACTCAGTGTTAAATTGCGTTTCGCCGCCTCGCATTTCACACTAAACAAGCAGCGAAAAAAAGCACTGTTGATGAAATGGAGCTTCTGGAGATACCTTGTCAAAAAGCAATCCTCTCATGCAGATTTTTCTCTATCACACAGACCAGACTCTTGGACCATACAGCGCAAAACAGGTTCACTCCATGCTGCAAAGTGGCGAAATTTCGGAAGATACTTTTGCCTGGCATGAGGGACTAAGTGACTGGCAATCCCTTTCTTCCATAGACTTGGCAACTCTTTTGCCTCCCGCACCTCCGGTGCCCTCAGTGAAACCCGAGTCGAAACCTGAGCCGAAACCTGAGCCGAAACCTGAGCCTGCCGCAGTGCTCCCGACACGCAGTGGTAACAGATTACTAAAACTTGGAATCCTTATTTTATGTGTTTGCGTTCTGCTATATCTGCTGGGGCCTTACATCAGCATTTGGCGTTTACAGCAGGCGATCAAGTCTGCTGACTCCGATGCACTTAAGCAGGTCGTCGATTTTTCATCACTTCGGCAATCGATAAGAGAACAGGCCACTGCCCGCTTAAAAAAGGAAATGGATTCAGAAGACAACCCCTTTGCCGCTGGTATTGCAGCAGCCCTGGGCCCCGTTACTCTGAATGGAGTCCTGGATTCTGTTATCACGCCGGACGGGCTGGCCTCGCTTCTTTCAAATCCTGGTTTTTCTTTAGAAGAAACAGCTCAGTCCTCTCAAAAAAAAGGAGACCAGCCTCCTGTGGCCAATCCTCAGGAGCTTGAGGTAAAGTGGGCATTTTTTTCTTCGCCGACGAACTTTCGTCTGATTGTAAACAAGGCCGACCTCGGCATGCGCCCTGCCGGATTTTTCTGGAAAATTTACAAAATTGATATTCCGGATACTTCAGATACTTCCGACTAATACGATTTAGTAATCCAAATTCGTGCATTCGCGTGTCTCTTTACTATGCGAATTTCACTAATTGGTCTCTCTAAATCGTATAAGACTGCACCCCCGTTAGAGAAAACAACTGAAATATTTGACCACTTACAGTAAATCAAATCTGGCATGCCGGAGCTTGGATTTTTAAAAAAATCGCTTACACTGCCTCGTTCATGCCAAACGTATTTATCAAAACCTACGGCTGCCAGATGAACGAGCGCGACTCGGAACAGGTGGGCCGTATGCTGCAGGCCAAAGGCTACGCACTTGTCCCAAACGAGTCGGAGGCCGACGTCGTTTTGCTCAATACCTGCAGCGTTCGCGATATGGCAGAGCAAAAAGCCATTGGCAAAATGAGCATGATGCGAAAGCTCTCCCGCCAACGCCCAAATATGATCCTGGGCTACCTCGGCTGTATGGCTCAAAGCCGCGGGGAGGAACTTTTAAAAACTTCCCCTCATGTGGACCTCGTCGTCGGAACACAAAAATTTCATCGTGTGGCGGATTACGTTCACGACCTTTATATGAAAAAAGTCGAGGCGCGAATGGACGATACGCGCCACTCGATCGTCGATACCGAGGCTGAAGCGGATTCGCAATCGACCATTCGTGATCACACTTTGAGACCCAGGCAGGCCACGGCTTTTGTCTCTATTATGCAGGGTTGCAATATGCGCTGCACCTTTTGCATCGTTCCCGATACACGTGGAAAGGAGCGTTCCCGTCCCATTGAGGACATTGTTTCTGAGGTCGAAACTCTCGTTGCTCAGGGTGTAAAGGAGATCACTTTGCTCGGCCAGATCGTCAATCTCTACGGGCGGCATGAGTTCCCAAAAATCGACGGGAAAAGCCCTTTTGTACAACTCATCGAGGCGGTTCATGCGGTGCCTGGAGTTGAGAGAATTCGTTTTACATCGCCGCATCCCATTGGTTACCGGGATGATTTGATCGATGCGCTGGCAACGCTGCCGAAGCTCATGGAGCATATTCATTTACCACTTCAGTCCGGCTCTGATCGTATTCTCAAAGCCATGCATCGGGGTTACACTGCCGAAAAATATCTGGCTCTGGTCGAAAAAATCCGTGCAGCACGCTCCGACGTTGCGATTACGACAGATATCATCGTCGGCTTTCCGGGTGAAACCGAAGCCGAGTATCTCGAAACGAAGGCTCTCGCTGAAAAAATCCATTTCGATAATGCCTTTGTCTTCCGCTACTCTCCGCGGCGCGATACGCCTGCGGCAGAAATGGAAACACAGGTTCCCGAAAAAGAACGCGAGGCACGCAACCAGGATTTGCTCGGAGTAATCAATGCAGCGACCGCCGTGCGTCTGGAAGCCTGTGTCGGAACGCAGCAGGAGATTCTCTGCGAAGGTCCAAGCAAGCGAAATGCCGCCCGCCTCTTCGGACGGACCCGCACCAACAAGGTGGTTATTTTTGACGGAAGTCCCCGCCACATCGGTGAGATTTTCGATGTGGCGATCTCCGCTTCCTCGGGCAGCACACTCTACGGCGACCCGGCTGTTCTGACGGCAGACTGATCCGGAGAAAAAAACACCATCGGCTTTTAAAGCCCTCAAATTTTGGGGCACACCCGAAAACGGAAACTGGCAGAGCCGTCTCTCAGGACTTATAATACCAAAACCGCCTGGTTAATTTGCGTAGGTTTTGAGGCGGTTTCGCCAGCCCGGCAACCAGCGTGATTCTTTGCGGGCGGGCGGGGAATTTTTTACGCGATCCGTCAATACACGATCCGCCGATTGAGCAAAAGCTCGCATCGGAGGACCGGACTGCATTCCCGACAGTACCTGCAAAAGTCCCCAGCCTCTGCCCTTGTAGCGTTCGGTCGGAGAAGTCCCCTCGCCTTTGAAATTCACATAATCCATCAGCGCATACATGCCGAGCGGCTCATTTGCCACGCGATAAAAATTTGCTTTGATTTTGGCGCGTTCACCAGCCGGAGCGGCCTGAAGCATTTGGGGTAATGCACGCTCCAGACGCTGAGCAGCAAAGCGAGCCTGCAGCGGGACACTTTTTGCCAGGAGGCTGCGAAGCTCCCTCAGACGTGCCCCTTGAAAATCCTTCTGAAATGCCGCCCGATTCGGCCACGGACAACCTCGGGCAGAGGCCAGCCAGGCGGGAATTTTTACGCCCTGCTGCGCCATATATTGAACAAGACGGGGAAAACTTTCTTCAAACGGACCCGATTTTCCAACGGGATACCAAATGAAATGACCGATTCCGAGAGAGGCGAACTGCTCTCCTTTATTCCATGAAGTAAGCCCGTCGATTGTGCCGGCACATTCGTTTTTCCAAATGCGGTTGCCGATTTCGCGGGCCTGAGCATCGCTGAGACGGATACCAGACGAAGAAGAACTCTGCGCTTTTGGAGCAGTGCTGCAGGCGGTCATAACAACGACAGAAAGAATAAAAGAAAAAAAACGGCGCATACAAAAACCTGTCACAAACCTGGATTAAAAAACAGGATCAAAATACAAACAAAGCAAGCAATTCGATGTTAACGACTGCCGCTACACTCCCGGGTGAACCCCGTGGATTAGTACTGGCGTATTTTTTTACTTACCAGAATAGGAGGCACTTACGTCGGAGCCTGCAGCGTTGTCGACCTCAGCTTCTGTCTGATCTTTTGGAATACCTTCCTTCAGCATTCTCGTGTAGGGACCTTGAACTTTTTGCTGCGAGTAAAGATCGCGACGATTTTCAACCGTGGTCTTTACGCACGCACTCAAACTTACGACGACAACAATAAGGGCAAGGGAGAGAATCTGTTTCACCCCCGAAGAAAAGCTCCTGAAGAAGAGATTGTCAAATCTCAATTGGGCCTGTATCGCAATCGAATACTGATCGAATCGCGGTAATAAAATCCAAACTCGAAGAGCAGCAACAGCAGCGCAGCAATCATCAGGATATTTTTTAATTGAAGTATTTTCAGAAATGAAGTCGGACGATCCTGTCTTTGCTCACCTAGGAGGGGAAAGTCGCTCATTTTTTTCGGCTGAGGAATCCGCAGATCGCTTTCCCGGGATGTCATAATTTTTTTTGCGGGAAGCGAAGAAACTGTTTCAGGCGAAAGCCAGGAAATAAGGTTGTCCATCAGCAGCGGAAAAGCAGGTCTCAGGGGCAGATCGGAACGGCTGATGTCAAAAGCCAGCGCAGCCCAGCGTTTCGGAGAGTCCGAAGCAAATTCGCCTACCAGAAGCAGAGGTCCGCCCGGGGATTGCAAAAGAATGTCTGCAGGCCAGTCGCTGTTGTTTAAGAGAGCCTTCCAGTCACGGGCTTCTACGAGGTTTGTTTCGAGCAGACTTGTATTTTGCAGCAGGGGATGGTCGGAATTTTCTTCGCTGATGGTGCCCGGAATCACAGGAGCATCGGGCAGAGCCGGATGAGCACCCAGGAATAGTAAATTGTTTTCTCGCCAGATTTTTAGCGGAATTTGCAAGGGCAGGACCTGGTCAAAAATGCTAATGTCGTAAGTGTTGCTACGCTCCGGGGTCCAGTCTGCAACAGGGATTTTGTCGACAACGAGTGCGGGCGTTACGCTCAAAAGCTTTTCCAGAAAGAGGTTATTTTTGTCACCTCCGACAAGGAGGACGCGCCTGGACGGGCGGGCCGGTAAGTCGAGTAAAAACGTGTCGTCCTGTATGAGCGTCGCGGAAGAATTCTTTGAAAGAACATTGCTGCTGTCCGGAATGGTCCGAAGGCTGAGAGAATGCGCGTCAGCTCGCGAAAGTGAAGTTTCAAAACTCACGGATGCTTCTTTGCCTGCGGTAATTTCCAAAGGGTGGATCGCCAGCAATTTTTTGCCTTCGCTGAGTTGCAATTCCCCCCTGAAATCTGCATTTGTAAAATTTCCGATGCGAGCTGTGACACGAATCTGCTCTGAAGTGCGACTGACTGGCGAAAGGTCAGCATTCAGAATAGCAATATTTTCGAGAGGACGGCCCACTGGCAGCATTTGCCAGTTGGCGGGGAGGGTTTCTCCTTTTGCGAGGCGTCCGAGAAAAATGCGTTGGAGGGATTTTTCTGAGGGGTCGGTCAGGTCAGCAAGTGGGTTGAGGAGAGTTTCTGTGTCGCCTCCATTCGGACCAGGTGAGAGGGTTCGGATTTTTTGGACAGCCGCCGGGCGATCGGTGCTTTTACCCAAAAGAATTTCGGGTTCGTTTTTCAGAACGACCAGATACAGCGGTGTCTCCGGTGGCAGGGCAGCTATGACAGAGAGGGCTTGCTCGCGAATTTCGTTGGCGAAAGGAAGTATGCGTGCACGCTGGTCGACAGCGAGCAACAGAGGTGTCTCCGGGGAGTGTTGTCTGGGTTTTAAAAAGGATATTTGAGGGTCAGCCAGTGCGAAAATAAGACAGCAGAGGATGAGCAGGAGGAGCAAAAGTGAGTGTCGGTTTCGGAGTGGTGCCAGGAGTCGAAAGGAGCGGGAGTTTTTTTCTCGTAGCAGCGATTCCCATAGAAATATATTTGAGACGATGTGCTTGCGAGGCTTGGAACGAAGCAGGTAAAGCACCACAAAGACAGGCAGCAACAGCAAAAACCACAAAGCTCCTGGAAACAAAAAATGCACAGGACTTTTGTATCAGACCTGGCAGGAATCACAATCCGACAGGAAAGTTAAACCTTCGCTTTTTTAGATTTGGTTTTAGGAATCGGAGTCAGAACCTTGTCGGCGGAGGGGCAGATGTCCCGGAGTTCGCAGTTTTTACAATCCGGATTTCGGGCCATGCAGCGGCGGCGTCCGTGCCAGATGAGCCAGTGGCTGAAGATGCACCAGTTGTCTCGTGGGATGAGTTTTACCAGGTCGTTTTCGATTTTTACCGCATCGTTGTGTTTGGTGAGGTGGAGGCGGCGGGAAAGGCGTCCGACGTGGGTGTCAACCACGATGCCGTCGTTGATGTCAAAGGCGTTTCCGAGGACGACGTTGGCGGTTTTGCGTCCGACGCCGGGGAGGGCAGCCAGGCTGTCCATGTTGCGGGGAACTTTACCGTCGTGCTTTTCGATGAGAGCTACTGCGGCGGCACGGATGTTTTTGGCTTTGTTGCGATAGAAGCCGGTGGAGTGGATGATTTTTTCGAGGGCGGCCTGGGAAATATCGGCGTAGTCCGATGCAGTTTTTGCGACTTTAAAAAGTTCCTGAGTGACGATGTTGACACGCTTGTCGGTGCACTGTGCGGAGAGGATTGTGGCGATGAGCAGGTCCAGAGGGGATTTGTAATCCAGCTCGCAGTGGGCCTCGGGATAGATGCGCGGCAGGCGTTTTGTCAGCTCTGCCGCACGTTCTTTGCGGGTCATGATGCTGGTCCGAGGGCGGCCAGGCGAGTTTTTGCAGCTTCGATATTTGGCGAGTTGGGATAATTTTCGACAAGGTCTTTGTAGGCGCGGCGGAGATTTTTTTCCTGGCGTTCTTTGAGTTTTGGATCGCTGTCTGTTTTGAGCTGCTCTTCGAGAAGCTGAGCACCTTTCCAGAGTCCCTCAGCGGCCTGGCGGGTGGCAGCGGGATAAAAGGCGGCAATCTGGAGATAATAATCGATGGCAGCGAGCGTTTTTTCTTTCGCGTCTTTGGGATCGGTTGCTGCTTTGGCTCGCATGAGCATGATGTCGCCATAGAGCATAGTAGCGTCGGCTTTCAACTCCACTGTTGCTGTCTGGGAGCGCATGATGGGGGGCAGGCGGCGAATTGCTTCTTCGAATTTTTTGGCTTCGTATTCTGCTTTGGCGATGCCGAGTTCAGCTTCGAGAACTTTTGGTGACCAGGGGTAGAGTTTTTTGAGTTCCTGGAAGAGGGTGCTTGCCTGGGCGGTATCGCCACCTGCCTGGGCGACTCGTGCACGGCCAAAGAGTGAGGTGGCCTGGGCCTGCTGAACCGGTGCCGTCGCCTGAGTGGGGTCGGTGTTTGGCGGGTTGGGATAGTCTGCGGCGAGTTTGATGAAAACTTCGCTGGCTTTTTCCGTGTTGCCTTTATCGATCAAAGCAAGGCCGTAGAAGTCGATGTCTTCGGGAGAATAAACGACTTGCGGATCGTAGGCCTCTTCCATGATGGAGAGGGCCTGGTCTTCGTCGCGCTCAGCGACGAATGAAGCGAGCGTGAAGAGAGTTTTACTGCGAGCCGTGGTGCTGGAGGTGCTTTCGGCAAGGGCATTAAAATATTCCTGAATATCGTCGGCAGATTTGGTTTCGGCAGCGAGGTAGCGCTGCTGAACTTTGAGAAGCTGGCTGAGGGCGGGTGCGACCTGGGGGCTGTCGGGGAATTGCTCAAGCAAAGCTTCAAGAGCCTGGGTGGCTTCCGTTTGGTGGGTGATCCACTGATTGCGTTCGTCGTCTTTGAGTGCACCGAAGCGGCCAAGACGATCGACCTGGATGTTTTCGTTTTCGGCGATGAGAAGGAAGGCTTCAGCTGCCTGAGGAGCGGTGGGGTGTTTTTCCAAAAACTCGCGGTAGGTTTTGATCGCAGCGGGATAGTCTCCGGCGGAAACGGCATTGCGGGCGATGGTGTCAAAGGCGGCGTAGAGGTGTTCGTTGTTGGGATATTTTTCGATGAAGGTGCGCAGAAGGGTATCGACCTCAGCAGGTTTGCCTTCCTGAGCCAGAATTTGCGCACGCATGAAGTAACTGAAAGGTGCGAGCGGGCTGTCGGGATATTTCTCGGCGAGTTCGGCGTAGCTGGCCATGCCGTCGTCCCGTGCTCCCGTGTCAATTTGAGAAACTGCCAGGGAGTAAAGAGCGGTGGGCATAAAGCCGCTGTCAGACTGGTCGGCAATGAACTGCTTGAGTAGCGGAATAGCAGCGGCGTGATCTCCTTTTTGCTGGGTGCTGATGGCGATCCAGAATTGGGCATCTTTGGCCTGCTGGGTATCGCCGAAGTCTTTGACGATTGTCTGATACTCGGCGATTGCTTTGTCCCATTGTCCGGTGATTTTGTAGAGGTCTGCGAGGCCGGAACGTGCCATTACAGCGACTCGCGGGCTGGGGTTTTTTGCCAGGAAGCCTGTGAAGGTTTTTTCGGCTTCTTCGATTTGCTGCAGCCGTGTCTGGGCCATGGCTTTAGCGATAGTTGCCAGCGCAGAGGTTTCGCCATCAGGGTAGATGCTTATTGATTCGTCGTAGTATTTGATGGCGGTTTCGGGGCTGGCCTGCTCGGAATCGGGGTTATTCAGAAACAGATTTCCCATTGCAAGCGGGAGATTCTGAGCGACGGGTGCACCCTTATGAGCAGCCTGGAAGGTGTCGTAATTTTCGACAGCTTTGTCGGTCACATTTTGGAGGGCGTAGGTCATCGTCATGAAATACTGGGCGCGTAATTTGTCGTCGTCGCTTTCCAGAAAGGGGGTGATGTGGCGCAGCATGACGCGGGTGCGGTTGCTGTCTCCCTGGTTAAAATAGATTTCTGCTGTTTTGAGGGTTGCCGTGGCGATTTGGTCGGGCTTGCTGCGGAGTTCTCCCATTTTGCGTTGTTCGCGCTCGAACTCGCGGTTGAGAGCTTTGAGGCCAGCCTGGTCGCGACGCAGGGTAAGCTGACGGCGACGCTCGGGGAAGCGGCTGAGCTTTTCCTTCTGCAACTCGATCATTTCTTCGTTGGGGGCAACGGAGCGATAGGCAGCGAGGGCGCGGTCGTAGAGAGCGGAGCGGTCGGCTTCGGGGCTGAAGGCTGCCTGGTTAAAAAGAATCTCCGCGAGCTGAAATTGTGCATCGTTGACCAGGGTGAGGTCTGTTTTTTTATTGATGATATCTTCGAGGTAACCGAGAGCGCGTTTGTAGGTTTCGAAGCCTTTGGCTTTATCGGCGGCGTCGCCCTTCATGAGCTCCTGGCTTCCGATGGTGGCGAGAGTAACGGCTAACAGGTTCTGACTGTCGAGGACGGTGGGGCTATTGGAGAAATTTTTCAGGTTGGACTCCAGTCCGGCAGCAGCTTCCTCGTATTTTCCAATCTGGTAATTTGCAATGGCGCGACCAAAGACGACGGACTCGACGTCGTCACCTTTTGGATAGGCTTTCAGGTAGGCGTCAAAAGCTTTGATCGCTTCTTCGAAGCGGGCTTTGCGCTTGGGATCGTCGGCTTTCATGCTTGCGGCAGAGGCAGATATAGCCTGGGGTAAAAAAGACATCACAAGTGGTTTCAGGTCAGCGGGGAGAGCCGGGTCCTGGAGAGCTTTTGCAAGAGTCGCCTGAGCTTTATCGAACTCGCCCAGGAAGTATTCGGAGTAACCCAACTGGATTCGTGCGACGGTGACGAGTGCGTCAGTGGGGTAATTTTTTATCAGCTCGGCGTAGAGTTTGGCGGCATTTTCATAATCCCCGCTTTGGTAGGCCTGGAGGGCGTCGTTGTTGGTCTTAGCTGCTCCGGCGGACTGTGCTTGCAGGTGCAGCGGGCTGCCGACTACAAAAAAGGCGAGTGTGATAAGGAGAGCAGGGAGTGAAGCAAAGCGGGTGGTATATCTCATTTTTATCTTTGATTTTGAGGGTGTTTCTTCCGGGAGTTATAGTGTGCTGAGCAAATTTTCGCTACCCGAAACTTTCGGGAAATGCAGCTTTGTCTGAATTTGCTATCAAATGGACTTTGCCTTTGCTTTTCAATCTTTTTGACTGGACTTGAAAAAAAATGTTGTTTTGCGTTCGGTTTACTCTTTTTTGTGCCTGCATCGGGTAATTTTTTTATTCGGCAGAGACATTGGCCGTATCGAATTTTAGAAATAGCAAATAAGCCTTCATGAAACGCATTCTTATTCTGACAGCCTCCTTTGGCGAGGGACACAATACAGCTGCAAAGAGCATCAGAGAATCTCTGCTTAATGAAAATCCCGGTGCGGTTGTGGTCACGCTGGCTGACCTTTATCAAAAATCGAACCCGCGTTACAACAGGGCTATCCAAGTAGGGTATTCTGTCGCAATCAATCGCTTTACGTCGATCTGGCGAATGGTTTTTTCGATTCTGAGCTGCCCTGGAATTCTGGAGTTTTCGATGCCTCTGCTTTGCGGATTAAGAAAAGAACTTGAGAGGCAAATCGATGAATTTCAGCCTCATGTGATTGTTTCGACCTATCCGGTTTACAGTTTTTTGATAACGCATTTGCGAAAGACCAAAAGCAATTTCAAAACACCTTTCGTCACGGTCGTAACGGATTCCACGATGATCAATTCGGCCTGGTATCGCTCTCCGTCCACGGCTTTTATCGTGCCGGATGCACCTACAGCAAAGGTTCTGACAGACGGGGGAATTTCATCCGAAGACATCCATGTGCTCGGCTTTCCGGTGAGTCAGAAATTCAGCAACCTTTCCCTGGATATAAAAGACGGCCCACCCTGGAAAATCCTGCACCTTCCGTCCAGCCGTCGAAACTGGACCATCAATTCACTGTCCCGACTGATTGCCCTTCCGAATGTCGAAATCACTGTCGTAACCGGAAAATTTGAAGCCATCCGCAAAGCACTGGAAGACGCCGGACTCAACCGTGTCCCTCAACTGAAAATTCTGGGGTGGACGGATGAAATGCCTCAACTGCTGGCAGAGCATCACCTTTTCATAGGCAAGGCTGGCGGAGCAATCGTGCAGGAAGCCCTGGCCGCTCAGTGTCCCTTCATAGTAAGCCATGTGGTGCCCGGACAGGAGGAAGGAAATATCGCTCTCATCGAAAAAGCAAAAATCGGAGTCAACGCCAGCAGCACTCCCGACGAACTTTACAACAGTACCAAACAAGCTTTTGAAAATAACGGAGCGCAGTGGAAGACATGGAAGCAAAATATAGCCAGTGTCAGCACTTCAGACGCCGCACTTAAAAGCGGACGTTTCATTATGAGCCTGGCACAGAAAGGCTGATTTTCAGATCTCACGAGTGGAGTTATCTACGGATATTTGGTAGTTTTGTCCTGTTATGAAATCCGCTTTCGATCCATCGCTAAAACAGAAACTTGAAAAATCGGGCCTGGCAGCAGTGCTTGTAGTTGATGATCCCGAAGATGCTGTCCCGCTGGCGAAAGCTTTGCTTGACGGCGGTATTTCGATAATGGAGCTGACTTTGCGAACGGAAGCGGGCCTGGAGGCACTTCATCGCATCAGCCAATCCGTCCCGGAAATGATCGCCGGAGCTGGCACCGTGCTGACACCACAGCAAATTGCAGATGTCAAAAAAGCTGGTGCCGCCTTTGCCGTGGCACCAGGACTCAATCCGCGAATCCTTGCTGCAGCTCGTGAAAGCGAGCTTTCATTTGCACCAGGAATTGCAACGCCGACGGATATTGAAATCGCCGTTGATCTGGGTTGTGATCTTTTAAAATTCTTCCCCGCAGAGCCAATGGGCGGACTCAAATACCTGAAAAGTATCGCTGCACCGTATGCACATTTAAATTTAAAGTATATTCCCCTCGGCGGTATCAATGCTGCCAATATGGCCGACTGGCTCACAGAAAAATCCGTCGCCGCACTCGGAGGCTCCTGGATTGCCCCCCGGGAGATCATACAGAAAAAAGACTGGGCCGCCATCAAGGCAAACGCTGCTGAAGCCACGGCGATTGCAGCAAAGCTGCGAAGCTGATTTTCGACATACGAAAACTCAGAAGTAACACAATGAATGCAAAATAATATTCATGTAATTTCTAAAAAGTAACCCCTATGAATATAATAAAGTCCCTCTTCATGTCCGCCGTCGGTTTATTGTCCGCTGCTTATCTTGCAAATATCGGGGCGGGGTTCTTTGAGTTCCTTCCCGATAATCTGCCGGTAGTCGGCAATATTGACGAGGCCCTTGCAACATTCCTGCTACTCAATTCACTCGCATATTTTGGAATTAATCTTCGCAGTAACCTGAAACATGACAAAAATGAGAGCAATCCAGGGGGCTCAACGGCTGGCCACGTCAATCCTCCAAGTAACCCCGAGCCATAATCTTCGCGAAAATTAGATTTTTCCGCTTGCTCGCAGCGGGAAGCCTTTTACTTTGAAGCGATATGAGCGAAACAGCACCAGTCTCTTACGATTCCAAAATCGAGGGCAATATCATTTTCACCCAGCTTGATACAGCAATCAACTGGATGAGAAAAAATTCCCTCTGGCCCATGCCGATGGGGCTGGCCTGTTGTGCGATCGAACTGATGGCTGCGGGTGCCGCCCGCTTTGACATCGCTCGCTTTGGTGCCGAGGTCATGCGTTTCTCCCCCCGGCAGTCCGACGTGATGATCGTTGCGGGCACGGTGACTTACAAAATGGCACTCTCGGTGAAGCGCATTTACGATCAGATGCCCGAGCCCAAGTGGGTCATCGCAATGGGAGCCTGCGCTTCGAGTGGTGGCATGTATCGCAGCTACGCCGTGCTGCAGGGAATCGATCAGTTGCTGCCGGTGGATGTTTACATCTCGGGCTGCCCGCCGCGTCCCGAAGCTCTGCTTGATGGCCTGATGAAGCTCCAGGAAAAAATCATGAAAGACCCGGCTCTGCGTAAACAAAAAGCCGAACTCCTGGAGATGGTCTGATTTACAAAAACGAGACCTGTTTTTAAAAAAAATTTATGGAAGCCGTCGAAGCGATCTCAAAAATTAAGGAAAAATTTTCCTCCTCAATTCTCAAAGAAACCTTTTTTCGGGAGGAGCATGCACTGACTCTTACAGCAGATTCGCTGCACGAAGTCTGCACCTTTACCCGCGAAAGCCTTGGCTTCGACTACCTGATCGACATTACAAGTGTGGATCACTTCGGCGAAGACCCGCGCTACGAAGTCGTTTACGAACTCTACAGCATGGCATCGGGGATTCACCTCCGCCTGAGCGTTACACTCGATGAAGACGCCCCCGAGCTTGCCAGCATCGTGGACATCTGGCCCACCGCCAACTGGCACGAACGCGAAATCTGGGACATGATGGGTATTAAATTTACCAACCACCCCAACCTGCAACGCATCCTCATGTGGGAGGGCTACCCCTACCACCCACTGCGCAAGGACTTCCCGCTCGAAGGAAAACCGAGCGAGGTCGAAGGGGTTGCTTTTACAAACAAAGCACCGCTGGGCGGCGGACCTTTTGTGACCGTGCCGACAGAAGGAACAACGGTCGTCCGCGAACCGCGCTCGCGCGACATCAGCGATACGATGGACAAAACTCCCCCCGTCATCCCACCCACGGATACATCTTTAAAGAATTGATCACACGGGCCGATGAGTTAGCAGACCTGCTCGTGCGGGTGGAAAAAAGCGACCGTGTCGCTATCGACACCGAGGCCGACAGCCTGCACTGCTACGCCGAGAAATTGTGCCTGCTGCAATTCACTGTGGATGGAGAAGACTACCTCGTCGATCCGCTGTCCGACCTGGATATCTCGCCGATTTTTCCGACTCTGAATCGACAGACCGTGATTATGCATGGGGCGGATTACGATCTGCGTTTATTGAAACGCTACGGAAACTTTCAACCCGCCGAGCTCATCGACACGATGCTGGCTGCACGCCTCATCGGCGAGGAACAACTCGGCCTGGCCGCCCTCATCGAAAAGTATTTCGACATCAAACTTTGCAAAGCCTCCCAACGTGCAAACTGGGCTATGCGCCCCCTCTCTCCGAAGATGCTCGAGTATGCGATGAATGACACCCGCCACTTGTTTGGCCTGGTAGATATTTTACTCGAAAAAATCGAAACCCTGGAGCGTCGCCAGTGGTTGCGTGAATCTGTCGAACGCCTCCAAAAAGCCGCCCGCGAAACCAAAGACCCCGCCGCGCAAACCGACCGCTGGAAAATCTCCGGTGCCGGAAAGCTCTCCCCACGCGCTCAGGCGATCCTGCGTGCGCTCTGGCACTGGCGCGACGACGAAGCCCGCGAATGGGACCGCCCGCCCTTTCACGTAATCGGCAACCGCGACTTACTCGACATCTGCAACAAAACAGAACGCGGCGAAAAAATCTCCCCGCGAATCAACGGCGCCCGCCGCCGCCGTTTTTTCGAAGCACTCGACAAAGCACTCGAAGTCCCCGAAAGCGAGTGGCCCGTCCCCATTCGCAAACCACGCATTCGGCCCTCTCAGGAAAAACTACGGGCCTTCGATGCACTGCGCGGCAAGCGCGACAAAGTTGCAGCAGAACTCAAACTCGACGGATCGATCATCGCACCCAAAGCCGCCCTCGAAAGTTTCATTTTTGCCGAAGACGATTCCCTGCTGATGAACTGGCAGAAAAATCTCCTCGGAATCGGAAAGCAGGCAATTTAATTTTTTCTCCATGTCGTCGCCGGAAAACCACCCTCTCAGTCCATCGGCAGAGCAACTCATCCGGCTCGCCATTAAAGAAGACATCGGAAGCGGAGACATCACCTCACAGGAATTTATACCTGCCGACACACCGGCACGCGCACGAGTGGTCGCTCGCGAAAGCTGTATCTTTGCCGGTGGATTCATTGCAAATCCGATTCTACAACAAATCGACGCAAGCCTGCAGGTGAGACAAATAACCAAAGACGGCGAAAGCGTTTCCGCCGGACAACCCGTGCTCGAAATCACCGGACAGGCACGTTCAATCCTCTCCGCCGAACGCGTCCTGCTAAATTTCCTCCAGCGCCTGACCGGCATCGCCACCCTCACACACCGCTACGTCGATGAGATAAAGGAAACATCCGCCCGTCTCCTCGACACCCGAAAAACCACTCCCGGCTGGCGAGAACTCGAAAAAATCGCTGTGCTCACCGGCGGAGGAACAAATCACCGCATGGGCCTCTACGACATGGTCATGCTCAAAGACAACCATCTTGCTGCCCAGGGTTCCCGCGAAGCACTGGCCGCCTGCCTTAAAAATTTCCGCAAAAAATATCCGGACATTCCGATCGAAATCGAAGCCGACACACTCGAACAGGTCCGTTTTTTTGCAACCCTTCCCGAAGTTAGTTTCATCCTGCTCGACAATATGACGCCCGATCAAATGTGCGAAGCTCTGACCGCCCGCCGCGAGGGCCTGCAATTCGAAGCAAGCGGTGGAGTTAATTTAAAAACCATTCGCGCCATCGCTGAAACCGGCGTCGATTTTATCTCCGTAGGAGCACTGACACATTCCGCAACCTGCGTGGACCTCGGAATGGACTGGGAAAACTAAAAAAAGTGTCAACCGACGACTCCGCTCCCTTTCTCGACAAAGACCTCGTCGAAGCAGCACGTCGCAAACCCGGCCTCATCGGACGCGAACTCCTCGTCTTTCAGGAAGTCACCTCAACAAACGACACCGCCTGGGACCTCGCCGCCCGAGGCTGCCAGCCGGGCCTCGTCGTGTGTGCAAAAACCCAACGAAGCGGACGCGGACAATTCGAGCGCACCTGGGAATCCGCTTCCGGCAAAGGCCTCTGGTTTTCCATCCTCATCGACCTGCCAAAAATTTTTAGCGACACCTCCCTGCTCACCTGCTGGGTTACCGCCGCTCTGGCACCCGCGCTCACTGCTGTCACCAAGCTGCCACTGCGTATAAAAGCTCCAAACGACCTCTACGTTCACAACAAAAAACTCGGTGG